>JAKFYB010000001.1 GCA_021731085.1 Dehalococcoidia bacterium
GGGGCGGACTATGTCGAGGCGGATGTCTGGTTGCGGAAGGGGCGGCTGGAGGTGCGGCACGCGCGGACGCTCGGGCCGGTGCCGGTGTTGTGGGATCGCTGGTGGGTCGGGCGGCGGCCGCCGAAGCAACTGGAGTTAGGTGAGATTCTGCGGGCGCTACCGGACGGCATGGGGATCATGATCGATGTGAAGGGCAGCGCGCGCGGGATGCCGGCGGCGCTGCTGGACGCGCTGCATCGCGACGGCGGCGAGCATCCGGTCATGATCAGTTCGCGGTTCTGGGATCACCTGCGGTCGTTGCGGGCATACCCGAACATCATGCTGTTTCACTCTGTCGGGCGTCCGTGGGAGTTGTGGAAGGTGCGGCCGCTGCTGAAGGAGCGCGAGAACGACGCGATCTGCATTTCCTACCGGATGTTGAGCGCCGAACTCGCGCGCGAACTGCGAGAGGATGTGCACTGGGTCTCAACGTGGGGGATCAACGACGAAGAGCGGCTCGAACGCGTGCTCGAGTGGGGGCTGGATGTGGTGATCACTGATGAGGTGTCAATCATGCGGCGGATTCGGGCGCTGAGTTCGGACTGATCGATCCAGCGACCTTGACAGCCTGTCTATCGATTTGCGTCAGAAGGGCTAACATTCGGGCATCACGTTGTGGAGGTGTTCGATGAGATTTCGGGAGAAGCTGGCCTGGTCGATTGTCGGCGTGCTGAGTATCCTCGTGCTCGTTTCCGGCGCGAGCATCGTGAGTGGTGGATCGCTCGACCCGCCGGGTGTGCCCGGATCGACGATGAAGTCGCTGGATGACATTGGGGGTACCTGGCACCGGCTGCTGACGGCCGAGGCCGACTGTGAAAGTGGGCGCTTCATATGCGTGATGAACGGCGCCGGCGTCCTGGACAACGAGACCGGTCTTGTGTGGCAGCGGGATGTTCCGCAAGGCGGTGCAACATGGGCTGCCGCTACCGACGCATGTCAACGGACGGCGACCGGCGGACGTTACGGCTGGCGCCTTCCGTCGATCGCGGAATTCTCGTCACTAATCGACGGTTCGAAGCCGGGCGCGCAACTCCCGACCAATCATCCTTTTACCGGTTTGCCGACAGGCACGCAATATCTGTGGGCAACCTGGACGTCGAACGTGCGCGGGGACGGCATTTCGGCGTGGTACGTGTGGGTCGCGGACGAAGTTCCGCTTGACCCCAGTTCGATCGGCTCAGGATCGAACGCGCACTACTGGTGCGTCAGGGGACCAGGGCAGGATCCCAGCCTGACGCCCTGAGACTACACCGGGCACTCGAGGTGGATGTCCTCCGGCTCGAGGGCGAACAGTGTTGGGTCGGGTTCGGCCAGCACCTTCGCGCCGCGACTCTGGTAGAAGTGAATTGTGTTCTCCGAAGGCGTTGCTGAGATGTAGAGGCCGCGGGCGCCGCGTTCGCGTGCCGCACTCGCCGCCTGCTCGAACAACGTCTTACCCAGGCCCTTGCCTCGATAATCGCGCCCGACGTGCATGAACTCAAGCTGGAGGAGATCGCGGTTCGGCCCGAGCCAGACGGTGTCGAGCACGGAGAGGCCGGCCAGCTGCTCGCCGTCGAATGCCGCGAAGAAGCCGCCGCCGCGCTGAAATGTTTCGATGAGGAGCGGCGTGTAGGTGGGCTCAGTATCGGCAGGCCAGCCGGGAGCATCGATGGGTTGTGCTTCGAGGTGCAACTCGCCTTCGACGACGCGGTAGACGTTGTCGATGTGCTCGCTGCGGTCGATCGTCCAGATGCGGTCGATCTCGTCGCGCGCGAGGGTGCGGTATTCCATCGCGGCAGTGTAGTCCCTGCCGCGAGGTGAGCTACAGCACGGCCAGGTAGCGGTCCATTTCGTAGTCGGTGACGTGGCGGCGGTACTGGTCGTACTCGATCGTTTTGTTCTTCAGCAGCGATTCGTAGACGTGGTCGCCGAGGGCGCGGCGGGCGAAGTCGCTGTTCGAGAAGGCTTCGATCGCTTCTTTCAGACTGCCGGGGAGGACTTCGATGCCGCGCGCTTTGCGGTCGTCCTGCGATAGCTCGAAGACGTTCTCCTCCGTCGGCGCGCCGAGCGGGTACTCCTTCTCGATGCCTTCGAGGCCGGCCGCGAGCATGACGGCGAACACGAGGTAGGGGTTGCAGGCGCCGTCTGGCGCGCGGTACTCGATGCGCGTCGACATCTCCTTGCCTTTGCGGTACTCGGGCACGCGGATGAGGTCGCTGCGGTTGCGGCGCGCCCACGTGAGGTAGACGGGCGCTTCGTAGCCGGGGACGAGGCGCTTGTAGCTGTTCACCCACTGGTTCGTGACGAGCGTGAACTCGGGCGCGTGCTTGAGCATGCCAGCCATGTACGACTTCGCGATCGGCGACAGGTGGTACTCATCGTTCTCGTCGAAGAAGGCGTTCTCGTCGCCCTTGAACAGCGACTGGTGCGTGTGCATGCCGCTGCCGTTCTCGTTCGCGAGCGGCTTCGGCATGAAGGTGGCGTAGACGTTGTTGGCGAGCGCAACCTCCTTCACGACGAGGCGGTAGGTCATTGCGTTGTCGGCCATCGTGAGCGCGTCCGTGTAGCGGAGATCGATCTCATGCTGGCTGGGCGCGACTTCGTGGTGCGAGTACTCGACGCCGATGCCCATCTCTTCGAGCAGCATGATGGTCTCGCGGCGGAGGTCGCTGGCGACGTCGAGCGGCGTGAGGTCGAAGTAGCCGCCCTTGTCGAGCGTCTCTGGCGCCTCTGACGACTTGAAGTAGAAGAACTCGAGCTCGGGTCCGACGTAGAAGGTGTAGCCGAGATCGGTCGCACGCTTGAGCTGGCGCTTGAGGACGTAGCGGGGGTCGCCCTCGAACGGCGTGCCGTCGGGATGCTGGATGTCGCAGAACATCCGCGCGACGCCGCGTTCGCGCGGGCGCCACGGGAGGAGGGCGAACGTCGAGGGGTCGGGGAAGGCGACCATGTCGGACTCGTCGACGCGCGCGAAGCCCTCGATGGCGCTGCCGTCGAAGCCCTGGCCCTCCTCGAGCGCCTGCTCGAGCTCTTCGACCGTGATGGCGAAGCTCTTGAGGAAGCCGAGGATATCGGTGAACCAGAGCCGAATGAACTTGATGTCGTTGTCGCGACAAGATTGGAGCACGAACTCGCGCTGGTCGTCCATCATGATGCTGTTGTCTCCCCTGACTGATACTGCATCTATTGTAGGGCGCGGTGCGGCGCGATCTCCTTGTCGGAGAGCGTGGTTCGAAGCTACGGCGGCCGTGCGTAACACAGACTTAATCGCTCGAATGCGCGCCCTAGAGCCTAGAAGCAGGCGGTCGTATGATCAGCCCCTAATACCAACACTAATAAGGAGAGTGCGAGATGGGCGAGATCGTGACGTTCGCGAGCAACGGCGGGACGGCGGAGGGGTACCTGGCGATGCCGGCCGGAGGTGGCAAGGGGCCGAGCGTGATCGTGATCCAGGAGTGGTGGGGGCTGAACGACAACATCAAAGGCATCGCGGACCGGTTCGCGGCGGAGGGGTATCTCGCGCTGGCGCCGGACCTCTATCACGGCAAGGTAACGGCCGAGCCGGACGAGGCGGGCAAGATCATGATGGAGCTGAAGATGGAGGAGGCCGCGAAGGACCTCTCCGGCGCCTATGAGTTTCTGAAGGATCACGAGAACGGCACGGGCAAGGTGGGTAGCGTCGGGTTCTGCATGGGTGGGCGGCTGTCGCTGTTCATCTCGACGCTGAAGCCGATCGATGCGACGGTGATCTACTACGGCGTGATGATGGGCGAGCACCCGGATCTCACGAAGCTCAAGGGTCCGGTGCTGGGGCACTACGCCGGCAACGACGGCTGGATCAAAGAAGAGATGGTGCACGGGCTCGAGCAGAAGCTCAAGGACGCGGGGAAGTCGGCGGAGATGCACATCTATCCGGGGACGGAGCACGGGTTCTTCAACGACACGCGGCCTGAAGCGCACGCTCCGGCAGAGTCGAAGGTGACGTGGGAGCGGACGCTGGCGTTCTATCGGGAGCATCTCAGCTAGTCAGCGACTGACGATCCACAGAGGACACAGAAAGCACAGAAGGCTTCTGGATCTACAGGAGGTTTTGTTGGCGCTGCGCAAGAGGCCGTTGGATACGTTCGGACACTTCTTTCACCGCAGAGGCGCAGAGGCCGCGGAGGATTCAGGGTCTTTCAACCGATGACACAGATGGAACGGATGGGTTTGTGTCGGGATTTCCGCTGGGGATGAGGGTTTGGTTTGAGTGATACGTGGACGCGGGGGGAGTTTGTTGTTTGCGATGAGCGGGCGCGGGTGGATGTTGTGTTCGTGCATGCATTTCTTCGGCGGTCGTACTGGGCGGAGGGTGTGCCGCTTGAGGTCGTCGAGCGCGCGATCGAGAACTCGCTGTGCTTCGGCGTCTACGTGCCGGACGGACAGGTCGGATTCGCCCGCGTCGTGACGGATTACGCGACGTTCGCGTACCTGGCGGACGTGTTTGTGATCGAGGAGTATCGTGGGCGCGGACTTTCGGTGTGGTTGATGGAGTGCGTGTCGGCGCATCCACGGCTACAGGGGCTGCGGCGGTGGATGCTCGGGACTCGCGACGCGCATACCTTATATGAGAAGTCTGGATGGACGCGGATCGCGGTGGATGACGGACGGTGGATGGAGAAGGCGGATCCGGACGTCTATAAGCGGATGCGCTGAGGATCGATCCACAGAGGACACAGAAGGTCACAGAATAGGTTCAGGCTGGAAGGAGAAATGACATGAAAGCTGCTGTGTATTACGAGACGGGCGCGGCGAGCGTGTTCAAGTACGAGGATGTGCCGGATCCGGAGCTGCACCCAAAGGGCGTGCTGATCGACGTGAAGGCGATTGCCATCGAGGGCGGGGATGTGCTGAATCGCGCGGGCGGCGACCTGGTGCGGAAGCCGCACATCGTCGGCTACAACTGCGCGGGCGTCGTGCGCGAGGTCGGGGCGGAGGTCACGGATCGCAAAGTTGGCGATCGCGTCACGGCGCTGATGGCGAACGGCTCGCACGCGGCGATGGCGTCGGTGCCGGTGACGTCGACGTGGCTGGTGCCGGACGGCGTGACGTTCGAGCAGGCGGCGGCGGTGCCGGTGGCGTTCGGGACGGCGCACGACTGTGTACACGAGTTCGGTCGCCTGCAGAAGGGCGAGACGGCGCTGATCCAGGCGGGGACGTCGGGCGTGGGGATCGCGGCGGTGCAGTTCGCGAAGCGCGCGGGCGCGACGGTGATCGCGACGTCGTCGTCGGACGAGAAGCTGGAGCGGCTACGCGAGTACGGCATGGACCACGGCGTGAACTACCGAGAAGGCGGATTCGTCGAGCAGGTGCGCAAGCTGACAAACGGCGCCGGAGTCGACCTGGTGGTGGACTCTGTCGGCGGGAAGACGCTGGAGGGGAGTATTCTCTGCGCGGCGTATCGCGGGCGCGTGATCACGGTCGGCAACGTGAGCCGCGAGGGCAAGGGCATCGACGTCGGCCCGCTGTCCGGCGCAAACGCGTCGCTGACGGGCGTGTTCTTCGGCCTGGAGACGTTCCGCTCGGCCGCGCGCGTGGTGCCGATGATGAACAAGATTCTCGCCGACATCGAAAAGGGCGAGCTGAAGGTAGCGATCGACAAGACGTTCCCGCTGTCGGAAGCGGCAGCGGCGCACGCGTACATCGAATCGCGCGCGGCGTTTGGGCGCGTGTGTTTGGTTCCGTAGTCGAGCACGCTGGGCTTAAGTGCGCTCCTTGAACAAGCCAATCATGTGGCCCTCGGGATCGGCGAACATGGCGAACATGCCCCCGCCGGGGATCTCCCTCGGTTGCACGACGGGCGTGCCGCCGAGGCTCTGCGCCTGCGCGAGCATCGCGTCGAGGTCCTCGACGGACACGTAGATCGCGACGTACGGTGGCATATCGCCCTCGGTCTGCATGATTCCGCCGCCGATGCCTGGCGGGTCACCAGCAACCAGCCCGTATCCCGGCATCGCCGAATCTATCTGCCAACCGAAAAGGTCGTGATAGAAGCTGTTGAGCTTGGCCGCGTCCTTCGCTGCGATCTCCCAATGGACGACAGGGTGTGCCATGGTGAATCTCCTTCGCAGCCACTGTATGTCGCACATGCATCCACGCGCTGGGGCCTAATGGCACGTTTGTGCCACGCGCTTGGCCGTTGTCGGATCAGAAGGCCACGCCTATACTGGCGCCAACGGCATTGATGGAGACGAGTACGCCCGACACCATCGCTGAGCGAGCCCGGGACGGTGAGAGCTGGGTGCGATGTGCGGGCCGAAGATCACTCTTGAGCCGGTCTGGCGAGGCGCTTCGCGTGGAAGCTGGTAGCTGGATTCGGAGGCCCACCGTTATTGGGGCGGGGCGTGTTGGCGCCCGAAAATTGAGTGCTCGGAATCGACGCACGCGGGCTGAAAGCCCGCGCTCCGGACTGGAGGCGCGATCCGGGAACGAGGGTGGTACCGCGAGCTCTTTCGAGCCCGTCCCTTTGTTGGGGACGGGCGTTTTGTTGTGCGCGAGTGGGTGAGGGAGCAAGAGCATGGAACCGGTTAGCACGCGGCCTTCGTTTGTGGAGATGGAGAAGCGCATTCTTCAGTGGTGGCACGACGAGGGGATGATCGAGAAGTACCTGCATCGCAACGACGCGTCGGAGCGGCGGTGGTCGTTTATCGACGGGCCGATCACGGCGAACAATCCGATGGGCGTGCACCACGCGTGGGGCCGCAGCTACAAGGACGCGTACCAGCGCTTCCACGCGATGCTCGGCGAGAAGCAGCGGTACCAGAACGGCTTCGACTGCCAGGGGTTATGGATCGAGGTGGAGGTCGAGAAGGAGCACGGCTTTACGTCGAAGAAGGACATCGTCGAGTACGGCGTCGACAAGTTCGTCGACGAGTGCAAGGCGCGCGTGCAGCGCTTCGCCGACCGCATCACCGAACAGTCGATCCGGCTCGGCTACTGGATGGACTGGGACAACAGCTACTACACGAACAGCGACGAGAACAACTACACGATCTGGGGCTTTCTGAAGACGTGCTTCGACAAGGGCTACATCTACAAGGGCCACGACGTGATGCCGTGGTGTCCGCGCTGTGGCACCGGCATCTCGGAGCACGAGATCGTCACCGACGGGTATCGCGAAGTCACGCACCAGAGCGTGTACGTGAAGTTCCCGCTGCTCGAGCGGCCGGGCGAGTACCTGCTCGTCTGGACGACGACGCCGTGGACGCTGCCGGGGAACATCGCGGCGGCGGTGCATCCCGACCTCACGTACCAGCGCGTGCAGCAGGACAACAACGGCATCGCCGAAGTGCTGTACGTCTCGAAGGGCGCGGCGAAGGTCGCGCTGAAGCCGGGGTACGAAGAGCTTGGCGAAGTGAAGGGCTCTGATCTTGTCGGGCTGATGTATCGGGGGCCGTTCGACGAGCTGCCGGTCGCGCAGGGCATCGAGCATCGCGTGATCGAGTGGAAGGACGTGTCGGACGATGAGGGCACGGGCATCGTCCACATCGCGCCGGGCTGCGGTAAGGAGGACTTCGGGCTGAGCAAGCAGTTCGGCCTGCCGGTGATCGCGCCGGTCAACGACGAAGGCGTGTATCTCGATGGGTTCGGCGCGCTCAGCAGTGCGAACGTCGGCGACACGGCGACGCGCGACGCGATCTTCGAACAGCTACGCGACAAGCGCTTCATGTATCGCACGCAGCAGTACCCGCACCGCTATCCGCACTGCTGGCGCTGCGGCACAGAGCTGATCTTCCGCCTGGTCGACGAGTGGTTCATCAGCATGGACGAACTGCGCGAGCAGATCGCCGAGGTCACGAAGCAGATCCGGTGGATCCCGGAGTTCGGTCTGGCGCGGGAGCTGGACTGGCTCAAGAACATGGACGACTGGATGATCTCGAAGAAGCGCTACTACGGCCTCGCTCTGCCGATCTACAACTGCGAGTGCGGTCACTTCGAGGTCATCGGCAGCGAGACGGAACTCAAGGAACGCGCCGTCGAGGGCTGGGACGTCTTCGAGGGACACTCGCCGCACAAGCCGTTCATCGACGCCGTGAAGATCGCCTGCGCGAAGTGTGGGGCTGTTGTCTCGCGCATTCCGGATGTTGGGAACCCGTGGCTGGATGCGGGCATCGTGCCGTACGCGACGCTGCATTATCGCGACGATAAGTCGTACTGGGAGGAGTGGTTTCCGGCAGCGTTCATCACCGAGGCGTTTCCGGGGCAGTTCCGCAACTGGTTCTACAGCCTGCTGACGATGTCGACGGCGCTCGAGAACCGCCCTCCGTTCGAGACGGTGCTCGGCCACGCGATGGTGCGCGACGAGCACGGCGCGGAGATGCACAAGAGCGCCGGTAACGCGATCTGGTTTGAGGATGCGGCCGACAATATGGGCGTCGACGTGATGCGCTGGTTGTTCCTGCGGCACAATCCGGCGAACAACATCAACTTCGGCTATGCGCAGGCAGACGAAGTGCGGCGGTCGTTCTTCCTGACGCTGTGGAACACCTACGCGTTCTTTGTCACGTATGCGTCGCTGGATGGATGGTCGCCGGCTGCGACAGCAAAGGACGAAGAGCAAAGGGCAGAGTCTGAACTTGATCGGTGGGTGCTGTCGGAACTTCACCAACTGATTGAGACGGTGACGGAGCGGCTTGCAGACTTCGATATCGCGGCGGCGGGGAAGGCGATCGAGGCGTTCGTCGACGATCTGTCGAACTGGTACGTGCGGCGGTCGCGGCGGCGGTTCTGGAAGTCGGAGTCGGACGCGGATAAGGGCGCGGCGTACGCGACGTTGTACGAGTGTTTGGTGACGGTGGCGAAGCTGATGGCGCCGTTTACGCCGTTCTTAAGTGAGGAGATGTATCAGAACCTGGTGGTCGCGGCCGACGGAGCGCGGGCTTTCAGCCCGCGTGGTGGGGGCACCTCCGAGTTCGTCGAGAGCGTACACCTCACCGACTGGCCCGTCGCGGATCCCGCCCGCATCGACCGCACCCTCTCAGAAGAAACCCGCCTCGTGATGCGCGTAGCCTCCCTCGGACGCGCCGCGCGGTCGAAGGCGGCGATCAAGGTGCGGCAGCCGGTGGCGGAACTGTTCGTGAAGCTGCCGACGGCGGCGGAGGAGGCGGCGCTCGAACGGTTGGCGCCGCAGTTGCTGGAGGAACTGAACGTGCGCGAGCTGCGCATCGTGCGGGATGAGTCGGACTTCCTGCGCTTCGAGGTGAAGCCGAACCTGAAGCTGCTGGGGCAGAAGTACGGCAAGGACGTGCAGGTGATCTCGCGCGAGCTGGGTGCGATCTCGGACGAACGTCGCAGCGAGATCGCGAGGGCCGTGGGCGCGAGGCAGACGGTGGAGATCGCGGGCAAGACGCTGGCGCCCGACGAGCTGTTGGTGAACGGCCGCGAGAAGGAGGGCTTCGCGTCGGCCGGGGAGAACGGCGCGGTCGTGATCGTGTCGGCGGAGCTGACGCCGGAGCTGGTACGCGAGGGTCTCGCGCGGGAGATCGTGCATCGGGTCCAGAATCTGCGTAAGGACGCGGGGTTCGAGATCGCGGACCGGATCAGGGTGCACTTTACGGGCGATGATGAGGTGCGGGCTGTGATGTCGGAGTTCGGGGAGTACGTGCGTCAGGAGACGCTTGCGGTGGAGGTCGTGGAGGGCAATGCGCCTGCGGGAGCGCAGGTGGAGTCGGCGGATGTCGATGGGCACGCGGTGACGTTGGGTGTTCTACGGGTGTAGATCGACTCATGAAATTGCCTTTCACCATTCTCTGTATGTCCGTCGCACTGACTGTTGCGTGCTCGATCGGCGTCAGTGTCGACAAGACAGAATCCTGGGTGAATGACGGGATCGGCATGGTGCCAGCACTGTGTCCGGGAGACGTGGTGGAACCGGAGGCGGCGACGGGCGAAATCTTACGGTGGCAAGTAATCGTGTTCGACTTCCCACTTGACCCGTCGCGCTACTTCATCAAGCGAGTGGTCGGTCTGCCCGGAGAGACCATTGAGATCGCCAATGGCACCGTCCTTATTGATGGAGAGGCCGTCGATGGCGACGTTTACGCGCAAGACCCTCCCAACTACGCGTTTGAACCAGCGACCATTCCAGACGGCACATTCTTCGTTCTTGGCGACAACCGCAACAACAGCTACGACTCGCATGCTTGGGGATCCGGAGGTGGACCGTTCACGGTCCCAGCGGATGCGATTCATGGCGTGTTGGCGAGCGATGTGCGCGGTTCAGACACCTGCGGCTCATGACAATCCGATCTGCATACAGCACATGGCCCACATACAACCGCCGCCTGCGCGACGTGGTCGCTGCGATGACGGACGCGCAGTTGGCGATTGTGCCGGTGCCCGGCCGCTGGCCGTTGTGGGCGACGGTGGGGCACCTGGCGTGCCAGCGGGTGTCGGGGTTGTGCGGGCTTGCGGGTGAGCCGGGGGCGGAGACCACGCCGTTCCCGAACGCGCTCTACAACTGTCCCGGCGACGAAGACCTCGAGCATGTGTGGGGGCCGGCCGCGCTTGCCGATGCGCTCGACTCGACGTTCCGGATCGTCGAGGGCGCGCTCGATGGGTGGACGCTGGAGATGCTCGATGAAGAGCTGCGGCGGTCGTTTCCGACGGAGGAGTGGGTGGGCACGCGTGGCGCCATCATCCAGCGGTCGTTCGCGCACGACGTGTATCACATCGCCGAGTTGAATGAGGCGCTGTCGACGGCGGGGCTGCCGTTGGTTGCGTTGTGGGACTAGCACCGGAGGCGGGAATGAGACTGATCTTTATCTACGGGCCGCCCGCCGTCGGGAAGCTGACGGTGGCGCGCGAGTTGGGGCGGCTGACGGGGCTGGCGGTGTTCGACAATCACCTGAGCTTCGACTGCGTGCGCGCGGTGTTCCCGATCGGATCACCGACGCTGAACCCGCTGGTCGAGCAGGTGCGGCGGCTGGTTATCGGCGAGGCTGCGCGGCAGGGCACCAGTCTCATCTTCACGTTCGTGTATGCGCACCCGCACGACGACGCGTACGTCGGGCGGATCTGCGATCTCATCGAAGGGCACGGCGGGTCGGTCGACTTCGTGCTTCTCACGTGCGAGGCGGCCGTCCAGGAAGAGCGCGTCGTCGCGGAACATCGCATCGGACGGAAGGTTGACTCGGTCGCGGGGCTGCGGGCGTTTTCCTCCGGGCATGACTTTTCGTCGCCGATCTCTGGTCGACGCAGTTTGGAGTTGAATACGACGTCGGTTCCTGCTGAGGAGACGGCGCTGCGGATTGCGGAGGAGTTTGGGTTGGCGGTGGTGTGACGTGCGTGATGGCGCTTTCGCATCGGAGTCCTTCGCTTGTACGAACAGGGCGCGGCAAGCGGCGCCCCTACTGCATGATTAGTGGCGCTGTCGCATGTGGTCGCGGTGGTGCTTAGCGAAGATCCTTCGCTTCGCTCAGGATGACTCGTCCGGAGTCGGTCGGATTCTTCGCACGAGAACACCGACTATCACGGCGGCCCAGATGCACATCAGCGGCAAGATGGGCGCATGAAACCGCTGGTCGCCGAAGAACGCTACGTGCACGATGGTCCAGTAGGCGACGACCGATAAAAGCAGGACGCCGGTTGCGTCGGTGCGCCATGAGCGCGCGCGGAGCCAGAGTGCGATGCCGACGACCGCCATCGCCATGATGATGAAGTAGTAGCCGCTTGAGATGGCGGCGAGGGCGTTGCGGGTGCGTTCGGCCATGAAGGGACGCTCGCCGTGGCCGTCGGTCCAGGCGAGCGCTTCGTGGTCGCCGTTGTAGAGATACCAGACCTTCTTCACTGAGAGTTCGACCTCGCGCACGGGATTCTTGATCGCGAACTCGATGCCTTCGCGGAAGCCTTCGCGGTTGATACGCGCCTCCGCTTCTGGCTGCGGCAGTTCGGGATAGCGGAAGACGAGTTCATCCACGATGCGTCCGCGGCCTGTGGCGTCCTCGGAGTGCCCGATGTAGAAGTCGACGCCGGCGTTGGAGGAGAGCGCGACGAAGCTGTCGGACTCGATGTAGTTGCGGATCGTCCACGGAAGGACGACGGCGGCGGCGAGCGCGGTTGCTGCAGCGATCTTCAGGAGGAGGGAGCGGTGGCTGGACGGCACCTCACCCCCCGACCCCCTCTCCACGCCGTGGAGAGGGGGAGCTTGTTTCGCGGCTGTGAGCCAGAACGGGATCGCGACGAGCGGGAGCAGCATCGCTTGGCCGCGGACGAGGGCGGCGTAGCCGATGAGGAGCGCTGTCGCGATGCGGATGGGCCATGAGTTGTGTTCCTCGCCGAGCACGAGGAGGTAGAGCGCCGTCGTAAGCAGGAATGTGAACCATGTCTCGGTGAGGGTGACGCCGCTGAAGAAGATCATGCTCGGGAAGAACGCGAACAACGCGGCGGCGGCAAGAGGGGCGACCCTCACCCCCAACCCCTCTCCCTCAAGGGGCGAGGGGAGTCTCAGCCGGATGCGTGACGCGAGGGCATAGATGGGAATGCACGTCGCGGCGCCGATAACGGCGTTGAAGACGAGGGCGACGGTCACTTCGTGCGCGCTCGGCGTGATGCGATAGAGCGTCGAGAGGAGGAAGGGATAGCCGGGCGGCCAGAACATCGTCGTCGTGCCGTTGGGGTTGATGAAGCCGCCGCCCGCCGCGAGCGACTGGCCGAGAAAGTCGTAGCGTCCGGCGTCGTCGCTGAGGGTGGGCGTGAAGTCGGCATAGCCGATCCAGAGCAGGCGGATCACGACCGCGATGAGGACGATGGCGCCGAGCGCGACGCGGTTCTTACCCACAGAGTTCACGGATGACACAGGTGGCGTGGGCAATGATCTGGTTCGAGAAGCGGCCAGGGTCGGGACGGCGGGTGTGGTCGTTCGGCACGAACAGATTGTACTTGGCCTATGACGGAAGAAATGAAGAAGAGGCGCCCTTTCGGACGCCTCCCCGTTCGGCGTGGCCACCGCCCCGCGTTAGCGGCTATTCAACCGTGATGTCCGCGACCATGCCCTGGAACGCATGCGGTGTCTCTTCCGGGTCGGTCGTGTCAGGCAAGAAGCAAACGAGCGCATAGCGACCCGGCTCTAGCGGCTCAGCGATAACGAGCGTCTGGCTCTCGCCGGGCGGGAAGGGCTCGCCGCCGCCGATGTTCTCGACGCCGGCCGGATCGTCACTCGCGAGGATCTCCTCGATCACGGCGTCCTCCGGAATCTTCGCAAAGACCATGTGGTGGAGTTGTGTCCCGACGTTGCTCCCCTGGAGCACGATCGGGCTAGCCGACGTGATCTGGCTCGCGTCCAGCCCGAAGGCGAACTCATTGAGGTCGACGTTCACGACGGTCGCGCCGGCGGGCGCTTCTACCTCGAGTGTCTCCTGACCGTCGATCTTCCAAGTCCCGCCATCGTCGATGAGCGAGAAGCGAAGGCTCTCGAGCACCTTGCCTGACACCCAGAGCACCGTCACGTCCGCGCCGGTGTCCGTCGACTCCGACGAGATCTCGCGTATGGCGAGGGCGCCGTCACCGACGACCTCGGGCAGGAAGGCCACGATGTCAGCGCGTGGCGCATCTTCGCCCTCGCCGAACACTGCGACGAGCCCTGCATCCGTGAACAGCGCCGCGAACGCATCGGCGTCGCTCGCGTTCCACGCCGTCACGACGTCTTGGATCGCCTGCTCTGCGGCTGCTGAGCCTTCCTCCGGGTCTGTGCAACCCAGATCGGCCGTGACACCGTTGTCAGCGGCGTAGTTCTGGAGGTCAAGGCACGCAGTCTCGAACGCGGTCTCCGCCGCCGTGAACTCTTCGGACTCGGTCAGCGCAAAGAACGCCTCAACAGTCGTAGCGTCGGCGGCGTTTTCGATCACGTCGTCCGCAGCAGCCGCATAGTCGCGCAACGCGCCGACTAGCGCTTCCTGTTGATCCTCCAGTTCTTCAGGCGGGCTGAGTTGCTCCAGTTCGTCCGCGGCTTCTTCCAGTTGCGTCGGAATGTTGCCGAACCCCTCGCGCACGTCGTCGATCGTCGGCTCTTCGGGCATACCCTCGAATCCGGCATCGATCGACGCTGTCGTCTCGTTGTCGATCTCGTCTACCGCCGCGATGTACGCCTCAAGCGTCATCGGGTCGCTGTCATCGTCCGAGCAGGCAACCACGCCCACCGCTGCGCCGAGCATCAGCCCGGCCATCGCCATTCTGGTTATCCATCGATTCACGTACATGTGCTCCTTCTGGTCCCTCCCGATTGCCGTCCGCCGCCTGTTCCGCCCTCCCAGGAGCGGGCCCGGACGTTTGCGGGCCGGTGCGAGCCGCCGCTCTTTGGGAGGGAAACGGTTGCTCGCACCTCGCCCGACGGCCGGAGAATAGAGCCCCGAACCTTCCAAAAACCTTCCAGCTGCATCTCATATCCTTACGAGCGATGGCCGTGGAGGGCGGCTGTCACACCTGAGGGCGCAGATTCCCCATGACAGTCTCCATCCGGCTGCTTGGCGGCTTCGAGGTGCGTCACGGCGACGCCACCGTGATCGACGGCGCCTGGAAGCCCGCCAAGGCCGCCGCCATCGTCAAGATCCTAGCCCTCCAGCCCCGCCGGACGATGCACCGCGACCAGCTCATCGACCTGCTCTGGCCCGAAGCCGACGCCGAAGCGGGCAGCAGCAGCTTCTACAAGAACATCCACCACCTCCGCACGGCCGCGCGCAAGGCCGGCGTGGAGGACCTGATCGTGCTCAGTCGCGGTGCCGTCACGCTCGATCCAGACGCGGTGCTCGACATCGACACAATGCGCGAGGATGCGCGGCTCGCCTTCGCCAGCCGCGAACTGCCTGCGTTCGAGCGCGCGATCGCGTCATGCGGTGGTGAATTGCTCCCCGCTGACCTCTACGAGCCGTGGACAGAGGGTCATCGCGGGGAGTTTCGCACGCTCCAGCAACGGCTGCGGTTCGAGCTGGCCGAGCGATACATCCAGCGCCGCCGCTTCGACGACTCTGTCGCGCAATACCACGCAGTGCTCGCCATCAACCCGCTCTCCGAAGAGGCGCACCGTGGTCTCATGCGCGCATACGGCATGGAAGGCCAGCGTGACCTCGCGCTGCGCCAGTACGATCGCCTTTGCGAGCTCCTCGCCTCGGAACTGAGCGCGACACCCGCCACCGAAACGGAAACGCTCGCAGCCGAGATCCGCAGCGTCGAGCGCCTGACGAACGCTGTCGAGGCGGCGATCGCGGAGCCGCTGCTCGCGGCCGATGGTGCGATGCGACGGCGCGACTACGCAGAGGCGATCGCTGGATACCGGGACGCGATCGACCGCCTGCACGCCGCCGGCCCGGATGACGAGCGCGAGGCCGACCTCTGGCTGAAGCTCGCCTCCGCGACGAGCGCAGGCCACGGTTCTAAGGACGTCGCTGAGTATGCGCGCCGGGCCGCTATGCTCGCCGGACGCGCGGGTGCGATGGATCTCGAAGCCCGCGCGCTCGTGCACTTCCAGGCGGCCGCGGACAGCGTCCCGAACAACAACGCGGGCCAACGCGAAGCAGTGGAATTGATCACCGATGCGCTCAGGCGTACGCCGCCCGGTCCCAGCGCGAGACGCGCGCGGCTGCTCGCTGCGAGCGCGCGACCGATGGCCGCTGCGGCGCGCCCGGACGACGAACAGCATGTCACCGGCCGCGTCTCCGTCGCCGGCAACATCGACGCCGATATCGAGGGTCGCCTACGCGAGGCCGTGGCCATCGCGCGCGTTGTCGGCGAGCCGGAGGTGCTGTCGTACACGCTCTCGCGCCTGCGGTTGTACATCACATCGCCCGACACGCTCGACGAGCGCGTTGAGTTGACCTGCGACCTCATCAGCCTGCAGGAGCGCGTGCGCACGCCGATCGCCGAGTACGAGGCGCACCTGTTGCGGCACGAGGACCTGCTCGAAAGTGGAGATGTCGACGGTGCGCGTATCGAAGCGCGCGCGATCCGTCGTGTCGGCGAGATGGTCGATGCGGCCGGCATCATGGCCGCCGGGCTGAGCTGCCTCGCGACGCACGCTACGGCTGACGGCGATCTTCGAGACGCACTCGGGCTGCTGATGGAGTCACGCAAGCTCGACGAGAGTTACGGCGGCAATTCGAACAGCAGCTACCGCTTCGGGATCCAGTTTCTATTGATCCGCTGGCACCAGGGCCGCATCGAAGAGCTGTACGAGCCCTACCGCCGCGTCGTCGATCTTGCGCCGCGCCAGAACGCCCCGCGCGCATCGCTCGCGCTGATCTGCGCGGAGACGGGGCGGCTCGACGAGGCGCGCGCGCATCTCGAACAGCTGGCGGGGTCGTCGATCCGCGACATTCCGAAGGACTACCTGTGGTGGATGGCGACGATCTTCATGTCGCACGCCGCTATCGCGACGGACGCGCGAGAGGTCGCTGCCGGGCTTTACGCGCTGCTTTCGCCGTATGCGGCGCGCAATGCCTCGACGGCCGGCGCGATCTCGTTCGGCTCGGCATCACTCATCCTCGGCCAGCTTGCGGCGTACCTGGGCGAGATGATGGAAGCGGCGACGCACTTCGAACACGCGCTCGCGCACAACATCCGCACACGCCAGCGTACCTGGACCGCCCATACCCGCCACCATTACGCGACGCTGCTCGCTGCGACGGGCGAAGCCTCGCGCGCGGCGGAGTTGTCGCGCATCGCAGCGGCGGACGCCCAGGAACTAGGCATCCCAACAATCGCCCGCGCCTTGGCGACGTAGGGGCGCTCGCTTTCCAGCGACCTCTGCCGCGCCCTCTCCGGTCAGCACGATGCGCGTCTATGCAAGAGGAGCGCCCAAACGAGCGCCCCTCCAACATCCAACCCCTAACATCCAACATCTGAGGCGTCAGCCAGGGCACTGCCCCGAAGGCGAAATAAACGACGCCACCAACCCCTGGTCGGCCGGATTCCAGGCACCGTCCTTGTTCACATCCACGCTCACGACGCGGAACGCCGGATTCGTGATTGCGGTCGCCAGCATCCCCATATCGGCGACGTTTACGATGCGGTCGCCGTTGAGGGACGCCGCCTCGCACCCATCCTTCGCCCCATCAAGCGCTTTGTCGCCGTCCGTATCGCTGTTGCTCGGATCGGTGCCGTAGAAACAGATCTCGATGCGTTCCGTGAGCTTGTCGCCGTCCGCGTCTGTCGTCCCACCGCACATCGTCACCGGCGGTTTGCTCGCGAATGACGTCGGGTCCGTGCCGAGCGCGCACTCCACGCCATCGAGGAAGCGGTCGCCGTCGGTGTCGCGCCGGAGGCGATCTGTGATGGCCGCGCACCCTGTTCCGCCGTCGGCCTCGTCTAGATCCGTGATTCCGTCGTTGTCGTCGTCGGTGTCGCACGCGTCGCCCGCGGCGTCCGTGTCCGGCCACGTCTCGTCGTCGACGCCGGACATGTACGGCGGGCTGTGGTCTATGTAGTTGCCATCGTTGTTTTCCTGGATCGTGTTGTATAGGCCCGGGCAGTTGTCCTCGTGGACATTGAAGTTGAATGGCCCAAGGTGCAGCGTCGCGGCAAAGTCCTCATAGCGGTCGCAGTCAACGTCGAGGCCGCATGTCGTAGGCGTTGCAGTCGGCGTGTCGGTGGGCGTGTCCGTTGGTGTGGGCGTGTCCGTCGGCGTCTCGGTGGGTGTTGGCGTCGGGGTATCCGTTGGGGTGTCGGTCGCCGTGGGTGTATCGGTGGGTGTGTCCGTCGGCGGCGGGGTCCCTGTCGGGGTCTCGGTATCGGTCGGAGTCGCAGTCGGCGTATCCGTCGGTGGTTCAGGCGTGTTTGTTGGCGTCGGTGTAGCGCAAGGTGTACCGCCTGCAAGGACATTGATCTCGCAAGGTGCCAGCGCACGGTTGTAGACGCGCACGTCGTCCATCTTGCCGCGGAGTGAGTTGAATCCGGAGGACTCCGAGCCGATGGTCAGCGGCAACGGGTTGTCCGCCAGCGTCGGACTCGCCGCCAGGCTGCCATCCGCGACGCCGTTGACGTACAGGATCATGGTCGTACCGTCGTAGGTCGCTGCTACGTGCAACCAGATCGGAGTTCCATACAACGTCGTCGAATCCACACGAAAGGTGTCGCCGGATGTCTGCTGGTTGATGCGAAAGAAGACCTGTCGCGTGCCAGTCAGGCCGATCTCATAGCCATCGTGTACTGATCCACCACCTGTCGTGATGGCCTTGGAAATGAGGGTCTGCGGCGAGACTGCTTCCGGCTGCACCCATGCCGCCACTGTGATCGAGTTACCCGGGTCGAGGCATGGCTCGTCGGGTGTTGCGAAGTGGGGGAAGCCGAAGAAGTGGTTCGCCTGAGCGGGTGACGCGCCCAGGGGAGCGCCGGGCGGCATTCTGAATGCTGCCCCTGGAACATTGATCACGGCGTCGTGTGCTAGCGTGCCACCTGCGGTGTCGAGCGCAATGTCGTCATGGGGATTGGACTCTTCGAACGCCCACCGCGCAACTTCGCCGTCCCCGTTGTCGCAGGGCTGGGCCGCGGTTCCCGTCTGGGAACGAGACATCGCAAGGGGCACCAGGAGTGCGGCGGCGGCCACTGCCACGAATGCTGTGATACGGAACCCGGAGGCCAGATGGAGTCGTTTCGAGAACATGCCGTCTCCTATCCTTCGGAATGTGCGCCGAAGGGCGCGCAATAGCTGCCGCCCCTTGGTGCCCAATTTGATTGATTGGACAGGATGTAAACATCGCTGAAAGTAACCAGATCCGCGATCTGGATGTGGTTAGTTCTGACCACATTCGATTGCGAAGAGGCCTGGATCAGGCGATGCCGTACCGGCGAGCGTATTCGGCCGCTGCGACCCGCCCGTGCGTGTCAGTCTTGCGATAGATGTTCGCGATGTGGCGGGCGATCGTGTGTTCGCTGAGTATGAGGGTGCGCGCCATCTCCTGCGTGGTGTCGCCCTTCGCGATCAGCTTGAGGACTTCAAGTTCCCTCGATGTGAGACCAGCGTGCTCCACCTTTGTCCGGATGGAGATCGGTTCGTTCTCGCCAACCGCGGTAGCGCACGGTATGGCCAGAAACTCCTCGATCGCTCGCGTCTCTTCGTCGCGCCAACCTTGAAACGGCGGCTCGTGCGCGTCTACCGTCACGAGATGCACGTTTCTGATGCTACGGGCGACGTCGAGATCCCTGGACGGCAACAGTTCTGATTCGCGGCGGATGATGAGCGTCGGGGCAGTGATTGCAGCCGCGGCCTCGGTCAGGTCGATCGTGCGGCGCCACTCAAGGAAGGTCATGTAGGCCTCGGGCGTCATCGCGTCGCGATAAATCTGTGCCAGCTTCTGACTCGCTGGCGTCACGCCCGCGCCCAGTGCGTGCATCGCGACGGTGTCCGTAAATCCCTGCCACTGCCGGTCGTTCATGTCGGCGGCCGGCTGAATGCCGAAGTGCTCCGAAAGCGCGAGGTGCGTTCGGCCGATGAGCCAGGGGCTGACGAGCACGAGCGCCTCAACGCGTTCGGGGAACGCCGCCGCATACTCCATCGCCGCGATGCAGCCGTTCAGGTGCCCGAACAACACGAAACGCTCGAAGCCGACTGCCTCACGCACTGCCTCGATGTCCAGCAGCAGGCACTCACGCGCGAACGCGTCCGGCACGCGTTCCGACAGGCCCACGCCGCGAGCGTCGTACCGCACGACTTCCATGCCGCGCCCGACGCCGCGCCCGCTGTTACTGCGGTGATACTCCCGCAATCCATGCGTGCTGCGCAGGTGACTCCAGATGATCTCAGACGTCACGAGAAACGGCACGCCGTCGCCCATGCGGTAGTAGGCGATCCGCACTTCGTCGTCAGTGAGTGCGTATTGGATGTGTGGCTGCATGTGTTGAGCAGATTCGGGGGAGTCGTTCGGGGGTGGCGCCCATATTGTCCGATAGGCCTGTCACGATGTCAACGAATATATGGCCTTTTTTATCAGTCTCTATGGTGAATCCGTATGACGGCATGGCCCTGGAGCGCGCTTGTCAACGCACCTGATCGCCACCACCATGCGCCGACAAGCAAGAAGGGCGCCCAACCGAGCGCCCTCCTGACCTAGTCCCTAGCCCCCAACACCTAGCACCTAGCCGGGGCATTGCCCCGAAGGCGAAATAAACGACGCCACCAACCCCTGGTCGGCCGGATTCCAGACGCCGTCCTTGTTCACATCCACGCTCACAACCCGGAACGCCGGGTTGGTGATCGCCGTCGCCAGCATCCCCATATCGGCGACATTCACGATCCGGTCGCCATTAAACGACGCCGCCTCGCACCCGTCCTTCGCGCCATCAAGCGCCTTATCGCCGTCAGTGTCGCTATTGTTGGGGTCGGTGCCGTAGAAGCAAATCTCGACGCGCTCCGTGAGCTTGTCGCCGTCCACATCCGTCGTCGACCCGCACGCAGTCACGAGCGGCTTACTCGCAGAAGAAGTCGGGTTCGTCCCGAGCGCGCATTCCGCGCCGTCGAGGAAGCGATCGGCGTCGGTGTCCCGCAGCAGCGGGTTCGTCGCAACAGCAGGCGTGCACGCCGCACCAGAAGCCTCATCCGCGTCCGAAATCCCATCATTGTCGTCGTCGCTGTCGCACGCATCGCCCGCGGCGTCGGAGTTGGGCCACGTCTTGTCGTCGACGTTCGCGTTGAACGGCGGGCTGTGGTCGATGTAGTTTCCGCTCGTGTTGGTCTGTATCGGATTGGGCGTGTCTGGACAGTTATCGAAAGCAGCATCGGGGTTTGCAGGACCTTGATGGGCAACTGCCGGCGGGTCCATATAATAATCGCAGTCAATGTCGCCTTCGCAGGGCGGTGGCCCGTCATAAATCTCGGCGGTGGAAAGACTATTTCCACCGTTAAGTGCACCTGCGGCCAAGACATCGCCGTTGGGCAGTAGCGTCGTTGTGTGCAACCACCGAGATTCCGTCATGTCACCCGTTGTAGACCAAGTACCGGTCACAGGGTCGAAGACTTGTGCTGAAGAGAGCGCGCCGAAACGATCGCCGCCACTGACGAGCACCCTGCCCCCAAGTAGTAGCGTGGAAGCGTGGTGACGGCGCGGGATCGTCATACTGCCGGTCGCTGACCATGTTCCCCCGAGCGGGTCGTATAGTTCCGCCGTGTCGAGAAACGACGGTGAGTCACTGGCTCCGCCAACTACTAACACCTCGCCACTCTCCAGTAGCGTCGCCGTGTGCTCTGTGCGTCCGCCGGACATGCTCGCGGTCGCTGACCATGTGCCCGCGGCCGGGTCGTAGAGCTCTGCACTAGCAGCGATGCCCGACGCGTTACGCCCGCCGGTTACCAGCACCTTGCCTGTTGGCAGCAGAGTGGCGGTCGCGTATTGCCGTGCGATGGACATGCTGGCAGTCGCTGACCACGTGTTCGTACCGGGGTCGTAGACAGCCGAGCTGCTTTGATAGTACATACCGTTGAAACTGCCACCTGTGACCAGGACCTTGCCGTCTGGGAGGAGCGTGGCCACATGACGAAACCGTGCTTCCCCAATGTCGCCAGCCGCCGACCACGTGCCCGTGGTTGGATCGTAGAGTTCTGCGGAGGAGAGCACGCCTCCGTCGTAGCCGCCGGCCACAAGCACCTTGCCATTCTGCAAGAGCGTGGCCGTATGACTGCTACGGCGAGTAGACATCGGGCCAGTCGCCGACCAGGTGCCCGTGCCGGGGTCATAGATCTCGGCCTCGGTATGCCCCGCCTGTCCGGCCCCACGTCCACCAGTCACCAGCACCGTACCATTCGGCAGCAGCGTGGCTGTGTGCTCGCCTCGTACGATAGCCATGCTGTCAGTCGCAGCCCACGTGCCTGCCGCGTACGCGCGCGTTGGCGTGTCAACAGTCAGCAGTGCGCCGCCTACCGCCAGTGTGGCCAAGACCATGAGAAGCATCTTCATTGCGGTGGTACTCCCTTGTCGTTTCATTTGTCCGTTTGTGTCGTGATGGTTGCTGGTCAGTCTTCGGCGATGGTGGGGTCGATGACGGCATGGATGGCAACGACTCGATCCGCCGGAAAGCCCGCTCGGCGGGCGTGCTCCCGGATAATCTCCTCATTGGGCGCTATGTATGTGCAGAAGATCCTGTCGCCAGTCACGAAGCTCTGAACCCACTGGATCGCGGGGCCAAGGTCATTAAGGACGCCGCAAGATTTGCGGGACATCGCCGCGAGTTCGTCCTGGGTCATCCGGTTGGCGCCCGCGACGCCGCGTTCGATCAGGAATCTGGGCATAGGGCCTCGTTTCAAACTGTTAGAACAACCGTCATGGGTGAGTTTGCCTGCGCGCAGGCCGCGCAGCATCGCTCAAAAGGTGGAAAGAGTCTGTGGCACGGCGGACGGCGGCGTACACCAATTGGTGTATCGAGCGATGTGGCTACTGCCGAGAGGCTCCCTCTGCGCGCGTGGGATGTCATTACCGCGAGAGCTTGCGAGGTGCCCGGTACAATGGCCCACCATGGCGCATCCTGTCCGTTACGCGCGCACGACTGATCGGGTCAATATCGCCTTCACTGAGCTCGGCGAGGGCGAGCCCATCATCTACATCATGGCGCTGCCGTGGAGTAATTTCTCGGTCGGCCTTGGCAACCCATGTACGGCTCGGCACCCGGAGGAGATCGGCGCATTCGCCCGCCTCTTAATCGTCGACCCGCGCGGATGTGGGCTTTCTGACCACAACGTCGAAGATCTAAGCCTTGACGCCTTCGCACTCGACATTGACGCCGTGGCAGACGCCGCGAACCTGAAGCGGTTTTCTGTCTACGGCAGCGCGGAGGCATCACGCATCATGATTCGCTATGCGGCAACGCGCCCAAACCGCGTCGACCGCCTAATCTTGTGGTTGCCGTCGGTGAGCGCGGGACGCCTGCGAGCGGATCCGGTCCTTCGCGCGATCGCGCCACTTGCCTATCGCGATTGGGAGGTGTTCGTGCGGACACTCTCTCATGCGATAGTTGGAGGGTGGGACATGGAGCGCGCGCCATACGCCGAGGCATTCGCTGACCTCATGCGCGGCGGTATCCGCTCGAATGAATACTCACAATTCGTGAAAGGCGTGGCCACGCATGATGTGTCTGCGGACCTAACGAACGTCCGGGCCAAGACACTCGTGCTCACAAGGGAACAGGCTGCCGCCTACACTCCCGCGGTGGTCGGCGAGGTCGCGGCCGGCATACCCAATGCCGAGTTTGTATATACGCCGGGCAATTGGCTGATGCCCTGCACGGGTGACGACATCACGCGAGAGATCGCCCGGTTCATGAATGTCAGCGACCCACAACATCTGGGTCCGGGCCAGTCTGACCTTGCGCGCGCGCTGGCGGGTCGCTCGGACGACGGTCACGCGAGCAAACTGTCGCAGCGTGAGCGCGAAGTACTCGAACTCGTAGCTCAAGGAATGACCAACTCTGAGATTGCGCAAGAACTCGTCGTCGCGCATGCCACAGCGTCGCGACACGTGCACAACATTCTCAACAAGCTAGGCATGAGCCGTCGAGCTGAGTTGGCAGCTTACGCCGCGGTCAGTGGGCTCTTGGCCAAGGGCCGTAACGACTACGGACAGCCTTGACATTTTCGTTGACTTGGGAGAACATTAGTTCTACCACCGATTGAAGAACATCGTACGGAACCCTGACCTAATTGATCACTTGACGACTTGTTATTCGGAAACTTTTTTTGAACACACTTTTCCGGAGCGGACGGACACGAACTGCGGACAGCCAACGACCCGAAACACAAACCCCACCACCGTGGGAAGACAAGCGCGATTTCGCGCACGGGGGTTGACCTGTTACTCTTCACTCCGGCGCTACTGCGACCATAGGATGAGCAGCGACGGCGCCCGGCCCCTGCATCCTCGGCCACAATCAGAACGAAGTGCAGACTCGTCGGGCACCGTCCTTTTGTTAGCGCTTCGGGCGCCATAAGAAAGTAGAGACATGAAAGTCGTATTCATCGAGGAAGTTCCCGGGACCGCCAAGATCGGCGACATCAAGGACGTGAAGCCCGGCTTCGCTCGCAACTACCTACTGCCCCGCCGCCTCGCCATGCCGGCCACCACCCACATCGTGAAGTCGGCCGAGATCCGCGCCGCTCGCGAGGAGCGCCTCCAGGACGCCCGCGACAACGAAGCGCGCACGCTCGCGGAGAAGCTCGAGGGCATCAGCTACACCATCAACGCCAAGGCGGGCTCGACGGGCAAGCTGTTCGGGTCGGTGGGAGCGGGCGATGTCGCGCTGAAGGTCGGCGAGACGCTGGGGTCGGAGTTCGACCGCCACAACATCCCCCTCGACCCGATCAAGGATCTCGGTGACTACCCCGTCGTCGTGAAGCTCACGAAGAACGTCACCGCCACCGTGAACATCAGCGTCGTCGGCGAAGACGGAACGACGGCAGCGGACATCCAGGCGAAAGCGTCGGGCGGCAAGCCCAAGGCCGAAGCCTCGACCGACGACGAAGACGCAGAGACGGGCGATGTCGAAGCATCCGTCGAGGATGCCGCGGAAGCGGAAGCGGAAACGGCAGACGACGAAGCGTAAAGCGCGCTTCTTCTCGATCCAGTGGCAGGACTTTCGAGACGACGACCGCGGCGGAGCTTAAGGCTCCGCTAGTGCTGGTGTAGCCGGTACAGGTTGCCGTCGCGCAGGAGTCCAGCCATGCTCGACCCATGTCACACCCACAACCGTGGGAAACGGCCGGCACTGACCCCCCACAAATCTCTTCCAGAACCACGCCGCGCATGACAACCTGATTAGACCTCTCTGTGCCGTTCTGTGTCCTCTGTGGATCGGCCCATCTGTGAATCTGGATAGGAACGCCTGATGGTCTCCGTAGACAAGCTGCCGCCGTTCGATATCAAGGCCGAGGAGGCCTGCATTGCCGCGATCCTGATCGACCAGACGGCGATCGCGGATGTGGCGAAGATCCTCCAGCCGCAGGACTTCTACCGCGATCAGCACCGCTGGGCGTACGAGGCGTGCGTGCGGCTGTGGGAGCGCGACGAACACATCAACGAAGTCACGCTGGCGCACGAGCTTGGCCGCAAGGAGAAGCTCGACGACGTCGGCGGGCTGGCGTTCTTCGCGCGCATCACGACGGAATTGCCTACCGCCGTCGGTATCGAGCACTACGCTGAGATCGTCAGGCGCGACTCCGTGTACCGGCAGATGATCACGGCGGGCTCGCAGATCGTGCAACTCGCGTACGAAGGCGGCGCCGACCTCGACGGGGCGATGCGCCGCGCCGAAGACATGCTGCTCGGCCTGAACGGCAAGCGGCGAGCGAGCGACCTGCTGCCGCTGCAGCACTACCTCGAAGAATTCTGGTCGACGCCGGGCGCGTTCGAGCCGGGCTCGTCGCCGGAAGCGATGGGGCCGGTGCGGTCGGGGTTCATGGACCTCGACACGCTGCTCGGCGGCTTTCACGCGAAGGACCTCGTCGTACTGGCGGCGCGGCCCAGCGTCGGGAAGTCTGCCCTGCTGCTGAACATCGCGCGTAACGCCGCCGTGAGCTCGCACGCTTGTGTCGCCGTGTTCTCGCTCGAAATGTCGGGCGAGTCGCTGGCGCAACGGCTGTTGGCCTCGGAGAGCGGCGTCGATGGCTCGCGGCTGCGGCTGGGGCAGATGAACGACCTCGAACAGCGTCGCGCGTTCAACGCATCGCAGGAGTTGGCCGACCTCGACATCTTCATCGACAACACGTCGATGACGACGGTGCCGCAGATGCAGGCGAAGTTGCGGCGGCTGGAGCAACTGCACCGGAAGCCGGATCTCGTCATCATCGACTACCTGCAGCTCATGACGGCGGGCGGCAAATATCGCGACAACCGCGTGCAGGAGGTCAGCGAGATCTCGCGCGGACTGAAGATGCTCGCTGTCGAGAACGACATTCCGGTGATCGCGGCCGCGCAGCTCTCGCGTGCGCCGGAGCAGCGGTCGCCGCACATCCCGATGCTGAGCGACCTTCGCGAGTCGGGCAGCATCGAGCAGGACGCGGACATCGTGATGTTCATCTACCGCGAAGACATCTACGTCACGCGCGAGGACTGGGAGATGCGCAACTTCGACCAGCCGTACCCGGAGGGCATCACGAAACTCATCGTCGGCAAGCATCGCAACGGGCCGACGGGCGTCGTGCACTTGCGGTTCCGCAACAATCTGTCGCGGTTTGAGGACCTGATGGTGCTCGAGGAAGAGATCGCGTAGCGCGGTCGATTTCCCGCTGGTATCCCACGAACGTCGCTTGCAGCGAGAGTGCGGCGGAGCTGAAGCTTTTCTGGTACAGGTGTCGGGGCGGGTCTGCAGGCCAACGCTTCGCTCTCAACAAGGCAGGGGCGGCCACACAGGGCCGCCCCTACGATCTCTCTTGCTCTGGTCTCTCTTACTGGGCCACGCCTGTGGTTACCTGGAGGACGCCCTCGTAGTAGCCGTCGTAGCTGCTCGACTCGACTAAGGACAGCACGATCACATTGCCGGTTCCATCGTCGCTTTCCGTGTACGCGGCATAGACGCCGGTGCCGTCCGACGTTCGGAGCGTCTCCGTGTAGCCCTTGCCCGTCATCTCGGATGCAAAGGCGTCGGCCACGTCGTCAGGGCTCTCCTGGGTAATGAAGCCGACCATGTACGTATCCTGGCCGTTCGATGAGTACGACTGGGCGCTCGTGATGCGACCGTCGGGGAGGCTCACGAGGTCGGACGGGAAGTCGTCAGGGAGTTCGACCTCGTCGGGGAGGTCGGCGCTGCCTGAGGAATCGCCGGATCCGTCGTCCGAACTGCTGCTGCCGTCGTCGGAACTACCGTCCGAGCCGTCATCCGACGAAGAGTCGCCATCGTCGGATGAGGAGTCGCCATCTGACGATGAGCCATCGTCGCTGCTGCCATCGTCTCCGGAGCCACTGGCGTCGTCAGGGTTGTCGCCCACGGTCGCTGAGATCAGGACGTCGTCGCCATCAGCAATAGCGACGTAGCCGGCCTTGCTGCCGTCGGTGTTGCCGACAGCCCAGTACGTGCTGCCACCGGCACTGCCCGTCAGCGTTACCGTCCACTCTCCGGACTCGAAGGCATCGTTGTAGAACGCGACGACGTCGTCAAAGCTGTCGCCCGTCGTCCACGTCGCGACGATGCCCGTGATGCCATCTTGCTCACCTGTGGTCGCGCCCTGCAGGTCGGCGCCGTCGTAGATTGGGAAGCTATCCGGGAAGTCGTCGGGCAGATCTTCGCCCACCGTGATCTCATTTCCGTCGCCGAGATCGATCGTCTTCTCGTCTCCTCCGCCACCACATGCGGCCGCGGCAAGCATCGCCGTGGACGCCGCCATCATTGCGATCCACTTCAACATGTCTCCTCCTTAGTGTTGCGTTCGGCGCCCGCGCGCCGACACGCTCGTGAGAACCGGGGATCGCCAAGCGGCGGATGGCCCGCCGTCCGGCGATCCCCAGCGCTGTAAGCATGCGGGTTGCGGCAGGCGGATGGCATCGAACAAAGGGCGTAGGTTTGCGGCGGATGTTGGGCTGAAAAGAGGAGCACGCGCGACTAGCCCGGGCTGATTTGGCGTAAACCGCGTACGCGCTCAGGCGAGGTCGTGGCGGATGGCGTATGCCGTCGCTTCCGACCGGTTCTGAGCTCCAATCTTGGAGTAGATGTTCGTGATGTGGCGCGCGACCGTGCGGATGCTGAGCACGAGTTCGTTGCTGATCTGTGTATTGCTCAAGCCGCGCGCCAAGAGGCCAAGGACTTCGATCTCGCGACGGGTCAGGCCGTCCGGCGCGCTTTCGGACGCTGACCCGAGAAAGTCGCAGATCTCCGCGACGAACTGCTCCATGACGTCGGGGAAGGGGATGACGCCGGTGCCATCGAGCAGCGCCATGCGGGCATTGGGGATCGAGGCGGTGAGGTTGCGTGCAACCTCTACGGGCAGCACCTCGCTCGCGCGGCGGGCGATCACGAGTGTTGGCGCTTCGATCTGCGCGAGAAGATCCGAAACATCCACGTCGCTGATCGACTGGTATGCGGCGCTCAAGCCCGCAGGCGTCACGGACTCGCGCACGTACTCGGCGTACCAGTGCGCCATGTCGCCGCCGGCCCAACGTGACACGCGGTAACCCTCGAGTTCGGTGTACACCTTCCAGTCGCGCTCGATGAGCGATCGCGCTGCTTCGATGCGGCTAAGGTTTGTGACATCAGTTGTTCGCGCGTACGAATGCCAGAGGATGAGGTGCGAGACGCGTTCCGGATGGAGGGCGGCATAGGCGGCGGACGCGGAGCCGATGTGCCCGAATCCGAGCAGCGCGAACTTCTCGAGCCCCAACGCCTCGACGACGGCCTCGAGATCACGATGCTTTGCTTCCTGCGAGTAGTCATCGACTTCGCGTTCGGACAGGCCCGCGCCGCGACCGTCATAGCGGATGATCGTGTGCGTCTCGGCGAGCTTCTCGTAGTACGCGCGGTTCGCGCGGTTCTGCCACTCGACGAGGAGGTGGCCGAGCGGAAACGGCGGTGTGTGAACGAGCGGCGTGCCACGGCCGATCGTCCAGAACGCGATGGCGACGCCGTCCGTTGTTCGGGCGTACCTGACTCGCGGCGCCGGATTGTCCTTCGTCTGGTCTGCTGGCATTGCCAGCCCGCCTCGCTCTGGAGCTGAATTCCCCGATGCTCGGTCGTCCCCCACCCGTCCAGAGCGTCATTATCAACGATCGGCGGTAGCGGTCACCCATTCGCTGTTGAAGGACGACCGATGCCTCGAATGAGCATCCTCCCGCTCTGAGCACACCGCCCAAGGCGCGCTCCTCGGGCGCCGCTCGGTGTTGAGCGGCGTCAATTGCCACAGAAGGCCCGTTCGCGGATGATCTCTCCGCTAGTGCAGCGAACGGGGAGCACATGCCGAGCGAACGTGTCCAGCGCCAGATCGACCGGCTTCTCGATGAGGCTGAGGCCGCGCTCAGCCAGCGCGAGTGGACGCGCGTCCATGAACTCTCGCAAGACGTGCTCGCCCTCGACCCTGAGAATGGCGATGCGCGGACGTTCTTGGACGCGGCCGTGCGGGCGGGGGCCGGGGCTTCCAGCGTTCCCACGTCCACCTCTCAATCTCAACCTGAGACACGTCCCGAGCTGGCGCCGCAGGCCGCGCCGCTACCCGGGTCGTTCGCCAGCGGACGCTATGTCGTACGAAGCTTCCTCGGCGAGGGTGGGCGCAAGAGGGTGTACCTAGCGCACGACGAGCGGTTGAAGCGCGATGTCGCCGTCGCCGTCATCAAGACCGAGGGCCTCGACGCGCAGGGACTTTCGCGCGTGCAGCGCGAGGCCGAAGCGATGGCGAAGCTCGGTGACCACGCCAACATCGTTACGATCCACGACGTCGGCGAAGAAACTGGCGCGGATGGGCAGCGGCAGCCCTATATCGTTAGCCAGTACATGTCCGGCGGCGCCGTCGATACGCTCGACCTGCCGCTCGACACTGAACGCACACTCGAGATCGCAAAGGGCGTCTGCAGAGGTCTCGCGCACGCGCACAAGCACGGCGTCGTCCACCGCGACCTCAAGCCCGGCAACGTCTGGCTCGCCGCGGACGGCACGGCGGAGATCGGTGACTTCGGGCTGGCAGTGGGGTTCGAGCAGTCGCGGCTGACGATGCACGGGATGCTCGTGGGCACCGTCGCCTACATGCCGCCGGAGCAGGCGCTCGGTCGCGAGACGACGCCGCGCGCGGACCTCTACTCGCTGGGCTGCATGCTGTACGAGATGGTGACGGGCCGTCCGCCGTTCGTGAGCGACAACCCGACGGCTGTGATCAGCCAGCACATCAACACGCCGCCGGTCGCGCCGTCGTGGCACTCCGACACATGCCCGCAGGACCTCGAAGAGATCATCCTGCGGTTGCTCGCGAAGGACGCCGCCGAACGGCCGGCTTCCGCGGACGACGTGCTGGCGATGCTCGAGCGCGTCGACGCGACGCAGCGGTCGGCGTCACACTCCGACTCCAATGTCCTCGACCGGCTCGCGCTCGGCGTGTTCGTCGGCCGCGAATCGGAGTTGGAAAGACTGCGAAAGGCCTTCGACAACACCGTCGCCGGACATGGCGGGCTGGTGATGCTCGTCGGTGAGCCCGGCATCGGCAAGACGCGCACGACGCAGGAGCTGGAGACGTACGCGAAGATGCGCGGCGCCACTGTTCTCTGGGGCCGCACGCACGAATCCGCGGGTGCGCCACCGTACTGGCCGTGGATCCAGGCCGGAAATCAGTACGCGCTGGCGCACCAGGATGAGCTGCCGACCATCATCGGGCCACAGATGACCCCCGAGGCGATCAACGAACTCGTCCGCATCTTTCCGTGGCTGTTGACCGGCGTTAACGTAACGGCGCCGCCGGAGATCTCCGATCCGGAGGTGGCGCAGTTCCGGCTGTTCGACGCCTACACGCAGTACCTGAAGGCGATCGCGGAACAGGGGCCGCTCGTCGTCGCGCTGGACGACCTGCACTGGGCAGACAAGCCGACGCTGTTGCTGCTCCAGCACGTCGCGCGGGAACTGTCCCGCTCGCGCATCCTGATCGTCGGAAACTACCGCGACACCGATATCACGCGACAGAGCGCGCTCTCGGAGACGCTCGCATCGCTCAATCGCGAGAGCGGGTTCGACCGCATCGTCCTGCGCGGACTCACACGAGATGAAGTCGCCGCCTACATCAAGGCGCGAGCGAACGTCGAACCGCGCAAGGAGGTGCTGGACCGCATCTTCGAGGAGACGGAGGGCAACGCCTTCTTCCTGAGCGAAGTCGTGAATCTGATGGCGCAGGAGGGCACGCTCACCAGGAACTCGATCTCCGATATTGCGATCCCGGACGGCGTGCGCGAGGCGCTAGGCCGACGGCTTAACCGGCTGTCAGAAGATACGAACGAACTGCTGCAGGTGGCGGCCATCATCGGCCGCGACTTCACGTACGACACGCTGACGCTGCTCGGTGACCGCGACGAGGACGCGCTGTTGAAGATGGTCGAGGAAGCGCTCGAAGCGCGTGTGATCGAGGAGACGGACACGCCCGGCCGCTATCGCTTCACGCACGCGCAGATGCAGGAGACGCTGCTCGCCGAACTATCGACGACGCGTCGCGTGCGCCTCCACGGTCAGGTCGGCGATGCGCTGGAAAAGCGTTACGGCGCGCACGCCGAGGAACGCGCTGGCCGCCTCGCTATGCACTTCAGCGAGGCCGCGACGCTCTCGCCCCGCTACGGTGAGAAGGCGGCGAAGTACTCGGCCATCGCCGGCCAGCAGGCCGTGGCCCAGGCGGCATATCCCGAAGCCGCTCGTCACTTCCGCGTCGCTCTCTCCGCCCGCGAAGGTCAGGAGATGGACGGCGAGATGGCGGGGCTGCTCTTCGACCTCGGAAAGACAGCGCTGAGCAACAATGACACGTCCGAAGCGTGGCGCAGTTTGCGCCAGGCGTTCGAGTATTACGCCAGTTCAGGCGAACACGAGCGTGCTGTTGACGTCGCATACATGGCGGGCACCAACCTGATTCTCATCCGGCCCACCACTGTGCAGATGCTGCGGCGCGCGCTGGCGTTTGTGGAGGAAGAAAGCGAAAGCTACGGGAAACTTCAGGCGGCGATCGGGCAGTGCCTTGGCTTGATGGGTGACATCGACGGCGCAAAGGAAGCATTTGCTCGGGCAGAAGCCGTTGCGGTCGAACGAAAGCTCCCGCGACTCGAACTCGACGTGCTCCGTTTCAGCCAGTATGTGATTGGTTTCAATCTCGAACTTGAAGAAGCCATCAAGATTGGCGATCGCACGATTGCGCTCGCACAGGAACTCAACGAGCCACAGTTCGAGGCCATTGCCCATTTCTTCAACGCGGGGCAGTGGTGGCTAGGTCGCTTGGCCCGGGCTGAAGGACACGCGTCGAAGCTCCATGCTCTGGCAGAACGGCTGCGGACGCCGATCATAATCACAAACGCCGCTTTCGTAGATTGCCAGCTCGCCTATGCGAAGGGCGATTGGGATGCCGCTGGACGAGCGTTGGAATGGGGATTAGAAGCAGGCTCGCAGGATCCCCGGCTCGTGGGATATCTGGCGCGAATCGCCTACGTGCTTGGTGAGTTGGAAGTCGGTCGTGGCCACCAGCAGCGACTCGTCGATCTGGTTGCGAATATCCCACCCGGGCCGAGCCTGGAGTTCGTAGAGCTGGGGACGACAGCGGTGCGTGCTGCACAACTCGAGATCCGGACATCCGACATTGAACTTGCGCGGCGCTCGGCGGAGGCGGTTATCTCATCGCAGGTTGTTGGCGCGAAGCTGTTCCTCAGAAGCGCAGATACCGTGCTCGGTGCGCTCGCGCATCTCACGGGTGACAAGGAGATGGCGGAGAGGGTGCTGCTCGAGATTCCCGAAACGAACAGCTATGCCATTGGATACGGGCAGACAACGGACCACGTTCGCGGACTCGTACTCGAAACGCTCGGTCGGATTGATGAGGCGGTCGATTCAATCGAAGTCGGTCTGGCGTTCTTGCCGTTGGCGTATCGACCATTTCGCGCTGAGGCGGCCTACGATTGCGCGCGCATCCGCCTGCTGCGTGACGCGCCCGGCGACCGCGAGCGCGCGCGCGAACTGATCGACGAGGCGCTGGCGACAGCGCAGGATCTGAAGATGAAGCCGCTGGTCGAGAAGATCCTCGCGATCAAGCTGAAGGATCAGGGCATCACGACCGAGACCGACATCTACACCTCGATCGTCGCCGTCGCCGACAGCGTCCAGCGAGAGCGACCAGACATCGCCGCGCACGCCGCGCCGGACGGCACCGTCACAATCATGTTCAGCGACATCGAGGACTCGACGGTGCTCACCGAGCGGCTCGGCGACCAGGCGTGGCAGGACCTTCTCCGCAAGCACAACGCCCTCATCCGCGAGCAACTGCGCGCGTATGGCGGGTACGAAGTGAAGACGATGGGCGACGGATTCATGGTCGCCTTCCAGTCCGCAAAGAAGGGCCTCGACTGCGCGATCGCCATCCAGAAGGCGTTCGACGGCCACAATGCAGTCAACGGAGAACACGTGAAAGTCCGCATCGGTCTCCACGCCGGTGAAGCGATCAAGGACGGCGACGACTTCTACGGCAAGAACGTCATCCTCGCGTCGCGCGTCGCGGGCAAGGCGATGGGCGGCGAGATCCTCGTGTCGTCGCTCGTGCGCGCGCTCGTCGAGAGCAGCGTCGAGCCGGGGACGTTCAGCGAGGGGCGAGAGGTGGAACTGAAGGGGTTGTCCGGCATGCACTCCGTATACGCCATTAGCTGGAGTTGACTATCCTAACCCACACGTTCAACCGCTAACGAAGGAACTGCTCAATGCTTAGTCCCTATCGCGTTCTCGATCTGACCGACGAAGGCTCGTTGATCTGTGGGCAGATCCTCGGTGACCTCGGCGCTGATGTGATTGTCATCGAGCCGCCGGATGGTGCGCGTGCGCGAAGGCAAGGGCCGTTCCGCAACGATGAGCGGCATCCCGACCGCAGCCTCAACTGGTGGGCGCTAAACCGCAACAAGCGCGGCGTCACGCTCGACCTGCGATCGGATGCCGGGCGCGAGCGCTTTCGCGACCTTGTTCGCGGTGCTGACTTTGTGCTTGAGTCGTTTGCGCCGGGATATCTCGATGGGCTCGGGTTGGGCTATGCGGAACTGAGCGCCATCAACCCGCGGCTGGTGATGGTGTCGATTACGCCGTTCGGGCAGGTGGGTCCGAAGTCCGGGTGGGCGGCGAGTGATCTGACGGTGTGGGCGGCGTCCGCCGCCAACATCATGAGCGGTGACGCAGACCGGCCGCCTGTCTCAATAGCAGTGCCGCAGGCGTACTTGCACGCAGGCGCGGAGGCAGCCGTTGGCGCTCTGATCGCCCACGCGGCGCGCGAGCGTGACGGCGTCGGCCAGCACGTGGATGTCTCCGCGCAGACGGCGGCGATGATGTCGACGCAGGCGACGGTGCTCGCGCATGGCTGGGCAGATTCGGAGACGAAGCGACTTTCCGGTGGCGTGAACTTCGGGGGATTGCCGCTCAAGTTCGTCAATCCCGCGAAGGATGGTTTCGTGTCCGTGACATTCCTGTTCGGCAGCGCCATCGGCCCGTTCTCTCGCCGCCTCATGGAGGTGATGTGCGAAGAGGGCGTGGTCGATGAAGCGACGCGGGACAAGGACTGGATTAACTACACGACGCTGATCCTTTCCGGGCAGGAGCCGCCGAGCGAGCTGCTGCGCTGCCTCGACGCGGTCGCCCAGTTCACAAGCACGCACACCAAGAACGAGCTGTTCAAGATGAGCATGGAACGCGGGCTGCTGATTGTGCCCGTCGCCTCTATCGAAGATGTCGTGAATTCGGAGCAGCTTGCAGGCCGCGACTTCTGGCAGAGGGTCGAACATCCGGAACTTGGCGAGACGTATACGTATCCCGGCGTCCACGCGAAGCTTGGCGGAACGCCGCTAACGACTCGCCGACGCGCGCCGCTGCTCGGCGAGCACAGCGATGAGATCGCGGGAGAAAGCCTACGCACCGCTGTGGCATCCGTCGCCGCGCCCTCGTCACGCGCCCTGCCGCTTGCCGGCGTAAAGGTGCTGGAGTTCACATGGGTGATCGCCGGGCCGTGGGGCACGCGTTACTTCGCTGACTACGGGGCAACGGTCATCAAGGTCGAGAGCACGACGAAGGTCGACACGCTGCGCACGATTGCACCGTATAAGGATCACGTCCCCGGGCCGGAGCGGTCGGCAGCGTACGCCACGGTCAACGCCGGCAAGCTCGGGTTGACGCTGAACCTCACGCACCCCAAGGGGCATGAAGTCGCGATGAAGCTTGCGGCGTGGGCAGACGTCGTGACCGAGAGCTTCGCGCCTGGCGCCATGACGAAGTTCGGCTTCGACTACGAGTCGCTGCGCAAGGTGAATCCGTCGCTCATCATGCTGAGCTCTTGCCTGAATGGACAGAGTGGCCCCCACCGCGATCTTGCGGGATTCGGGACGATGGGCCAGCAAATCGCCGGGTTCGGTGCGATCGTCGGGTGGCCCGACCGCCCGCCAGCGGGAGCGCCGGGCGCGTACACGGACTACATCGCGCCGAAGTTCACTGCTGCGACGATCCTCGCCGCGCTCGACCATCGACGGCGCACCGGCGAGGGGCAGTACATCGACTTCTCGCAGGGCGAGGCATCGACGCATTTTCTCGCCCCAGCGATCCTCGACTACACCGTCAACGGCAACGTGCTCAACCGGCGTGGCAATGCATCCCCAGACTATGCGCCGCATGGTGTGTTCCCGGCGGCGGGTGACGACTGCTGGATCGCGATAGCGGTCACGACGGACGACGAGTGGGCCGGGCTCTGCCGTGTCATCACTGCGCTCGGCGGCGACGCGCGGTTTTCGACGATGGAGTCGCGGCTCGCCAACCAGGAGCCGCTCGAAACTGCGATCGCCGACTGGACGCGGACACGTGACGTCGAGGAGATCGAGAGCGTGCTGCAGGCGGAGCGCGTACCGGTGCACCGCCTGACGACGACGATCGACGCGTTCAGCGACCCACAGCTCGCCGCGCGCGAGCATCTCATCACTGTCGACCACGGCGAGTTCGGGCCGGTGCCGGTGGAGAACAGCCGCATGCGATTCTCGGAGACGCCCGCCCACGTCACGTCCGCCGGCCCGACGTTCGGCCAGCACAACCAGCAGGTACTGACGGAGATCCTCGGCCTTGACGAGGAGGAGTTCATCGAGCTGCTGGCGGAAGGTGTCCTCGCCTAAGGCGAGGCGTCGTTCAGGGCAACGGGCGGCGCACACGGCTACACTTCTACTATGAAGCTGCCGCCATGGTTTCGTAGGCGCCGGGTCGGCGTCGCCGCGACGCTCGTGTCCGTCGCCGCGCTCACGGCTGTCATGGCGCCGCTGCAGGACGACATCGGGCTTCTCAACGAGGGCCTGCTGCTCCTTCTGCTGACACTGGTGATCTCCGGCACGTGGGGCCGTGAGGTCGGCATCTTCGCCGCTGTGACGAGCAATCTCGCGCTCAACTTCTTCTTCGTCGAGCCGCTGCACACGCTCACGGTTCAGAGCCCCGAGAACGTGCTGGCGTTGTTCGTGTTTCTTGGCGTGTCGATCATCGGCAGCTCGCTGCTCGCGGCGGCGCGGGCGTCGGCCGAAGAGGCACGGCGTCGGGAGGCCGAGACGCAGGTGCTGCTGTCGCTGAGCCGCGCGATGATCGGGCAGACGGAACCCGCGGAAGCGCTCGCGTCGCTGTGCCGCGAGGTCGTCGCCGCATTCGATGCACCGGGTGCGAGCGTGCTAACCGCTGCGGCGGGCGGATGGGGTGTGCTCGCCCATGCCGGATCAGCCGACGCCGGCCGTCCCGCGGACGCACAGGAGCGGACGATGGCCGAGCAGGCAGCGTCCAGCGGTCAGATCACGCGGATTGGGCACACGGGCCTCGGCAATTCGCGCCGCCCCCGGATCGTGGCGCCATCGGGTACGCAGCGCATTCGCGAGGCCGACGTGGGGTCGGCGTTCGTGCCGCTGCTCTTCGGCGATCGCACGCTGGGCGTCTTGCGGCTCGATGGGCCAATCGGGGCGACGCCTTTCGCCCAGCACCCGGACAGCCTGCTCGCGGCGTTTGCGGGTGAGGCGGCGCTCGGCGTGCAGCGCGCCGAACTGGCGCAGGCGGCGTCGCATGCCGATGCGTTGCGGCAGGCCGACGAGATGAAGACGGCGCTCATGACATCGATCTCGCACGACCTCAAGACGCCGCTCGCCGGCATCAAGACCGCTGTTTCGAGCCTGATCGACACGAGCGTCGAATGGTCGGATGAGGATCGCGAGGCCTTTCTCGCCACGATCGATTCGCAGGCCGACCGGCTTAACCGCGTGATCAGCGACATTCTGGATCTCAATCGAATCGAGTCGGGAGTCATCGCGCCTGCTCGCCGTTCCGTGCACGTCGCATCGCTGCTCGATGACGTGCGGGAACGGACGGCGCTCGTGACAAAGCCGAGAGTGGTTACGCTCGACGCTGGCGCTGACATCTACGCGCAGGCCGACGAGACTCTGATGGCACAGGCGCTCGTGAATCTCATCGAGAACGCGGCAAAGTATTCAGCCGCAGGAGCGCCGATCCACCTTGCCGCTAGTGCTGCCGGAGCATCGGTCGAGATCGTCGTGTCGGATGAGGGTCCGGGAATCGCCGCGCGCGATCTGCCGCATGTGTTCGAGCGCTTCTATCGCGCGCAGGAGGGGAGCCGGCGCGTGAAGGGCAGCGGCCTCGGGCTGGCGATCGTGAAGGGGTTCGTGACCCTTTCTGGCGGTTCTGTGCGGGTCGAGAGTGCGCCCAGTGGCACGCGCTTTGTGATCCAACTACCGGTTGCCGAGCAGGCAAAGGCGTCCGCATGAGCAACCCGCGCATTCTCGTCGTCGATGACGAGGCCCAGTTGCGCCGCGCGTTGCGCCGCTCGCTGGAAGGCCACGCATACGACGTACGAGAGGCGGATGACGGCGCGTCGGGCCTGCGTGAGTTCGACGCGTTCAAGCCGGATGTCGTGCTGCTGGACCTGATGCTGCCCGACATGAGCGGCGTCGACGTTTGCCGCGAGCTGCGGCGCAAGCACGAGACACCCATCATCGTGCTCTCGGTGGCGGACGACGAGAAGACGAAGGTCGCGGCGTTGGACGAGGGCGCCGACGACTACCTGACGAAGCCCTTCGGGATGGACGAACTGTTGGCGCGCATCCGCGTCGCGCTCCGTCGCGGCAGCACGAATCGCGCGCAGGGGTCGGAGATCTCGATGGGCGACCTCGTGATCGACATCGAGAAGCGCACGGTGCGGCTGGGCGGTGACGAACTACACCTGACGCCTACGGAATACACGCTGTTGAAGTACCTGGCGACGAACGCGGGCAAGGTGCTCACGCATCCCATGATCTTGCGCGCCGTCTGGGGCGCCGAGTACACGGACGACACCCACGTCTTGCGCACGTACATCAATCAATTGCGCGCGAAGCTTGGCGACGACTCGGGTTCGCCGCGCTACATCCGCACCGACACGGGAATTGGATACCGATTCTTGGATCCGGAATCCTGACAACTCCCGTATGCTTTGGTGCCATCTGGCACACGCGACCCTGACGGCGTGCGCCTTACAGTGCCAGCATGAAGATCCTGCTGGTCGAGGATGAAGCGGCACTGGCAGACGTAATCGCACGCAACCTGCGGGCGCGCGCCCACGACGCGACCGTCGCGGGCACCGCTGAGGCCGCTATTCTCGCGATGGCTTCAGCGTGGCCGGATGTGCTTGTGCTCGACGTCAACCTTCCCGACTACACCGGCTGGGAGATCTTGCGGCGGCTCACGCCGGCGGACCGCGCGCGCGTTGGCGTCGTGGTGATCTCGGCAGCGCCATTGTCCCAGAAACGCATCGATGAGTTTCAGCCGCTCAAGTGGCTGCAGAAGCCGTTTCCGATGGACGCGCTCATCCGGCTCATCGCCGAGGTCGCGCCAAAGACTCTGGGTGACGGACAGGGAGGGGCGGAGTGATGGAAGAGATGCTGGTCCGGGTGGCAGTGCTCGTGACGATGGTAGTTCTCGTGGGCCTGAGCTGGCAGACCGAAGCAGTAAGGTTGGCTCTCGGGCGTCCCCGCAAGGTGGAGCCCGTACGCAGGCGCAAGCAGGCAATCACGACGTACAGGGTCGCCCGCTCAAGGCGGCAGCAAGGATGACGTCGTGCAGTAGAAGGAGCCGGAGGAGTGGCAATGGAATCGGTCATTGTCGGTCTGGTGTTTGGGGCAGTCGCCCTGTGGGTGTTGGTTTCCAACTGGTCGGATGAGGTCGGCTCATGAATAGCGATGTCGTGTTCCTCCTTGTGAGTGCGTTGCTATTCGCGATCTTCGCTGGCGCAGTCTGGTTCTTTCAGGAGGTGTGACGAGCATGGAAAACGTGATTCTCTCGATCGGCGCGATTTGCGTGATGGTCTATCTGCTTGTCGCGCTCATTCGCCCGGAGAAGTTCTGACATGACGATCTTTGGTGTGCTTCACATTCTTCTGTTTTTCTTTGTCGTCCTCGCGCTCACCAAGCCGCTGGGGGCGTACATGCACGCCGTCTTCGAAGGCGAGGGAATACTCTCGAAGAAGGTGTTCGGTCCCGTCGAGCGCGTCATTTTCCGCGTGTTCTTCGTGGATGCGAAGGTTGAGATGGACTGGAAGCGCTACGCGCTGAGCATGATCATGTTCAGCGCTGTCAGCATGCTGGCCGTCTACACCATTCTTCGCGCCCAGGGGGACCTCCCCCTCAACCCGCAGGACTTGCCCGGGACGACGCCCCATCTTGCCTTCAACACGGCGGCCAGCTTCACGTCTAACACGAACTGGCAGTCGTACGGCGGCGAAACGACGATGAGCTACTTCTCACAGATGGTGGCTTTGACGGTTCAGAACTTTGTATCCGCTGCCGTTGGTATTGCCGTCGTGCTGGTCCTTATTCGCGGCTTCACGAGGAAGTCAACGTCCGACCTCGGCAACTTCTGGGTCGACCTGACGCGCTGCACGCTCTGGATCCTTCTACCTATGTCTTCGATCTTGGCGCTGCTGCTTGTTTCGCAGGGCGTCATCCAGAACTTCGACTCGTATAAGGAGATCACGACAGTCGAGGGTGCGAAGCAGATCTTCGCCATGGGACCCGCCGCGTCGCAGATCGCCATCAAGCAGCTCGGGACGAACGGCGGCGGCTTCTTCAACGCGAACTCCGCGGTGCCCTTCGAGAACCCGACACCGTTCTCTAACTTCCTCGAGGCAGTTAGCATCATCCTCATCCCTGCTGGTTTGACCTACACGTTCGGCAAGATGGTCGGCAGCACCCGCCAGGGCTGGGCCGTGTTCGCTGCCATGTCGGTCATCTTTCTCGCAGGGACATTCTTCGTCTACAACGCTGAGCAGACGGGCAACCCGACGCTCGATGACCTCGGCGTCAGCCAGTCGTACGAAACGGGCGACCTCGCTTCCTCCGGCGGCAACATGGAGGGCAAGGAGATCCGCTTCGGTATCGCCGACTCGGCGATTTGGGCGGTCTCAACGACGGGTGCGTCGAACGGCTCGGTGAACTCGATGCACGATAGCTACACGCCGCTCGGGGGTCTCATTCCGATGTTCAACATGCACCTCGGGGAGGTCGTGTTTGGAGGTGTCGGCTCGGGACTCTACGGCATGCTCGTCTTCGCGATCATCTCTGTGTTTATCGCGGGTCTCATGATCGGCCGCACGCCGGAATACCTAGGGAAGAAGATCGGGCCGAAGGAAATGAAGCTTGCGGGCATCTACTTCCTGACTACGTCGGCGATGATGCTTCTTCTCACCGCCGTCGCGGTTTCAGTCGATCAGGGCAAGGTCGGCCCTCTGAATGCGGGGGCTCATGGGTACTCAGAGATCCTTTACGCCTTCACATCGGCCGGCGCGAACAACGGGTCCGCGTTTGGTGGCCTGACGGCGAACACGGAGTTCTACAACACGGCGCTAGGTATCTCGATGCTCGTCTGCCGGTTTGTCCCGATGATTGCGATCCTGGCGCTGGCCGGGGCGCTCGCTAACAAGCAGAAGGTGCCTACGACGGCGGGCACGCTGCCTACCGACTCGCCGCTGTTCGTCGGGTTTCTCGTGGGCGTCGTGATCATCGTCGGTGGCCTGACGTTCTTCCCCGCGCTCACGCTAGGCCCGATCGTCGAACACTTCCTCGTCAACGCCGGCATCCTGTCGTAGGAGATACGCACATGTCTGTACAAATGCCAAATGCGCCTGAGTACCGTGAAGGTCGCTCCGAAATCGCGAAGCAGCGCCAGGCGCGCGCCTCGATCTGGAACTGGCCGATCATCCTTCAGGCCACAATCGACTCGGTCAAGAAGCTGAACCCGCTCCACCTCCTTGGGAACCCCGTCATGCTCGTCGTCGAGATTGGCGCCCTCGTCACGACGGTGCTCTGGCTCGATATCGCCTTCGGCGACCGGGCTGAAGGCGGGTTCTTCACCGCCGCCGTCTCAGTCTGGCTCTGGTTCACCGTGCTTTTTGCGAACTTCGCCGAAGCGATGGCCGAAGGCCGAGGCAAGGCGCAGGCCAACACCCTGCGGGCGATGAAACGTGACACGATGGCCCGTCGCGACCGGGATGGCCGCATCGAAGAGGTCCCATCATCCGAACTGCGCATCGGCGACATCGTCCGTGTGGAGGCAGGCGAGATCATCCCCGGAGATGGTGACGTCATCGAAGGCGTGGCCTACGTGAGCGAGGCCGCCATAACGGGCGAGTCGGCACCCGTCATCAAGGAACCTGGCACGGATATCAGGACGTCCGTAACCGGCGGCACGACCGTCACCAGCGACTGGCTGCGCGTCCGTATATCGGCCAACCCAGGCGAAACGTTCCTCGACCGGATGATTGCACTTGTCGAGGGTGCACAGCGCCAGAAGACGCCGAATGAAATCGCTCTCAACATCCTGCTAGCGACGTTCACCATCATCTTCCTGCTTGCTGTGGGAACCGTGCGGCCGTTCGCGCAATACGTCGGCGGCGATGTGACTACCACGGCGCTGGTTGCCCTGCTCGTTTGTCTGATTCCGACAACTATCGGCGGGCTGCTCTCTGCGATCGGAATCGCGGGGATGGACCGCATGGTGCAGCGCAACGTGCTGGCGATGTCCGGGAAAGCCGTCGAGACGGCCGGCGACATCGACACACTGCTGCTCGACAAGACCGGCACGATCACGTTTGGAAACAGGCTTGCCGCTGAGTTCATCCCCGTCGGCGACCACTCCGAGAAGGAGATTGCAACCGCGGCGCTACAATCATCGCTCGCGGATGAGACGCCGGAGGGCAAGTCTATCGTCGATCTGGCGCACCGTCTCGGCTACAACGGCGTCGGCGCAGATCCGCGCGCCGAGTTGATTCCGTTCACCGCGGAAACCCGCATGAGCGGTATGGCACTCGATGGCCATCGGATCATGAAGGGTGCGGTCGATGCGGTGAGCAAGCTTGCGACGAACATCCCGGCCGATCTGGAGACCGTTTCTACTCGCATCGCGATGGCGGGCGGCACGCCTCTTGCCGTCGTCGACAACGCCGAGGTCCTGGGCGTCATCTACTTGAAGGACACCGTCAAGCCGGGTATCAAGGCAAAGTTCGAGGAGATGCGCCGCGCCGGCATTCGCACGGTCATGATCACCGGCGATAACAAGCTGACAGCTGCGACCATCGCCGCCGAGGCGGGTGTCGATGACTTCGTCGCCGAGGCGAAGCCCGAAGACAAGATGCAGCTTATCCGCGACGAACAGGCGCTCGGCCGTCTCGTTGCGATGACGGGTGACGGCACTAACGACGCCCCCGCCCTCGCCCAGGCCGACGTCGGAGTCGCCATGAACTCCGGCACAGCCGCGGCGAAAGAGGCCGCCAACATGGTTGACCTCGATTCCGACCCCACCAAGCTCATGGACGTCGTCGCTGTGGGCAAGCAGATGTTGATGACGCGTGGGTCACTCACGACGTTCAGTATCGCTAACGATGTCTCGAAGTACTTTGCGATCATCCCCGCAATGTTCATTGGCATCTACCCTCAACTCGACAAGATGAACGTCATGCGGCTGTCCACACCGGAGAGTGCGATCCTCTCCGCCGTGATCTTCAACGCGCTGATCATCATCCTGCTTGTGCCGCTTGCTCTGCGTGGCGTTGCATACCGGGCTGCGCCGGCCGCTGACATCCTGCGCGGCAACCTGTTGATTTACGGCGTCGGGGGCCTCATTGCCCCATTCATCGGCATCAAGCTCATCGACATGCTGCTCGTGCTGCTTCAGCTCGACTAGAAGAAGGAAGATGGACATGCTTCAGAACACATTCAAGGACCTTCGCACAACGATCATCGCCTTCGCGGCGTTCACGGTGCTGCTCGGCCTAGCCTATCCGGCGGCAATCACAGGCATCGCCCAGGTCGTCTTCCCCGGCCATGCGGACGGCAGCCTGGTAACTCGTGACGGTGAAGTAGTAGGCTCGGCTCTTGTCGGGCAGAACTTCTCGGGCGCGCAGTACTTCCACCCGCGCCCATCCGCCGCCGGAGCCGATGGCTACGATGCCGGTGCCTCGTCAGGCTCCAACCTCGGCCCATCCAGCCAGGCGCTTGCCGACCGCGTCGCTGCGGACGTTGCGCGCATTCGCGAAGAGGAGGGCTTGCCGGCAGACGCCGAGATTCCCGTGGACGCCGTGACGGCGTCGGCGAGCGGGCTCGACCCGCACATCTCTCCCGCGTACGCGGATCTCCAGGTCGCTCGTGTTGCCCGCGAGCGTGGGCTGTCAGAAGATGTCGTCCGCGATCTGGTGCAGAAGTACACCGACGGTTCGACGCTGTGGCTGCTCGGAGAGCCGCGCGTCAATGTGCTGAAGCTGAACCTTGCGCTTGACGAGATGTAGGTTCCGAGTGAAGGGAGGTCGTGACATGAAGCCAGTCGCTGTCGACACGAAGGATTTGCTTATCGTCAGCAATGACACCGGTTTCGGCATGGCGCTGGTCGTCGTCCTCAAGAGCGCGCACTTCCGCATCATGGTCGACAGCTGGCCGCTCTCGACGCTCGCGGACGCGGCTCCGCCTGATGCCGCCATCGTCGATCTCCACGGCGATGAGACCGTCGTCGGACTTCGGGAGTTGCTCGATCGATGGCCCACGGCTCGATTCCTCTTCGCCGTACGTGAGATGCCCCTGCGCGCGACGCTGGCTCGCATCATCCGCGATCATGGCGGCGTGACACTTGCCAAGGACGAATCGCCCATGGTGTTTGCGTCGTCGCTCGTCGCGATGCTGGCGTCCGAGGATGGAGCAGGCCCATGACCGACACGACGCGGCCAGATCCAGACGCGATCCTTCGCAAGGTACAGCGCGAAGAGCGCGCCCATGATCGCTCGCGTGGGTCGCTCCGTATCTATCTCGGCGCGTTTGCCGGCATCGGCAAGACCTACGCGATGCTGAACGAAGCGCAACGGCGGCGCAAGTACGGCGAGGACGTCGTCGTCGGCTTCGTCGAGACGCACCGGCGTCCCCAGACGGTGGCCGTTCTCGATGGACTCGAGGTCATCTCGCGCAAGAAGGTCGAATACCGCGGTGTCATCGTCGAAGAGATGGACGTGGAGGCGATCATTCGCCGCCATCCTGCTGTGTGCCTGATCGATGAGCTCGCGCACACAAACGCGCCAGGCTCCGAGCGCGAGAAGCGCTATGAGGATGTGGAACTGATTCTCGATGCGGGGATCAACGTCGTCTCGACGCTCAATGTCCAGCACATCGAGAGCCTGAACGACACCGTCGAATCGATCACGGGCGTCAAAGTGCGCGAGACCATCCCAGACCGCATCATCGACGAGGCGGACGAGGTTATCCTCATCGATCTATCGCCCGAGGCCGCCCGCGCGCGCATGGAGCACGGCAACATCTATCCGCCGGAGCAGGCGAAGGCGGCGCTACAGAGCTTCTTCCGTCCACAGAATCTCGCTGCGCTCCGCGAGATCGCGCTCCGACGCACGGCGCAGGATGTTGATGAAGACCTCGATGAATACATGCGAGAGGCAGCCCGAGACGCCAAGGAGGTCGACGAGCACGTCCTCGTGTACGTCGATGCGACGCCGTTCTCGCGCACGTTGATCCGCCGCGGGTGGCGGCTCGCGCAGGGTTTGCACGCTGACCTGTGTGTCGCGTATCTCGACCGCGAGGCTGGCGATGCGGCGCAGCGCGAACTTGCCCGGACACTGGAACTGGCGGAGGACCTCAACGCGCGCGTTCAGAAGCTTGAGGGTTCGGACGAAGCGTCGACGCTTGTTGCGTACGTAAGGGCTACCGGCGTGAATCACATCGTTCTTGCTCACCGCCCGCGTACGGGTATCCGCGCGGCGCTGAGCTCATCGTTCGCAGACCGCCTGATGGCGGCGGCGCCGACGGTTGATGTGCATCTCGTATCGCAAGGCTGACGCACCACGAACCATGTCGGCCGCAGATCAGATGGCTTCGGCGGTGGGCTCCCGTACAAGCGGTACGGCCTCGTTTGCAACGAACTTGTGGATGAACATCGATGCCACCACCGCGAGCGCGGCCGTCGTGATGACGGCGATCATCACCAGCCGAAACGTCGCCACATCGCCACCCGCACTATCGCTGTTGAGAACGCCTGCGAGGATGCCGGCGCCGACGATGCTGCCGACGTAGCGCATCATCGAGCTTGTGCCGGCTGCTGAACCCGCGAGCGTGCGGGGAGCGGACTCGATGGCCGCCGTGCCCGCCGCGCCCACGCCCAACCCCAGACCCAGCCCGAGCAGCGCCAGGCAGGACGCGAGATACACCGGCGACACGTCGGGCGTAAGGCCCCCAAGCAGCGCGACGGACGCGATGAGCATGAGGACGGATCCGATCTGCGCCGACGGGCGACGGCCCCATGCGTCGGACAGCCTGCCGCCGAACGGGGCCGTGATCGCGACAAGAACGGACATGGCGCCGAGCAGCAGCCCGGACAGCTCCGTGCTCTTGCCCTGCACTTCACGGATGAAGAACGGGATCATCAGCAGCGTCGTGTACATCGTCAGGTTCGACAGGAGCGCATACGCCGTCGCTGCCGCGAACGACGTCACGCGGAAGAGGCGCCACTCCGCCGCAGGTGAAGCCGTCGTGCGTTGGCGCCAGACGAACAGAGCCGCGATTAGCGCTGTGCCACCCCAGCGAAGGACGCTCTCGACGACGGTCGTTTCTTCGCGAAGGGACGCGAGTTGCAACGTGAGTGATACCAGCACGCCAACGAACAGTCCGGTGCCGATCCAGTCCATAGGCGTGCGAGGCACCTGCTCCGGATCGCGGACGTTCAGGCGTTGCAGCAGGAGCAGTGCCAGCAGGATGAATGGCACGCTGATCGGGAACAGCCAGCGCCACGACGCGATAGCCAGTGTCGCCGCGCCGATCAACGGTCCGACCGCCGCCGCGAACGAAAGGACGGCGCCGTTGATCCCGTTCAGCCGGCCAAGCTGTTCGGGCGGGGCGTGCGTGCGCAACATTGCCATGCCGTTGGGGATGAGCGTCGCACCGGCGGCGGCCTGCGCCACCCGCAAGATCACCAACGTCGGAAAGTTCGGAGAGAACGGCGTGATGACGGCGAGGACGAGGAAGACGAGCAGCCCGCCACGATACACCCGCGCACGCCCGATCTGGTCGCCCAACCGCCCGCCAATCGGTTGCGCGACGGCCATCGCAATCAGGTAGCCGGAGATCAGCCACGCGACGGCGCCGTGACTCAGCGAGAACTCATCGCGGATGTCGGGAAGAGCAACCGCCACCATCGTCGAGTTCAGCGGCGCCAGGATAGCGCCGAGCGACGATAGGGCGAGCAGTAGCGGGACGCTGGTAGTTGGAGTGGCGCTGGCGGGTGCTTGTCTAGCCAAGGGTGGTGATCGGCCGGCATTGAAGGAGATACAGCGTGTTCCGCGCGATGGCGCACTCAACGTCGACCGCGTGACCGACGCCACGTTCGAGCACGATCGCCAATTGGGCAACTTCGAGAATTTCGGCGTCTGTGAGGCTGCAGGCGGATTGCAATGACTCAGGTACGGCTGTCTCCTCCGTGCCACAGTCTGTCATCACGGTCATGCGGTTCTTCAGCGCGATGTCTCGCCACGATACGGTTATCGGTTCCTTTTGCACGACGAATGTGTCCGGCGTGGCGATGCCGCCGACGATGCTCTCGCCGAGGCCCCAGTTCGCGTTGATCATCACCTCGTCGCGGCTGCCGGTGATCGGATTGGCGCTGAAGACGACGGCCGATACGTCCGACGGCACGAGCTGTTGTACGAGCACGGCCATGCGCACATCGTCCACGGGCAGCCCGCGTTGGTGACGGTACGCGAGCGCTTCGGTGGACGAGGCGGAGAGGACGCAGCGCCGCACCGCATCGACGAGCGCGTCGGCACCGCGGATGTTCAAGTACGTATCGTGTTGGCCCGCAAACGAAGCATCGCAGCCATCTTCGTCCAGCGCTGACGAACGAACGGCGACGGCGGGTTGCGTGGATCCGCAATGATCGCCGAGCCTGCGATACGCATGTTCGATTGTCTGGGCAAGGCTCGCGACCGCGTCGTCTCGTGTGGCGGGTACCGCAGCGATCGCGAAGCCGGGTGGGACCGTGTGTTGCGACGCGAGCCTGCTGAGGCTCGCGGCCTTGCCTCCGACGACGGTGTCATGGTGGCAGCCGTCTTCTCCGAGCCAGTGGATGTCGCTCATAGCGGGTCGCTCATGACTTGCTCCAGGTGGGCAGGAAGCCCCGGTTGGGCGTCAATCTGGCTTCCGGCCGGGTGTCGCGCAGTCGCGGACATTCGGCTAAATTAACGCGCATTAAGGAACGTTAACGCAGGTTAACGGATGGCCGCCAGCCGAGCGACTCGCATGCGGGCTGGCGGAGGCGAGTTGTTGACAGGTTCCCGAGGAGCAAACAGATGACGACCGCGTTGACTTCATCCGTTCGGTGCGCGGACGGCACGGAGATTCCGCACGAGTGGGTGTACGACGAAGCGCCGCAGTGCGAGTGGATGCGCGACCGTTCCCACTGGCCTGACCCGATGATGCCGATGGAGCTGTGGCTCTGGAACCGCGCGCCCGCCGGCGCCGACCGCGCCTGGGCGGAGATCGACATGGAGCCGCCGGTGATGTTCCAGCGGTTCCAGATGGTCGGACCGTTCCTGTATGTCCGCACGACGATGCCGCCGATGGAGCGCCTGGCGCAAATGGCTCCTCGCTACGTCGCCGTCAGCCAGGAGTACGGCGGCCCATCACGCTTCTGGAAGACGTACTGCGAACCGCGCATCCAACGAACCTGTGACGAGATCGCCGCGATGCAGCCTGGGTCCGATCTGCAAGCGGCCGCCGAGGCCTGGTTCTACGGCTTCCACCAGACGTTCACGTCTCTCGCGCTGTTGTACATCCCGAACATGCGGCTCACGGCATTGCTCACGGAACACGTCGGCGCTGACGTGGAGCTGTTGGCCTTCGAGGTAACGCAGGGTGGTAACAACGCGACGCAGGACATCGATACAGAAATCTGGGACCTGGCCGCACTTGCCCGCGCGACGCCAGCCGTCACGAAGATCATCGGCTCAAACACTGAGGATGCGCTCAACGAGCTGCGTCGAGAGCCAGCAGCCGCTCCATTCGTCGTGGCGTTTGACGCGCTCATCGCCCGCCATGGGCGCCGCTCGCAAGCATGGATGTTGAACAAGCCAACCTGGGCCGAAGATCCGGCGTCCGCGCTCGCTCTCGTACGCGCGCAGCTGGGGGCGGAGGCTGTTTCGCCCGACGCGCTGCGCGAGCGCACGGCGAAACGCCGGCAGGAGTCGACGGAGCGCGTGCTCGCAGCGCTTCCGGCAGAGAAGCACGACGAGTTTCGCGAGATCGTCGGTGAACTCGACGGCTATGTGTCTGTGCGGGAGGGCCGGGCGTATTGGCAGCTCGTGATCTGTGGAGAGATGCGCGGACTGGCGCTGCGGATCGGCGATGAGCTGGTGCACGCGGGGCGCATCGATCGCGCGGACGACGTCCTCTTCCTCACGCCGGAGGACTTCCAGGCCGACGCGGATGCTGATCTGCGCGCGCTGGTAGCCAAGAACCGCGAACAATGGACGCGCGACTGCGCACTGGAGCCACCGTTCACGATCGGTACACCCGGAGACGCTGCCACCCTAGCAGAAACCATGCGGGCCGAGCTGCGGGGCGCGCCAGCCAGCCGTGGTCAGGTCACGGGTACGGCTCGCGTGCTCAACAGCCCGGAAGAAGGACATCGCCTGCAGAAGGGCGACATCCTCGTCTGCGTGATGACGACGCCGGCCTGGACGCCCCTGTTCGCGATCGCTGGTGGCATCGTGACGGAAACAGGTGGCGCGCTCTCGCACCCGGCGATCACGGCGCGCGAGTATGGCATTCCGGCCGTCGTCGCGCTGCAGAAAGCAACGACGACGATCGCGGATGGCGCAACAGTCACGATCGACGGCGCGAAAGGCACGGTCACTGTCACGGGATAGCGAGAGTCATCGCCCCCGGGCGAGGCGGTCGATGAGCTCCACTGGTAGATCCACGGCGCTCATCTTTTCCTGCACCGACGCGATGTCATACGGCACGCGATACCAGGTGAACGTCGCCGCTTCGCTGTCGTAGATCGCATAGCCGGCGCGCTTGTCACCGTCTCGCGGCTGGCCGACGCTGCCGGGATTCAGAATCAGGCGGTTGTTGCCCAGATCGAGTGTTTCGCCGTCCATCGCCAGCCCCATGCGTATGGCGCCGGGCGCAGTCTCCTCGAACCAGCACTGGACGTGCGTGTGTCCGACGATGCTCAGCTGCGTCGTCTGCAGTGCAAAGTGCGCCCTCGTGTCCTCCGGCTCGAACAGGTACTCGCGGTCGGGCTCGCGCAGGCTCCCATGGACGAGCGTGACGCCGTGCTCGATGCGCACCTGCGGCAGGGCCGCAAGCAACGCCCGCTCGTCCGAGGAGATAGCGGTCGACGTCCACGCGACCGCCCGCGCGGCGAGATAGTTGAAGTTGTCTGTGTCGGAGAGACCACAAGCGGCGAGATCGTGGTTTCCCGCCACTGACACGGCGTTCCGACCATCGAGAAGCGCCAGCACCTCGGACGGCTGCGGCCCGTAGCCGACGATGTCGCCGGCTGTCCATACGGCGTTGACGATCCCGCCTGCATCGGCATGCGCAAGCACGGCAGTCAACGCCTCAAGATTGCTGTGAATGTCCGACAGCACGGCGACGCGCATATGTTGGACCTTGCTTGAACGCCAGATCGTCGCTTATGCCGTTCCCAGCGCCCTCGCCTTGATCTGATCGAACTCGGCCTGCGTGAGCGCGCCCTGCTGAAGGAGCGCGTGCGCCTTCGCGATGTCGTCGCTCGTCGTGATCGGCCCCGACGCAGACGAGTGCGCCGACATGTGCATGTGCTGCAACTTCGCCTCGTGGATCTCCTCTACGGACGGCTTCGGCCGCGCGATCATATAGATGAGGGCGCCAAGGAACGGCACGATGAATATCAGGAAAATCCAGGCCGCCTTCCCAAATCCGCTGAGGTTACGCCGGTGGAAGATATCGGCGAACACCGCGATGAAGACCCAAATCGCCATCATCCAGAAGAACATTACGATGATCCACTCCACGACATGCCAGAATGTGATGTCATCCAGTAGTAGTGCAGGCACGACTTCCTCCAAGCTACTGAGCGCGCCGGGCGACCGGTCGCCCGTCATGACGTCAGCAGCGCGTCTATTGTAGTCCTAGCCGCGGGTTCGCGTGCGATGGCCAGATCGAGGCGCCTCACGCGGCTACTTGCGTGCGTCCTTGACGTCCTGTGGATGGATCACAAGCACCGGAGCAACGCCGGACTGGATCACCTTCTCCGTGACACTGCCGACGAACCTCTTCGCGAGCCCAGTGCGGCCATGCGTGGACATCACGATCACGTCAGGGGCGAGCCGTTCGGCAGCCCGCATGATCGCAGCCGCGCCATCCTTGTCCACCTCAGGGTTGGTCGTGAACGACGACCCAGCCGGCAGTTGCCCACCAATGCCTCGAAGATAGGTTTCGATCTGGTCGAGGCGGGCGTCAATGGCCTGACTCTTGTTGGCGAGGAGCGAAGGTTCCTTCTGCTCGAACGCCCTGGGCTGGCTGCCCTGACCACTCAGGCCATACGCCTGATCGATCGGCTTCATGTTGCCTGCGCGTACCTCGTGCGCATCATCGGATGCACAGAACAGGATGAACTCGGCACCGGGCAACGCAGCGAGCCGACAGAGCAATGGGAGTGTCGACTCGGCGAACTCCGAGCCATCAAACGTCGCCATGATCTTCATCGAGAGCCTCCTGTGGTACGCGCGCACGGTTCGTGTGGGGGGTCATGATTGCACGAAAGATCCATATCTGCACAGCCTCCGTGCGCCTGCTCCAGGACGGCTATGGGTGGATCCCAGAGCTTGACACCACTGTCTCATGGCTGCGAACATACGTTCGACGGTCAATCCCACGAACCGAAGCCACAAACCGACCGCGTGGGCACTCAGCCTGCGATTGACCTGACCGCTTGACCGGTTACCCATCCAGCGGCTCATAGAATAAGCGGCGGACGGCCAACAGTACGGAGGCACATGACATTCACAGGCTTCCCCTCCGGTGGGAAGGCGACCGCCATCCCGAATGTGTTCTTCACGGATCTGCTGCCGCAGCTCACGGACCCGGGCGACCTGGCCGTGGTCTTGTGCGCTTTCCGTGCAATCGGGCACAAGCGAGGGTATCCACGCTACATAACGGCGAGCGATTTGGCTTCGGAGCCGGCACTGGTAGCCACCCAAAAGGTGCCAAACGAACTCCTCCGTTCCGAAAAGCAAAAATTACCGAACGAACTCGAGTCTGAATCTAAGGAAATTGGATATTCCGCCATTAACCGGGGTTTTCGACGAGCGACTGAACTCGGCATCCTGCTGCCTCTCACCGTGGAGCGGGACGGGGAGCGTATCGAGCTCTACTTCTTGAACGCGCCTGCCGACCGCCGCGGACTGGAGGCCGTCCGCTCGGGTTCCGTCGATATCGGCGCCATCCCCCGAGCGCAGCCGGCTGGGGCGCCCGCGCGTTCGAGCATCTTCGCGCTGTATGAGTCGCTCATCGGTACGATCTCGCCGCTGATCGCCGACGAGCTCGCCGAAGCCGAGCGCCTCTATCCCGCCGAGTGGCTCGAAGCGGCGTTCCGGGAGGCTGCGGCACAGAACGCGCGCTCCTGGCGCTACGTCTCACGCATTCTTGAACGATGGGCAATTGAAGGACCAGACCATGCGACGATTGAGCGAAGTGCTACCGGAGTCTCTGCGCAAGGAGACGACCGCTACTTCCGCGGGAAGTACGGAAAGATCCTCAAGCAGCGCCTCAACCCCTGACACGGAGGATGGGCGCCCTCGCCCGTCTGCGGTGCCGCCGATCGCAGTAGCCGACATCGGCGCGTGTTCGCTGTGCCACGGCGCGCGTTTTGTGCGGGTGAGCGTGCCGCTCGGGCATCCCGACTTCGGCTCGGTCGTCGCTTGCACATGCGCAACGGAACAGACGGAGTCGCAGCGCGCCGACCGCCTGCAGCGCTACTCGAACATCGGTGCGCTCTCGCGGCTCACGTTCACGAACCTGATCGCCCGCGGCCGCAGTCCGGACGCTCGCGCACAGGACACATATCGCCGCTGCGTGGAAGACGCGCGCGCGTTCGCGGAGGAAGCCGACGGCTGGATCGTACTGTCGGGCGCGAGCGGTTGTGGCAAGACGCATATCGCCGCGGCCGTAGTCAATCGCATGCTCGAACGCGGCGAGCCCGCGCTGTTCATGGTCGTGCCGGATCTGCTCGACCACCTGCGCGCCGCATACGACCCGAACGCAGAGATGGGATACGACGAACTGTTCGAGCGTGTCCGGAATGCGCCGCTGCTCGTACTCGACGACCTTGGCGCGCAGTCAGCGACGCCGTGGGCGCAGGAGAAGCTGTTCCAGATCATCAACCATCGTTTCAACACGCGACTGCCGACGATCGTCACGACAAACCTCGCCCCGGATCAGATCGACGACCGCCTGCGGACCCGGCTTAGCGACGCCGGCATCGGCCGCATCTACGTGCTCGAACAACGGCGCAACAGCGAGCTGCGGTCGCTCGACGTGCTCGATCACCCCGTCATCCGCGACATGACGTTCGAGCGATTCGAGATCAACGCCGCGCATCTCGCTCCCGACGACCGGCGGCGCGTCGAGAACGCGTACCGCCAGGCGCTCGCGTTCGCCGAACACCCGGACGGATGGCTGCTGTTCATGGGGCCGCACGGCGCGGGCAAGACGCATCTCGCCGCTGCCATCGCGAACTACCGCCGTGCCCGCGGCGAGGCCGTGACCTTCATGAAAGTGCCGAAGCTGCTCGAGTTCCTGCGCCGCCGCTTCGGGGAGGACTCCGCCAGTTCGTACGAAGCGTTCGACGAGATGGAGAACACACCGCTTCTCATCCTCGACGACCTCGACTCGCAGACATCGATCGCCTGGGTGCGCGACCGTCTGTTCCAACTGCTCGACCACCGCCACACCTCACGCCTGCCGACAGTCATCACGACAGCGCTCTCGCTGGACGATCTGGGCGAACGGCTGGCATCGCGCTTCGTCGACCACGCCGTCTGCAGCGTCATCGTGCTCGGCGAGCCACAGCGCGAAGAGACACGCCCGCGTCGCGGGCGAAAGAAGGCCACGTGAGCACCGCCAAGCGTGCCCTCGTGCTGGGCGGTGGTGGCACCATCGGCGTTGCATGGGAGGTAGCCATGCTCGCCGGCCTGCTCGAACACGGCCTCGATGCGCGGGACGCGGATCTGGTCGTCGGTACATCAGCGGGTTCCGTCGTCGGAGCGTGGGTCGCCCACAAGCATGACCTCGCCGAGCGTGCGCGAGACCGCGGTGAGAAGCCAGTTGGGCGGGCGATTGCGACGCCCGCGGCACCGACGAGTGTCGCCGACGTCTTCCGACTATGGGGATCGTTCGACGAGATGACGCCCGACCGCTGCGCTCAGATCGGCGCCATGGCGCTGGCCGCCGACACCGCACCGCAGGAGGAGTGGTTGGCTGGTTTTATCGACGATGGATCCGGCTGGCCTGCGACATCGTTCTGGGTTTGCGCTGTTGACTGTGAGAGCGGTGAGCTGCGCATCTTCACTAAGAACGACGGCGTGCCGATCAATGTGGCGATTGCCGCATCATGCGCCGTGCCCGGGCTGTTTCCACCCGTATCGATCGATGGGCGACGCTACACGGATGGCGGCGTTCGGTCATGGACATCCGCGGACATTGTCGCCGTCGAGACGCCGGAGCGTGTACTCATCGTGGCACCCGCGGGCATACCCGGCGCACCTGGGGTGCGGGGATTGGCCGCGCGGCAACTCGCGGCGGAGATGCAGATGCTCCTCGAAGCCGGCATTGATGCGAAGCTGGTGACGATGGACGACGCGGCGCAGTCGTTGGCGCCGAACTGGATGGATCCCGCGGGCCGCCCTGCCGCCGTCGAGGCCGCCGCAGTCCACGCAGCCAGGATCGGCTCCGAGTTGAGCGCATGGTGGGCTGGCTGATGGCATCCAAGGCTACGCGAACATCGCTCCGGTAAACTCGCACATATGACAGGTGAAACGGTACCCCACGGGAACGGCATGACGGAGGAGGTCCTCGTGGGCTTGCGCGTCGTTCTGCACGCCCTGGTGGAGCCGTTGTTCAAGGCGCAGCAGCCGTGGGCGCTGATGGGTAGCTCGGCGTCTGTCCTGCAGGGCATCCCCGACTACACGCCGCCCGACATCGACATCACGACAACGATGGAAGGTGCGTACATCATGGAGGGCGCGATCGCCCACTCCGGCGTGATGGTGAGACCGGTTGGCTACAGTGTGCGCGAGCCCTATGCGAGCTACTTCGGCGTGTTTGAGATCGCAGGCATGAAGACGGAAGTGATGGGTGACCTCGTCATCAAGTGCGGGGATGGCGCGATCGACGTGAAGGATCACTGGTCGCGGTGGAGCGACAAGGTGCGGCTGCTGCACTTCGAGGATCTGCATGTGCCCGTCATCCCGCTCGAATGGCAGCTTGTCGCGAATACGCTGCTGCAGCGCCCGGAGCGTATCAACGGCATCGTCAGCTATCTGCACGAGCACGGATACGATGCACCGTACTTGCGCGGTCTGCTCGACGACAAAACGCTCGGTGAGCGGACGATCGCTGCGGTGCGGGAGGCGATGCATCTTGACTAGCCCAAATGCAACGCCGGAACGCGTCGAACCAGACGTCTACACCGACGACTACTACCTGACGAACTGCCACGGCTTCGAGGACTTCGTCATCAGCAACGGGCGCAAGGTCGGCCCGCGCTTCATCAAGGCACTGTCGCTCGCGGGCGATCTCCGCGGCAAGCGCGTGCTCGATGTCGGTAGCGGGCGCGGCGAGCTGGTGATCCAGTCGGCGTTGCGCGGCGCGGAGGCGTGGGGTATCGACTACGCGCAGGCGGCCGTCGACATCGGGAACCGCGCGCTGTCGGCGCTCGATGTCGGTGTGCGCGAGCACACGCACATCCAACAGATGGACGTGAAGGCGCTGCAGTTCGATGATGGCTTCTTCGACGTCGTGTTCATGATGGACGTCGTCGAGCACCTTTACCCGCATGAGCTTGCAGCAGCCTTCGACGAGTTGCGCCGCACCATCAAGCCCGGCGGTCTTCTCGTCATGCATACGTCACCTAACAAGATCTTCGAAGGCGTCGTCTATCCATATTACAGCCGGCGCATCAATCAGGCCGCGCTCAAGGTCAGCGGCTGGCTCGGCATGCGGGATGGGCTTTTCAACGAGACGATGCTGCCGACGGGGCGCGAGTTTCCGCACGACGAGTACGAGCGCGAGATGCACATCAACGAGCACACGGCGCCCAAGCTGAAGTCCGATGTGGAAACGCACGGGTTCGCCGTGCGCAGCACCGAGTTCTGGGAGCCGCCGTCGAAGAGCGGCTACTTCGAGTCACGGCGGCTAAACATCGAGCTTGGTGTGCTGGACTTCCTGCGGTTCCTGCGCCCGCTCAGCAAGTACGCACCGCTGAACCGCCTGTTCTGCAACCACATCTGGATGACGGCGGAGCGATTGCCATGACGACCGAACTCGCAGGCCGAAACGCACTCGTGCTCGGTGTTGAGCGCGCTGCCGGGCGGAAGGCGGCAGTCGCGCTCGCGGAAGCAGGCGCCGATGTCGCGGTGGTGACGCTGTCAGACGAGACCAAGGCGGAGTTCGCGGCGAACAGCACCCTCAACGAGTTCTGGGCGCTCGGCCGCAAAGGCATCGCACTGACGAGCGACGGCCGCGAAGACGCCGTGAAACTGGCCATCCTTGCCGCGAGCGAACAGCTCGGCCCGATCAGCATTCTCGTCTGGCACGCCCCGCACTCAATCCCGAAGATCGCCGGCCTGCGCTCCGATCCGGCCATCGTCGTCCTCATCGGCGACGACCAGGCGACCGATGGCGCGACGGCGCTGCTTGACTGGACAACGGATCTATCGGACGGCGGACTGCGCGCGAACGCGCTGATCGAGTCGCAGGAGACGGCGAACGCCATCGGCCCGACGATCAAACAGCATCACCCGGAGGCGGCGCCGAAACTCGCGGCGGCAATCGTGTACCTCGCCAGCGACGCCAGCGCCGCGATCGAGGGTGCGGTCGTCATCGCGGCGGGATGACGCTCCGTCACGGCATTGCGATATCTAGAGGCGTCCACTGGCACGGCTACGACACGGCCAGGAGGCATGATGGCTTCAAGAAAAGGAGGCCACACCATGCTTCAGCTATTGGCAAGTCTGTTCACAAGAGAAGACGGTCAGGCGTACGGCTACGTGAGCATCGGGACGATCCTGACGGTCGTATTGATCGTCGTCCTGCTCATGATCCTGCTGTAAGGGTCAAGCGTTCGTAGTAGCGCCTTCCAGCGCATGCGCGAGGCCGTTTTCGTAGGCCTCGCGCATTTCGTCTATTGCGACGTCCAAGCTTCCAAGCACGAGTCGGCTCCCCCCTACGCCCCCCGTCAATATGGGCTGGAGGAGCGAGACACTCGCGAGGGCCAAGAGGTCGCCGAAATCATTGGACTTGCATGATATGACGACGCTCGACTGTATCTCCCCAAAGTATGCGAAGTCCTGATAGTCCTGCCCACCTACAGTAGTGCCAACATTTCCGGCGATGCAGCATTCGGCCAACGCTTTACTGATGCCGCCCGCGGAAATGTCATGCGCCGACTGGAGTAAACCTCGCGCCGAGGCTTCGAGCAGAAAGTCGATAAGCGCCCGTTCGCTTTGGACCTCGGTCGACGGTTGGCCGACCACGATGCCGAACCCGCTCCTGAGCGCTTCAGAGCCCGCGTGGTCTGCCATGCGCGGCGTTCGATTTCGGAGCGTCGATGACGAACCGTGCTTGTCGGCATCACTCAGAAATGCAGCGACTATAACAACCACGCGGTCACCTTCGTTCTGAAACCCCATCGGCACGACGCGGTCCACGTCATCGATCAGCCCGACGACGCCGACGACGGGCGTGGGCCAGATGGGCTCGCCTGACGATTCGTTGTACAAGCTGACATTGCCGCTGATCACGGGGATGCCGAGCGCCTTCGCTGCGTCCGACATGCCGCGGATGGCTTCGTGCAACTGGAAGTACGCGTCTGGCTTCTCCGGGTTGCCGAAGTTGAGGCAGTTGGTCATGCCGATCGGCCGCGCGCCGGTGCAAGCGACGTTGCGCGCAGCCTCGGCGACAGCGATCGCGCCGCCCATATACGGGTCGAGGTACGTGTAGGCGGCATTGCCGTCGGTCGAGATGGCGAGCGCCTTGTTCGTGCCCTTGATGCGAATGACAGCGGCGTCGCTGCCTGGCCCGACGACGGTGTTCGTCCCCACTTGGTGGTCGTACTGCCGCCAGACGAGGCGCTTAGATGCGATCTCCGGCGAGGCGAGCAGTTGTAGCAAGACGTCGCTCGTGCTCTGGCCGATGTTGGATGTTGGATGTTGGAGGTTGGATGTGCCGATGTCAGGAAGCGTCGCGAAGTCGAACTCCTGTAGCTCAGTCAGCCACTGCGGCTTCACGACACCACGAACGTAGGTCGGCGCTTCGGTGAGCATCTTCGCGGGGATTGCGCCGACTTCGACACCGTTCTCATGGATGCGGACGACGCCGTCGTCGGTGACGATGCCGATCGTTGCGCAGTGCAGCTCCCAGCGCTCGAACAACTCGCGCACGTGCGGTTCGTTCTCCGGCGTGACGATGACGAGCATGCGCTCCTGTGACTCGCTGAGCATGACTTCGTACGGCGTCATGCCTTCCTCGCGTCGCGGCACCTTCGCGACGTCGATGATCAGGCCTGTGCCAGCCTTCGCCGCGCACTCGACGGTGCTGCTCGTCAGGCCCGCAGCGCCGAGATCCTGGAGGCCAACGACCCACTCGTGATGCTCCTCCGTGAGTTCGAGGCAGGCCTCCATGAGCAGCTTTTCCATGAAGGGGTTGCCGACCTGCACGGCAGGACGCCGCTCTTCGGACGACTCGTCGAGCTGGACGCTGGCGAACGTCGCGCCGTGAATGCCGTCGCGCCCGGTGTCGGCGCCGACGAGGAGAAGCAAGTTGCCGGGGCCGTCCGCGCGGGCCTTCACGAGCTTGTCAGTGCGAGCGATGCCAACGCACATCGCGTTCACGAGCGGGTTGCCGCTGTACGACGGCGCGAAGGACACCTCGCCGCCAACGGTCGGTACGCCGATGCAGTTGCCATAGCCGCCGATGCCGGCGACGACGCCGTTGAACAGATAGCGATTTCGGGCCGCGACCTCCGGCGTCGTTTCGGGCAGATATGCCTGTGGTGGGACGCCGGGCGCGGGTTCGGGCGGTGATGTCGGCTGCAACGGTCCGAAGCGCAGTGAGTCGAGCAGCGCGATCGGCCGCGCGCCCATCGCGAAGATGTCGCGCACGATGCCGCCGACGCCCGTTGCCGCGCCTTCGTACGGCTCGATAGCCGACGGGTGGTTGTGGGATTCGATCTTGAAGGCGACGCACCACCCGTCGCCGATGTCGATGACGCCGGCATTCTCCTCGCCGACTTTCGTCAGGACGCCGGGGCCCTCGGATGGGAACATCTTGAGCAGCGGGCGGCTGTTCTGGTAGCCGCAGTGCTCCGACCACATGGCGCCGAACATGCCGAGTTCGACCTCATTCGGCTCACGGTCGAGCAGGTCGATGATGCGGTCGTACTCCTCCCGCGTGAGGGAGAGTTGGTCGAGGGTGCGTTGGTCGGGGGCCACGGACGCAGTCTAGCGGCCCCTGCCCAAAGGGGGTAGTGAGTGACGAACTCTCGAAGCGGTTACCTACTCCAGGCTGAAGGGTGGGTACTCGTCGCGCATGAAGTAGATGTAGGCGTTGATGCGCTGGTTCCAGCGCGAAGCGCCAACGGCGAAATTGAAGAGCCCACGCGGGTACCTGCCCGTGAACAGAATCGCGAACCAGGCGATGATCTCGGTGATGTAGACGGCAATGAAGATGAAGACGATGACGAAGATTTGCGGGATGATGAGAAGCCACTTGATGAGTACGAGCCAGCGGTTGAGGCTTTCCGGATAGGCGATATCAACCGTCACGGGATACAGGCCCGCGTCTAGCGAAAATGGCGGGTACTCATCCCGCATCAGGCCGACGTATGCCGTCACGTTGGCCGTCCAGCGGAAGTAGCCGACCATGAACTTGAACATGCCTTCCGGGAACTTGCCCGTGAAGAGGATGGCGAAGAACCCGATGAACCAGACGACACCGGCCGCGATTCCGAGGGCATAGAGGATGATGAAGTGCGGGATGGCAAGCAGCCACTTCACGAAGATGAGCAGGCGCGAAAGTGACTCGGGATACTGCACGTCGTAGGTGACGGGCGCCGAGCCATACGCTTGAACCGACGTCGAATCGATAGCCATCGTTGGACCTCCCTTTCCTCTGTTAGCTCGCCGTACTCTGCCCTCTTCGCGGATCGTTGTCAATGCGCCGTTGCAATGAATTCGCCTTGTAAGATTGGATTCAGATGCCGAAACTGCAGCGGATCGACATAATCCTCGTGCTCGTCGGGCTCGTGCTCGGCACGCTGATCGCGGCTGCGTATGGCGCGTGGAAGGCCGTGAGTCTTGACGGCGCGACATCATCTGAGCGCTGGGCGGAGTTCGGCGAGGCGATGCTGTTTCCGGGGTGGCTGATCATCCTCGCGATCGTGGCGATGGTCTGGATGGGGTGGCGGGCGAACATCGACCAGTCGTAGTGCGTGCCGTCCTACTGTTCCAGCCTCAGATGATGACCAGCGGAACTCGCACTTCGTCCGGCATCAAGCCGCCGTGGAAGCCCAGCATCGGGCGCTCGAGCGGCAGCGAGACCATGTCGGCGTCGAGCGCGATACCGACGTAGTCGCCGAGGCGACGGCGCATCTCCGCCGACAACGGCTGCGGGCCGAAGAAGCGCAGGTCGTCGGCCTCATCGATCGTTAGCAGCGCGAAACGGTCGCCGAAACGCGCCCTGAACACGTCCTCGAATTGAGAACTCATACCGGGCTTCACGTGGAATGCGGGAACGCGCGGCTCGCACGACGGGGCGACGCGCAGCATGTCGAGCATCGGATCGTCGTGTGCGAGGATCGTCTGGCGAGCGTCCTCGATCTCGATCTGGCCGTGGTCCGCGGTGAGCACGATACGCGAGCGGCCGCGTATTCCCTCAGCCAGCATCTCCAGCCGCGAGCGCACAAGCTTCATCGCGCGGCGCGTGCTCTTGGAGTCGATGCCGCGCTCGTGCTGAGCCGTATCGACGAACGGGATGTAGAGGTAGGTGTACGACGGCGCCTTCGCAGTCGCAATGGCATCGATCACGGCGTTGACTCCGGCCCGAAGCGAGCTGTAGCCGATGCTCGGTGCCCCGCTCGATGAGTAGAGCGAGTAGACGCTGCCGTTGATGTGCTTCGGCACGACCCGCAGGTGCGTCCGCGTCATGCGCGCGCCAAGGGCGGGTGTCGGGAAGGCGCCCTCGACGGTTAGGCCGTGCTTGCGTGCGTCCTCCTTCGAGAATCGCTCGACGAACGGCAGGATGGTGGCCGTGATCTTCGCGTCGGGGATGTAGGTGAACCAGCCGGGGATCGCATGCGTCGCAGGCCACTCGCCGGTCGCAATGCTGGTTAGAGAGGGTGCGGTTGATGTGGGAAAGACGGCGTGCAGCGTCGCCTTGTTGTTCGCGCGGATTACGCTGTCGCGTTCCTCCTGATCGACCAGATGCATGCCGAGACCGTCCACAAGCACGAACACGATGTGGTCGTGATCGCCGATGCCTTGGGCGAGGTCTCGGGCGGCGACATTGAGATCGAGATCCGTAGCACCACAGAGCGAGGCGACCGCTCGCGCGAGATCGACCGTGTTGGGCACGTCGGCCGACGGGCGAATCAGGCTGCCGTCGTCGAACGCGGCAAGCAGTCGCGGGACATCGCTCACAACGGCGCGCCTTTGAGCCCCATCATGCCCTTGAGCATCTGAACTTCGCCGAGGTGTTCGGATGTATGGCCGATCGCGAAGAAGGCGATTGTCTCGAGTTTCGACATCACATCGACATGCTCGTAGACGCCGGTGAAAAACGGCAGGCGTACTTCGGCATTTGCCTCGTCGTCGCTTATCGCCTCGACGTACGCGATCTCGCTTTCGCCGACGGCCCTCGCATAGGCGAGCACTTGATCGAGATCGAGATCGATGGCGGCGATCTGTTCACGCGTCAGGCCGTTGCCGAATGGCGTCGTGCCAGTGGCCTGCACCGGAAGGCGGCCGGCCCAGTTCTGCGACGTGAACACACTCGGTGAGCCGATGACCATGCCGTGCACGAGTTCGTCTTCGGCGCGATAAGCGTGCCAGAGCGCGAAGATGATCGTGGTGTCGTGCGTGTCCGGTTGCCAACGAAGCTGGTCCGGAGTGAGATCGCGGACGATGCCTTCTGGATACGAGTGCCAGAACGCGAGATTCTTCGAGAGTCCACCAGCGATTCCCATCTCAGCCCTCCAGAGTTGTTCGAGGCGCGTTCTTGTCGAGCGCGCCCATAATGAGACCGACCGCTGTCACGAGCGCTCCCGCGATAGCAAACCCCGCCCCGGTTCTGATGGCGACCATCGCGTGATCCTTCGTGATGCCGAACAGTTCCACGCGTAGGTATTCGCCGACATCGACTTGTGAAGACGAGTAAGCAGACACGATCGCGGCCCCGACTGCGAGCGCTGCTCCTGCCAGAACTACGATCACGCCAGCGGTGATCAGGCGACCCCATGAGCGCGCGGCGAGCACAGCCGCAGCCATGAGACCGACAGCGATCGCCGTGAGCACGAGCGTCGCGATCGCGGCGAGTCTGTGCGTGTCCTGCGTCAGGAGCCCCAGCGCACGGTCCGTGAAGCCGGCGACGGAGAAGAGGCCGAGGTCGCCCGCATCCTCAGCTGACTCACGGAGGACACCCGTTCCGTCTTCGTACAGGCGGTCGGCCGAACGGTCGAGTATCAGGATGCGGAGCTCTTCCTGCGGCACGCCGAGTACCTCTTCACGCGTGAGTTCGATTGCGATGGGGTAGTCCGTGAACACGACGACGCTGCCGGGCGGGGCGGCCTCCGCCTGCGTCTGCATGTCGTCGTAGTGGCGGGCGAGCGAGGCGTCGATTTCGGTGAGTGCTGCCGTCGCGCGCCGCAATGACTGCTTGGCCGGTGACTCTGCTGTGATCTGGAAGAGCACGAGCGCTGATAGCGCACCGAGAAGGGCCACCCACGCGAGGAAGCCGAGCATCCACTTGGCGACGCTGCGGCGTTCGTCCAGCGTCGCGGAAACGTCGTAGGCCGGGCGGTATGGCTCGGCGTATGCCATCAGTTACTCCGCTGGAACCGCGACAACGCCGACGATGCGGTCGTGCAGGGCGCGACTCTCGGAATCGACCGCCGCGGACACCAAAGCAATGATCGGGCAGGCAATACACAACGTGATCAGGATGCCCCAGACAACGACCATCAACTCCGCCCAGCCGACGATGATGAAGACCGAAATTGGAAGGCCCGCCGCAGCCGCCATTGGCCAGCTAAAGAACAACGGGTTGAAGCAGAACCACCAGGCGATCTTGTCGCGCAGAGTCAGCGTCGATTCGCCTTCGCGCACTAGCTGCACTCCGGCGACGTACTGGCCGCCAGTCTGGTCGCGGGTGGCGAGCAGCGCGATGTTCAGCACGGACCAGATCAGGGGAAGGCCAATGCCGTTCATGCCGAGAAAGAGGTAGAGCTGCGCGTCGCTGACATCCTGCGTCGCCCAATCGCTGGAGGCGAGCAAGATGAAGCCGGCAAGCACGAGCATCAGCATCGCAATGGCGGCGAAAATGACCATATCGACCGCGTAGCCACCCGCGCGCATACGCAAGCTCGCCCGTGGCTCACGTGGGCTGGTCTTGGTGGCGCGCGCTAGTTCGTCCGTTGCGATCACATGCCTCGAATCGGCTTCGATTTGGCGTGAGTATATCAACCCGTCATCGGCCGACCGCTGTAAGCGCGCGCGTGATCGCTCCGTACGTCGATGGCTGACGGTTACGCACGACGTCGGTCCCGGGCGCGCGCTCCTTCAAGTGCGCGAGGGCTCGATTGACTTCGGCGCCGACGGCCAACTCTTCACCCGCAAGCGCGATCGCGAGCAGGCGGCCGCCTGGGTCGGCGATGAGCGCGGCGCCGTTGGCCGTCGGGGCGCCCGCGCAGGCGACAAATACGCGGTTCTCTTCGGCTCGAGTGCGGGCGACGATGTCCATCGGGATGCCTGGGTCATCGCTGCACCAGAGGATGAACTCTGCGCCGCGCAGCATGAGCGAGCGCGCGACTTCAGGCACATAGCCATCCGCCGCGAGCATCATTCCGACGCGACCGATGGGTGTCTGCACGACGGCACAGATGTCGTCGCCCATCGGCATCGCGGCGAAGCGCTCTCCCGGCGGCTTGTGGGTCTGGCGGTGCTGCGCGATCACGCCCTTCGGCCCGACGAGGTGCATCGCCCGACGACCGTCGCCGTCCGGCTCCCACGCGACGAACGCGATCATCACACCCGTGGCGCTCGCTAGCCGTTGCATGCTCGCGAGCAGCGATGCGCTGTCGTACGCATGCCGGTAGCGAGAGGGCGTCGCCGGGAAGACGACAACGTCTGCATCCATCAGCGCCTGGCGCTCGACGTGTGTCGTTGCGAGCGGGAGAAACTCGTCGCCCGTCGGCGGCATCTTCATCTGTACGACGGCGATGCGACGCTCCTCGTCGGGGAGGACAATCGACTCAGTCAGCGTACGGAGTACGGGCAAGCTCTCGGTCGGGTAGCCGAGCACGTCGTACAACTCCGGCCGACGCAAGATCGGCGGCTGTGCGTCGACGATCGGAATGTCGAAGACCAGCGCACGCTCTTCGTCTGGGCCTAGCGATGCGACGATCTCGCCGCGAGGGCTGATGACGCATGACTGTCCGGCGTAGACGATGCTCTCCGCCTCGATGCCGCATTTGTCCGCGCACGCGATCCAGACACCGTTCTCCGCAGCACGGCAGCGCATCAGGTGTTCGATCTGTGTCGTCGAGAGTGCGGCCGGGCGACGGGCGCCGCTCACCCACGCCGTGAGGTCGAAGATGATTTGTGCGCCGTTGAGCGTGAGACTGCGGGCGATCTCCGGCATGCGACCGTCGGCGCAAATCAGCATGCCGATCCGGCCGAAGTCGGTTTCGAACACCGGATACGCATCGCCGGGCGCGAACCATTTGTTGTCGAAGTGCCAGAGGAACGTCTTGTCGTAGCGGCCAATGATGGCGCCATCGCGTCCGAACAACGCGGCGCTGTTTGTGAACCCGCCATCCGGCGCGTCCAGCGCGAGCCCCGCGGCGATGTACACGCCGTGGCCTCGCGCGCGCTCAGCGATCTGCTCGCACGCCTCCGACGGCGAGATGACACCCGTTGGGAGGTTGTCGCGTGAGCCGAGGAAGTAGCCGGGGTACGTGACCTCGGGCAGCGCGAAGATGTCAGGTCGATCGGCGGCAACTGTCTCGTCGATCATCTTGAGCGTGTGCGCGAGCGACGCTTCAGCCTGATCGACGGAGAACGCGCGCAATTGCAATAGGGCGACGCGTGCAGTGCGTTCCATGCTGGGAGTGTACCGCCGTTCTGACGGTGCGAAGGGCGTGGTGTGGTGTGGTAGCGTGGGAGACGGCATGCCTGTAGCCTGCGGCCAAAGGAGCCCTCATGATTGACTTCAACAAGCTCACGCCTGAAATCGTCGCCAGCGAGTGCGAGGCGGCCATGCGGGCCTGCGATGACGCAATCGCCGCCATCGTCGCCACACCGACGGCGGATCGCACGTTCGGCAATACGTTTGTAGCGCTCGAATCGGCAATGGACATCATCCAGCAGGCGTCGGGCCAGTACGCGTTCATGGCGTACGTGGCTTCAGACGACGCGCTGCGGGAGACCGCGCGGGAGTGGGACGAGAAGCTGAGCCAGTACGCCGTGCAGCTTGGGTTTCGCGAAGATCTGTATGCCGCCGTGAAGGAAGCCGCGGCCACGCCCGAGGCTGCTGCGCTCACAGGCGAGGAGCGTCGCCTCGTGGACAACGCCCTGCGCGACTACCGGCGTAGTGGCTTCGAGCTACCGAAGGATCAGCGCGACCGCGTGCAGGAGTCGATGGGCCAGCTCGTGACGCTGGGGACGGAGTTCCGTAAGGCGATCGACACCTGGGACGACGGGATCGTCGTCGACCGGGAAGACCTGGCCGGGATGCCCGACCGCTGGATCGAAGGGCTGAAGACGGTCGAGGAAGGCGGCGCGACGAAGTACCGCGTGTCGCTCGACTATCCGGAGCTCATGCCGTTCATGGACAACGCGGAGTCCGGCAAGTGGCGCCGCGAGATGTTCATCAAGAATCAGAACAAGGGCGGCGAACCGAACGTCGCCGTGCTCGAAAACGCCATTAAAGTGAGGAACGAGATCGCGACGCTGCTGGGCTACGACTCGTGGGCAGCGTATGTCGTCGAGAAACGCATGGCGAAGACTCGCGATGCCGTCGATGGCTTCCTGCGCGAACTACAGCCCAAGCTCGAAGCGAAGGGCCTGATCGACATGGCGCGGCTCGGTGAGGCGAAGCAACGGCACGTCGGCGAGAAGAACATCGAGATCTGGGACTGGTGGTACTACACGCACCAGCTTCTCAAGAACGACTACGCCGTCGACGACTTTGAGGTGGCGGACTTCTTCCCGCTGGAGGCCTGCATCGAAGGGCTGTTTCTCGTCACGCAGGAACTGCTCGGAATCCGGTACGAACCGGCGCCGGACGCTCCGCGCTGGCACGAAGACGTGACGGCATACGACATCTTCGATGCGGACGGCAGCACGGAGCCGTTCGCGCGCTTCTACATGGATCTGTACCCGCGCCCGAACAAGTTCGGCCACGCGGCGGCGTTTACCCTCGTCGGCGGGCGACGGCTGCCGGACGGGACGTACCAGCATCCGACAAGCTCGATCGTCGCGAACTTCACGAAGCCGTCGGCAGATGCGCCGTCGCTGCTGCGCCACAGCGAGGTCGTGACGCTGTTCCACGAGTTTGGCCACATCCTGCACCAGACGCTGACGCGCTCGAACTACCTCGAGTTCAGCGGCTCATCGACGGAGCGCGACTTCGTCGAGGCGCCTTCGCAGATGCTGGAGCACTGGGTGTGGGATCGCGATGTGTTGCGCCGCTTCACGCGCCACCACCAGACAGGCGAGCCGCTGCCCGACGCCCTGCTCGATGCGATGATCGCGGCCAAGAATGTCAGCTCCGGCATCGCGAACTTGCGGCAGTTGTTTTTCGCGAGGCTGGACTTCGCGTTCCACTCGCCGGGCTTCGATGGCGACACGATGTCGACGTTGAAGGATCTCTATCCGGTGACAGGATTCCCGTATCCCGTCGACACACACTTTCACGGCGGCTTCGGGCACCTGTTCGGCTATGACGCCGGGTACTACGGCTACCTGTGGTCGCGCGTGTTCGGCGACGACATGTTCACGCGCTTCGAGAAGGAGGGCGTGCTCGACCGCGAGACGGGCATGGACTACCGCCGCACGATTCTCGAGCGGGGCGGCAGCGTGGATGGCGACGTGCTCGTGCGCGACTTTCTCGGCCGTGAGCCGAACAGCGATGCGTTCCTGCGTGAGCTGGGGCTCGAGGTCTAGCGCAGTTCGCGCCGTCGCGCCTCACCGCTGACGACGAGCAGAGCCCCAAGAGCTGCCACGAATGCCGCGCCCGTCACAACGCTGCTCGTTGTGCTGTCGGCACCGCCCGGCCCAAAGCCCAGTTCCGCGAGCGGCGGCCTTCCTACGGGACTCGCGCCTAGCACTGTATAGGTGAACGGCGTGATGGTCGTCTGGGACGCGCCGGCAGCCTGCACGACGATGAAGCCCGGCCGCCAGAGCGGGAACGGGACCAGCTCGTTGTTGATGACGACAGGAAAGCTCCAGGTGCCGTCGCGGAGGACGGTGACCGACTGTTCGTTGTAGAACGGCCCTGCGAAAGCCTCGCCGGGTGCTTCGTCGGAGAACCCGAAGCTGATCGAGATCGTTTCGCCCGGCGTCCATCCTGTCTCGCCAACGATCTGGAAGCGTGCTCCGGCAGAGCCCTCCGTCGGTGAGACGAAGGTGTCCTGTTGCTGCGCCATTGCGAGACTAGTCTGGAGAACCGCACCCGCGCACGCGAGTACAACGGCGAGAGCTATTGCTGCCCACTTCACCCACAACCCCGATTCCACCGCCCCGCCGAGTGCGGATGGTAACACGCGGCGATCACGAAGTGAAGGGCGACCGACGAAACGGTCGTGCCGTCACACGATGTACGACGATAGAGGACTCATGGTTCCCAAGATGATCGAGGCGACGGCTATCGGAACAGGACGACGCGGCGGAAGCGCTCTGTGTAGCGGCCATCTTCGCCGCGCCAGCGCTCCCGCACGAACTTGAGAAAGTCGCTGTCGGCGTTCTCCGCGCCGAGACCCTGGCTGACGTGCGCGTTCAGCGCATGGATCTTCTGCTCGACGACATCGCTGATATCGACGTCGAAGTTCGCCTTCTCGGAGCCCCAGATGAAGATCTCCTTCACGTTGTGCGTATCGAGACCCTCAGCGATCTGCTCCGGGAAGTTCAGGCGGTCACGTGCCGTCGGATAGATCGCGTCGATCGCCACGTGACCCGTGTTCCGGTGGTCGGAGTGGTTGATGAAGCTGTTCCGCACGATGAACGCCTCGGGATCGTGCGTGAAGACCGCATACGGCTTTAGCTGCCGGACGATGCGCACGACATCGCCCAGGAACGGGCGTGTCACTTCCAGTTCGCCGTCGACGTTGTCGAGGAAGAACACCTCCTTCGCACCTGCCCGTCTTGCTGCTTCGCGCTGCTCATCGCGTCGGATGCGGATGAGGTCTGACGGCGACATGCCGGGATCGGCGGTGCCTTTCGAGCCGTCGGTACAGACGAGGTAGTTGAACGTCCAGCCTTCGTTCGACCAGAGGATCGAGGTGCCAGCCGCGCCGAAGTCAGCGTCGTCCGGGTGCGCCGCGATGACGAGCGCCGTCTTGTTGTCCGTTTCAGGGATGGTCAATGGAATCTCCTGACGCGCTTCGAGCCCTTCGAGGTTTGCTTCTGCCATAGGATCCAGCCTAGCAGGGGCAACGCCGGTGGCGCGAGCACGATTCTCGTGGGTGCGCGAGCCGCTATCGCTCCCCAACCCAGCACGTCAAAATGAGATCGTGACTGAAGCAAACTCAGCTACGAACGGCGCGCGGCCAGGCATCATCGTCGCTCATACGTCGGACCTGCACGTTGGCGGGCGTTGGACGCCGGACGCCGAACTGCAGAATCTGCGCGCCGTGCTCGAAGCGGTGCAGGAAACGTCGGCCGACGTACTGATCCTCGCGGGCGATGTCTTCGACACGAACCGCACGCCGCTGCCTGTCGTCGAGAAAGCGGCACGGTTGCTGGACGACGCGACCGTGCGCATCGTCGTGCTGCCCGGCAACCACGATCCGGCGACGTCGGAGACGGTGTACCGCCTGCAGGAGATCGCCGACGTGGACAACGTATACGTCATCGGCGTCGATGTCGGCGACACGGTCAAGTTTCCCGACCTCGATCTCGACGTGTGGGGCACGGCGCACATGGACTATCACGACATGTCGCCGCTGGCCGCGCCGCCCGCGCGCACGGCGACGCACCAGATCGCTGTTGCGCACGGTCACTACGTGCGCGGCCCACACGACGAGCACCGGAGCTGGCTTATCCACGACCACGAGATCGCGGCGACGGACGCGGACTACATCGCGCTCGGGCACTGGGATCTACCGCAGCCTGCGGGCGACGGCTCCGTACCGGCGTACTACTCAGGCTCGCCTGATCTGGCGAAGACGGTGAACATCGTGCGTTTGGGTTCGGGTAGCGTCGATGTGAAGCGGCACGCGCTGCATGTTGGGGACTAACATCTGCTCTCGCAGGCTGGCTTGGCGCAAACCGGATGATGGGCACGTTGGCGCACTACCACGGCATGTATCGTTCGTGATCCTTGCCAAACCTAATGTTCAGAATCAGGAATATAAAGGGGGACAACAGCGAGACGCCGACCGCAGCAACGGCGCTAAAGGCGATTGACGCCGCAGGGTTATCACCCAGAATAGCTGCCGGCATCCCGGTCCCGACGAATATTGTGGTGAATACCAGCGGTATCGTCGTCCTTATTCGGAGCTTGTTGTGTTTGCGTAGCCACGACAGCAAACCAGAGCCAAAGAGCGATCACTATGCCTGGAATCCAAAAGATCATGCCATCGCTGCTTCGGCTGCTACCCGATGACTACAAGGTACCCCGAATAAGCTATCCGCCGGCCATTGCCCCCACGATCATGTACGGCTCCTTGCCAGACACCACGTCCGCGGGGAGCAACGTGTCCGTGGGTTCGTTGGACAGATCCTCCTCACAGGCGAAGAAGCGGATGAACGGCCGGCGCTGCTTCGTCGTGTGATCGCGGATCGTACCTCGAAGGACCGGAAACTTCGCTTCAAGCGCATCGAGGAGCGCCGCGTGCGTCAGCTCGCCCGGCACGTCAAGTTGCACTTCGCCCTCGACTTCAGCGAGCGTGCGCAGGTGTTTAGGTAGCGTGATCCGGATCATCGCAGCGTCTGCACCTCGACGGACAGCACCGCGGGCAGGTCGCGCACAATCGGCGCCCATGTGTCACCCGCGTCCGGCGAGCAGTACACCTGGCCGCCCGTCGTGCCAAAATAAACGCCGCATGAGTCGAGCGAGTCGACGGCCATCGCGTCGCGGAGGACGTTCACGTAACAGTCCTTCTGCGGCAGGCCGTTGGTGAGCGCCTCCCACTCGTTGCCGCCGGACTTGCTGCGGTAGACGCGCAGCTTGCCGTCGGGCGGGAAGTGCTCGGAGTCGCTGGTGATCGGCACGACGTAGATCGTCTCCGGTTCGTGGGCGTGGACGTCAATCGGGAATCCGAAGTCGGTCGGCAGGTTGCCGCTGACCTCGGTCCAGGAGTCGCCGGCGTCGTCGCTGCGCATGACGTCCCAGTGCTTCTGCATGAAGAGCGTGTTCGGATTGGAGGGGTGCATCGCGAGGTTGTGGACGCAATGTCCGACTTCGGCGTCCGGGTCGGGAAAGCCCTCCGAGTGCAAGCCCTTGTTGATCGGCTTCCACGACTGTCCTGCGTCATCGCTCCGGAACGCGCCCGCGGACGAGATGGCGACGAAAATGCGGTCGGCGTTCGTGGGGTCGAGGATGATCGTGTGGAGGCACATACCGCCCGCGCCGGGCTGCCATCCGCTGGCCGAGGAGTGCTCACGCAGAGCGGGAAGTTCCTCCCACGTCATGCCGGCGTCTTTCGAGATGAAGAGTCCCGCATCCTCGACGCCCGCGTACACGGTGTCGCGGTCCGTGAGCGACGGTTCGAGGTGCCAGACGCGCGCGAACTCCCATGGGTGCGGCGTGTTGTCGTACCAGAGATGCGTGCCGGGCGTGCCCTTGTACTTGAACTCATTGCCAACAGGTGTCCACGTTGCGCCGCCGTCGTCGGAACGCTGGATGATCTGCCCGAACCAACCGGTGTTCTGCGCCGCATAGAGCCGGTTCGGGTCTACCGGAGAGCCCTTCATGTGGTACATCTCCCAGCCCGCGAAGTGCGGGCCACTGACATCCCACTTCTGGCGCTTCTCGTCGGACGTGAGGACGAACGCGCCCTTTCGTGTGCCTGCGAGGACTCGTACTCCGCTCATGGTCTCCTCCATTCGCTTGCTGCTGTCTCTGTTAGCGACGCCTGTTGCGCTGGGTCACGCGGGTGCGAGCGTACGCTGTAATTCCTCTGTCAGGTTGTCGAGCACTTCGTTCCAGCCGGACTGCGACCCTTCGATCATGTCGGGCGAATCGAGGCCGACGACGTGCGCTGTTAGAACGAGCCGCGTCCGCACGCCGGCGTCACCAAACTCGACGGTCAGTAGCGTGATGCCGAGCCGTTCGCCCTCATGATCGATCGTCTCGGTGAAGACGATGCGCGCGTCGGGCACGATGTCCTGGTACGTGGCTTCGACGTCGTAGCTCAGATCGCCTGCAGGGCCGCACTTCGAGATGTCACGTCCGCCTACCCGGAATTCAGACTGCTTGAATTCGATGCCATCGCCCTTCGGGACGCCCCAGCGCGCTCGTGCGGCCGGATCAGACCAGGCCGCGAATACACGTGAGGCAGGTGCGTCGTACGTGCGCTTGATGGTGAAGCTGGCGTGGTGCGTGGTCATGGCTTGCTCCTCGTGCGAGTGGTTGCGGCTTAGTCTGCGTCTGCTGGTGCGTAGGTCTGAACTGCGACGCCGGTCGAGAACGTCTTGGTGTCGGTGAGCTTGAGCGTCGCTGGCGGACCGCCGTCACGGAAGAGGCGCTTGCCGCCGCCGACGACGATCGGAAAGATCATCAGCCGGTACTCGTCGATCAGGTTGTGCTGCATGAGCGTCTGCGCGAGTCCGCCGCTACCGTGCACGACGATGTCCTTCCCAGCCTGACTCTTGAGGTCGGCGACTGCACGAGCGATGTCGCCGGTCAGCAATGTCGAGTTGTTCCAGTCGAGTTTGGTAAGCGTGGTCGAGGCCACGTACTTCGGCATGCTGTTCATGCGGTCGGCGAACGCGTCGTCATCAGCCGCCACTCTGTCCAGCGACTCCGCATCGCCGCCACCGTCCTTCATCAATGCGGCAACGTCCGCGTTGCTCAGCGTGGGCCAGGATGCGGCGAAAATGTCGTAGGTCTTGCGCCCGAGCAGTAGGGCGCCGGTCCGGGCGAGTTCTTCTGCCTTGTACCTCCAGGGTTCGTCGTTCCAGAACTGCCCCGTCCAACCGCCGCGCTCGAACCCGCCCTCGCGATCTTCTTCCTCGCCGCCAGGGCCCTGGACGACGCCGTCGAGTGAGATGAATGTCGTAACGATCAGTTTTCTCATGTCGTGACTCATCCGCGCGTCGTGCGCTACTTCTTGCCTGCCCGCAGATCCGCGAGCGCCTTCTCGATACGGCGCTGGCGTGTCTCCGGCGTCTTGGCGCCCTCGATGGAGAGCACGTGGCGGTTCTTGTTGCTGTATGAAAGCCCCTCGAAGAATGCCTTCGCAGTTGTGTCTTTCGACAAGGCCTTCGCGAAGTCCGCCGGTACGGTCACTTCGCGCACCGCTGTGTCGAGCTGAAGTTCAATTTCGACCTTCTCTCCCGCTGCAACCCCAGCTCCTGCGCGATGCTCCGCGCTGAGTGGCAGCATGTATACGCCGTTGTAGGCGGCAACGGTGCTGCGGTAGGTGTAGCCGTTGATCGTCACGTTCACGGCGGGCCGTTGCGTTGGTCCGAGCGCGGCAACGACCTTCGCCGGCACTTCGATGCCGGTGGCCGTCTTGCCTTCGAGCCGAACGGTCGCGCGAAACTTCATTGGGTTTACGCCTTGCGTGTGTACGTCGTCGTCATGAAGTGCCGCCACGAGCCGTCGGCTTCCTCGACGTACGCCTTCAGTGTGCGGTTCTTTTCGTCGATGACTTCATGCACATCGCGGTAATTCTGCATGCGTCCGGAGCCGTCAAATGCGGGACCCTCGCAGGCAAGCGTGAGCGTGTTGCCGTCGAGCTTGCCGTCGTAGACCCACTGATACGAACCCATCGTGCCGACCCAGGTGCCAACGAACCGATCTCGCTTCGGGTCGAAGCCGAGCGTCACTTGCGACTGTCCCGTCCCTCCGTCGTAACGGCCGCGACCAACGATCCACAGGTCACCCATAGCGGTCACCGTCTCAGTACCTGTCATGCCTTCGCCGTCCGACGTCCACTCGCCGACGAGCTGCTGCAGCCATTCGTGTTGTGCGACGGGCGCTTCCGGCGTGAACTCTTGCGGTGCTGTCTCGGTCGTCATCGGCAGTCCTTCCTTTGGTGCTACTCGTCTAGCTGTTGCGTCGCGCTCTTGCGCGCGTCATTCAGGGAGGTGGCAAGCTTCTCGAACGACTCCGCCCAGCCGGTCGCGGCGTCGTCTGCGGAACGTCCTTCAGGGATGCCGGCGTGGGTCATCGTCATGCGCGTACCGGACGCCGTGTCTTCGAGCGTGACGGTGACGAGCGTGACGAGCGGAAAGTCCGCCCCCATGCCGTACGCCGTGGCAGGGACGGCGTGCCCGTGTTTGTCCGCGAAGCTATCGGTGTAGACGATGCGCTCGGGTTCGACGATCTCCCTATAAACGCCGGTGGTCCACACGTCGGTTCCGCGCGGACCACGCATTGCGTTCAGGTACGTTCCGCCGACGCGCAGGTCGATGCGGCAGAAGGGTGCGGTGTAGTCCTTCGGGCCCCACCACTGCATGAACGCGTCGGGCCGCGTCCACGCCTCCCAGACGAGCGCGCAACGCGCCGCGAAGTCGCGCGTGATGGTGAAGGAGGTGTCGGTGACGGCGGTGCGCATCGTTGATCCTTCGTCGACTATCGAGCTGTGGCCTTCTTCTTCGCCGATGCCTGCGTTGCGGTTACCTTCTTTGCCACCGTCTTGGCGTCGATCTCTGCTTTGCGCGCGCTAACGATCTTCTTCACGAGTGTCGCCGGGATGGGCTTGTCGAGCGGGAAGCGTATCGTGCCCTTCGACGTGTCGTACTTCGCGATAACGCTGGGATCGACGCTTGCGGGTAGCCCGCCATACAAGGCGAGGTGTTTGCTCGTGGCGCCGTAATAGATGAGCGGCTTGCCCTTGTACTTGAAGGTTGGCAGCCCGTAGCTGATGCTCTCGACCGCATCTGGCACGAGCGTCTTCACGGACTCCCGCACTTTCGCGAGGTGCGCGCGCGGCGCTTCCGGTATGTCCTCGAGGTATGCATCGACGGTCTTGTACGCCTTCATTGCCATCGCCGTGTCTCCTTACGCCGCCTCGGTGAGATAGCTCTCGAGGTTGATGAGCATCTCCGTCCAGCCCTGGCGCTGCACCTCGGCGGTGTTTTCGTCCTCCAGCGTGAGGACGAGTGTGAGCTTCGTCTTGCCGCCGTCGTCCGCGAACGTCACCCTCACGGGACGGCCATCGCCGATCGTGAAGGCGATGCGCTCAGGTTCGACGATCTCGTCGTACGTCGCTTCGAAGTCGAAGGCACCTTCGTCGCCCTCTGGAGGCGCGAAGCCGATCTTGATCGCGCCGCCCGGACGCGCATCGCTCTCCGCGTACGGCGTCGTCCAGCCACCGCCAGCGTGATACCAGTTCACGAGGTGCTTCGGGTCGGTCCACGCCTGGAACACGAGTTCGCGTGGCGCGTCGAACGTGCGCGTGATTTCGATCGTTCGCGCTGCGGCTTCTGACATGGTGTGCTCCTTGCGCTGCCGGCATCGGCCAAGCAGCCGCGTCTAGTCGCCGCCACCACCGATGCCGGGCTCCGGCAGGTCGGATGTTCGCGGGCGCGGTGTAGGTTCTGCTTCGACTCGAAGGTCCGGGAGCCAGTGTAGCCACGACGGCAAGTACCAGTTCCACTTGCCGAGTAGCTCCATCGTCGAGGGCACGAGCATGAGGCGCACCAACGTCGCGTCGATGAAGATGGCGAACGCCAGCCCGAATCCGAGCAGTTTCAGGTCGCGGCCCTCACCAAGCACGAACGCTCCGAAGACGCAAACCATGATCGCAGCCGCGGCCGTGATCACGCGTCCGGTCGCCGCAAGACCGTCGGCTACGGCCTGCTTGTTATCGCCGGTGCGGTCGTACTCCTCGCGGACGCGTGTGAGCAGGAAGACCTCGTAGTCCATCGAGAGGCCGAAGATGATCGCGAACAGCATCATCGGCGCCCATGCTTCGATTGGTCCCTCGCGGCCGAGGCCGATGAGGTTGTCGCCGACTCCCCACTGAAAGACGAGCACCAGCGTGCCGAACGTTGCGAGCAGCGTCAGCATGTTCATCACGACAGCCTTCGCTGACACGACGATGCTCTTGAACACGACCGTGAGGAGAAGGAACGACAGCACGAGCACGCTGCCGACGAAGATTGGGAAGTACTGCCGGATGTAGTCTGCAAAGTCGACGACGAACGGCCCATCGCCCGTCAGGAAGATCTCCGGCGACTCGCCGTCGATGACGGACGGAATGACCTCGTTGCGGATGCGGTGGACGAGTTCGGTCGTTTCGCGATCCTGCGGCGCCGAGTCCGGGTACACGTTGAACAGGAGGAGGTTATCGCCCGCTGTATTCGGTTGCGTGACCGAGGCCACGCCGACCGTGTTTTCGAGTGCGGCACTCAGCTCACTAACCAACTCCTCGTCGGCCTCACCATTGGGCGTGTCGGCGACGACCAAGATCGGGCCGTTGTAACCGGGGCCGAAGCCGAGTGCGATGAGGTCGAAGCTCTTACGCGTGGTGTCCGATTCGGGGAAGTTGCCGGCGTCGCCGAAGCCGAGGCGCAGCCAGAACACGGGCAGCGCCAGCGCGACGAGAATGCCCGCGCTCAGGATGAATGCCGGCCAGGGGTGGTTCTGGATGAGGCGACTCCAGCGGTACCAGAACCCACTCGTGTCCTTTCCCTCAGCGACCTTGCGGTGCGGAAGGCCGAACCGATCGATGTTGCGACCACAAAATCCGAGCAGCGCCGGAAGGAGCGTCAGGGCCGCTGTCATCGTGAACAAAACGGCGAGGATCGCGCTGATTGAAATGCTGCGCATGAACTCGAGGTTCATTGCGAACATCCCGAAGAGGGCGATGACAACGGTGAGTCCCGCGAACAACACCGCGCGTCCTGATGTGTCGAGCGCCAGCGTCACTGATTCCTCAGGATCGAGACCGTCGTGCAGGCCCTGGCGGTAGCGTGTCACGACCAACAGCGCGTAGTCGATGCCGACGCCGATGCCGATCATCGCGGCGACGGCCGTCGTGAACTCGGGCACATCCAGCACGTTCGTCATGAGGCCGATCGCGGCGGCGCCGGTACCGACACCGAACAGCGCCGTCAGGATCGGCAGGCCCATCGCGAGCAGGGAGCCGAAGGCGATAAGGAGAATGATCACTGCTGCGAGAATGCCGACGAGCTCGCTCGAGAAGTCGGGTTGCGCCGCGAAGATGAAACCGCCAAGTTCGACCTGGAGACCGTCGACATCGATCGCCGCGCGCAAGTCCTTGATGGTTTTCGCGTCTTCCGTGTATTCGGCGCCGAGCCGGTCGCCAAAGTTGATCTCCGCATAAGCGATCGTGCCGTCCTCGGAAATCTGGTGCGCGTTCTCAGGCGCGTATGGGCTCACGACCTCCACCTCTGACACGGACGATTCGATGTCAGCGAAGAATTGCTCCATCGCCGCTTGCACCTGTGCGTCCCGCGCGCCCTGTTCGGCTTGGAAGACGACCTGGCCGAAGAAGCCCGTTCGCTCTTGAATGCCGCGCTCCTGCAGAAGGTCGATCGCCTGCTGACTCTCAGAGCCAGGGAGCTTGAATTCGGTTTTGAATTCACCCGCGAACGCAACGGAGAGTGCCATCGTGCCAACGAGGAGGGCGATCCAACCGAGCACGACGAACCGGCGGCGGCGGTAGCAGAATTTTGCGAGGGATTTCATCTGTGTCCTTCCGGGTGTGTCATTTCCAATGTGGCGTGCGGCGCGAATCTCGCCAGTTTCATCTTAAACCGTCGTGCCTGCGGTGCCCTGACAGCGGCATGTCAGTAGCGTTACATCAGGGCGCACGGTGAAGGGACAGTTGCACCGTGCGCCCGAAAATGAATCGCGTTCAGGCGGCGAGCAATTCCTCGAGCTTGTCGAGGCTCTCGCTCCAGCCCTGCACCATGCCCATCTCTGCGAGTTGCTCCAGATCCGCCGCGGACGCGAATTTGGTTACCGACGACAGCTTCGTCTTGTTGCCACCCAGGTCGATGAAGTTGAAGGTCACCACCATCGACGGCATGTCAGTATTGTCGTTGCCGTCGGAGTCCGTGAAGATGTCGCGCCACACGATCTTCTCCGGCGGCACAATCTCCTCGTACGCGCCTTTCCCCCATGCTTCGGTGCCATCCGGGCCTGTCATGCAGTACAACCAGCTTCCGCCGACGCGAAAGTCGATGTTCTTGACGGTCGCGGGCCACTCGCGCGGACCCCACCACTTCGTGAGCATCTCCGCGTCGGAGAACGCTTTGAACACGAGTTCACGCGGCGCGTTGAACGTGCGTTCGAGGAGGAGGGTTTTCGCTTTCTGGTCGACGATCGCCGTGGTCGTCGGTGTACTTACGTCAGTGCCTGGCATGTGAAACTCCTAGCTCTCCGGTGCTCCATTAATTGTGTGTCGCTAGAGGAGCGTCTCGAGAAGCTCGTCCAGTTTGTCGAGGCTCTCGCTAAGGCCCGACACCACGCCCATCTCTGTCACGGCCTTCAGCTGCTCCGCGGATGCGTACTCGCTCATCGACGACATCTTCGTCCGCCCATCGCCGAGGTCGACGAAGTTGAATGTTGCGAGCGTCGATGGCATCTCCGGACTCTCGTTGCCCTCTGCGTCTGAGAAGTAGTCCACCCAGACAACTTTTTCGACGGGGATGATCACCTTGTAGACAGCCTTGCCCCACGCCTCCGTGCCATCGGGTCCCGTCATGTGATAGTGCCAGACGCCGCCCGGCCTTACGTCCATGACCTTATTCGTCGTCGGCCACTCGCGTGGTCCCCACCACTTGACGATCATCGCAGGATCGGTGAACGCCTTAAAGACGAGTTCGCGCGGCGCCTTGAAGATGCGCTCGACGAGGAGTGTCTTGCCACCTTCCCCGATCCAGGCGCCTGTGGCGGATGTACTTACGTCTGTGCGTGGCATTTGAACTTCCTATGCCTGCGAAGCCCCGGTTCGTTGAGTGTTGTTAGCTCAGCGTCTTGAGCAGCTCTTCCATGCGCCCGAAGCTCTCGGCAGCGCCACCGGCCATACCGCTCTCGTTGAGCACGACGTCGCGCTGTTCGCGGTTCTTGTACAGCGTCGTGGCGTACATCGTCGTCGTGTCGCCTTCTTCCTTCATGATCAGCGTGTTGATCGTGCCGGAGCCCATCGACTCGAAGTACGGCTCCTCGAAGTTCTCGGTGCAGACCAGCCGTGTCGGCGCTTCGACGTCGATGTACTCGCCATAGATGCACATCTCATCGTTGGTCGCTGAGTACTCCGTCGGGTTGTCGGCCTTCGCGTCCTTCTTCATGACGAAGCGGTACTTGCCGCCCGGCCGGAGGTCGATGTCGCAGACCGGCAGCGTCCAGTCGCTTGGGCCGAACCAGCGCTTCATGTGCTCGGGCTTCGTCCAGCAGTCGAATACGAGCTGCGCGGGCGCTTTGAATGCGCGCGTCATGAGTATCTCGAGGTCGCCCTTGCCTTCGACTGTGAGGCCGTTGATCGTTGTGGTCGTGGGGGATGGCATGTCTGCGTGCTCCTTCGCTATCTCGCTCGGGGATTCAAACCGTGAGTGCAGGTTCAACTCATTGTTTTGAGATACTCCGCTAGGCAGGCGAGCGTCTGCTTGCCACCTTCGATCGCGCCATACTCGACGACGTGCCGTTCGCGCTCTATGGCAGATGCGAAGATGGCGCGCCACGTGATCTCGGTCTGACCACCTGCATCGCGGAAGATCGCGTCACCCTGGAATGCGAGCGCCGGATCTGGCGCATCGTCGCTGTGGTCGTACGCGATGCGCTCCGGCGCCACGATGGCGGTGTAGTCCATACGGTTGGGGTAGTCGATGCCGTCGGGACCGTGCATGATGTAGCGCCAGGCGCCGCCGACACGGAAGTCCATCGAGAGCGTCTCGTTGCGGAATCCCTCTGGCCCCCACCAGTGGTCGAGATGCTCCGGGCTGGACCAGGCCTTGAAGACGAGGTCGCGAGGTGCATCGAACACGCGCGAAATGACGATTTCCCGGGTAGATGTGTCGGTCTGGGTTTGCGTGCTCATGTTTGACTTCCTCTCGCGGGTATCTCGCGCGTATAGATGTTCTTCAGGTACGCGGCCAGACGCGCAAGCGTTTGTTTGCCGCCCTCGATGGCGCCGACTTCCTCGATTTGCCTCGCGCGCTCTTCCTCGCTTTCGAAGATGACGCGCATCGTCACCTCTGTGCGGTTTGCCGACACTTCCGCGAACGTGGTCACACCGTCAAAGGCCGGCTCCGCGTTCGCGACGTCGTCGCTGAGCAGGTAGGCGATGCGCTCCGCCGCTGCGATCTCCGTGTAGTCCATGCGATTCGGATAGTCGACGCTGTCCGGGCCGTGCATGATGTAACGCCAGGCCCCGCCGACACGGAAGTCCATCGACAGCGTCACGTTACGAAAGCCTTCCGGGCCCCACCACCTGTCGAGGTGCTCTGGGCTGGACCAGGCATCGAACACGACATCACGCGGCGCGTCGAATACGCGCGAGAGGACGATTTCTCTGTTTGATGTATCTGTCTGTGTTTGCATGTTCACGTCAGTTCTCCTCTCGCCCGCACTCGATGTTCGCGTTGCTCCTTGAGTTGCAGGCTATCCTTTAAGCCAGCTCCAGCGGCCCTTGATCACGGCGACGAGCAACAGGCCGACTACGAGCGGGTACAGCGCAGGAACGATGCCCATGGCGGCGGCGGTCGAGATGACTGCGCCGAACATGATGATGGCGAGTCCGGCGGCGGCGATGGGGGTTAGTCGACGCTGGATGCGTGTGATGCCCGGAAGGATAAGGCCGAAGCCGCCGAGCACTTCGGCGACGCCGATGAAGTACAGGAACGAGATCGGCCAGTCGATGTCCTTCGTCATGTCTTCCGGCGATATCACGAACTTCATCGCGCCTGCGAAGACGAACAGCGCGGCGAGCAACCCCTGAATCGCCCAGAGTGTGTATGGGGCGAACTTCTCCCGGCGTGACTGGCGCCGACTGGCGGCGGGGTGCATGAGGGCGAATGCTGCGGACATCTCTGTGGTTCCTTTCTCTGTATCTCTGTCGCCGTGGCTGGCTGCTGTGTGACGCGTATTCCGCTATCTACGGTGCTGTTGGGCCATCCTCTGTCTCTCTCCGCTCTTGCTTCTGCAGTTCCTTGAGATATTCATCGAGGCGGTCGAAGCGCGCCTCCCAGAACTCGCGGTAGTTGGCGACCCACTCGTCGACATCCCTCAGGCGGTCGGCCTTGAGGCGGCAGGGGCGCCACTGCGCTTCCCGACCGCGCTCAATGAGGCCGGCCTTCTCGAGCACCTTCAGGTGCTTGGAAACGGCCGGCATGCTCATCTTGAAGGGCTCAGCCAGCTCGGTAACCGACGCCTCACCGGAGGACAGGCGGGCGAGGATCGCGCGCCTCGTCGGGTCGGCGAGGGCGGAGAACGTGTTGCTGAGTGCGTCGGTTGCCATGGTACTGAACCTGTCGGTTAATTAACTGACTGGTAAATTACAGCAGCGGGCTAATGCTGTCAACCCCTTCCGACGCCAAATTCGGAAACTTGTTGACACTGGATTCGGGCAGCCGGATACTAACCAAACGGTCGAAACTCTACGACCAAATGGTGAGGATTTGAGACGTGCCTGATTCGCTGACCGCGCCCCACGTCCTCGAATATCCATACACCCGAAGCACTGGTGAGGTCATCGGGCGGTTCTTCACCGGGCTCAAGGAGCGCCGCATTCTGGGCGCACGCACGACGGAAGGGCACGTGCTCGTCCCGCCGCAGGAGTACGACCCCGAGACCGGCGCGGAGCTGAGCGACCTGATCGAAGTGGGCGAGACGGGCGTCGTCACAACGTGGACGTGGATCGCCGAACCTCGCCCCAAGCACCTGCTCCAGAAGCCGTTCGCCTTCGCGCTCGTAAAGCTCGACGGCGCCGACACGGCGATGCTGCACATGGTCGATACCGGCGATCCATCGGTGATGCACACGGGCATGCGCGTTCGCGTTCGGTGGGCCAGCGACCTCATCGGCGATATCACGGACATCGCCTGCTTCGAACCGGAGGTCGCCTGATGGAGAGGAAACGTAGCGCGGGCTTTTCAGCCCGCGCGTTCTGGCTCGCTCGCGATCGCGCATCGAATCGCGGTGCCAAATGACTGATGCATACGGCGTCGTCTCGCGGCCGGTACGGCTCGACTACACCTTTACGGCGGGCAAGGCGCTCTCGCGCTTCCTCACGATCATCGAAGGCGGGAAGATCATCGGCCAGCGCTGTCCAAAGTGCGCGAAGGTGTACGTGCCCGCGCGCGGTTCGTGCCCGACGTGCGGCGTCGCGACAGCGGAAGCGGTCGAAGTGAAAGATCGCGGCATCGTCACGACGTTCTGCATCGTGAACATTCCGTTTCCCGGCATGGCCGTCAAGCCGCCGTTCGCCGCAGCGTCGGTACTGCTCGACGGCGCGGACATCGCGATCTTCCATCTCTTGCAGGAGGTTCCTGTCGAGAACGTGCGCATGGGTCTGCGCGTCGAAGCCGTATGGAAGCCAGCCTCCGAGATGGAGATGTCGATGGAGAGCATCGCCTACTTCAAGCCCACCGGTGAGCCAGATGCGCCGTACGACAGCTACAAGGATCTGTTGTGACAATACAAAGGCCTGTACCTGCGGAGCTTCAGCTCCGCCGCAGTCGCCGCATGACATCGTCGCGCTATTTGCAACGGCGAAGGTTGGTGTCACATGCGTGATGTAGCTGTCGTAGGATTCGCGCAGACGGCGTATGCGCGTTCGGAGCTCGAACTGAACGAGACCGAGATGCTGATGCCCGTCATTCACCAGGCGCTCGAGCGTGGCGGCATTCCGCAGAAGGAGATCGGCTTCACCGTCTCTGGTAGCTGCGACTATCTCGCCGGACAGCCCTTCGCGTTCGTGATGGCGCTCGATGCCGTCGGCGCGTGGCCGCCGATCCGCGAATCACACGTCGAGATGGACGGCGCGTGGGCTCTCTACGAAGCGTGGGTGCGCCTCCAATGCGGCGACATCGACTCTGCGTTGGTGTACGCGTTCGGTAAGTCCTCGCTCGGCGACATCCGCGACGTACTGACGCTGCAGCTCGACCCGTACTACACGCAGCCGCTGTGGCCGGACAGTGTCAGCATGGCGGCGCTCCAGGCACGCGCGACGCTCGACGCCGGCAAAGCGACCGAGCGTGAGATGGCGGAGATTGCCGCGCGCTCTCGTCGTGATGCGCGAGCGAACGCGGCGGCACAGGTCACGGGCGACTTCAACGCAGATGCGCTGCTCGCCGAACGCTACATCTCATCGCCACTACGCAAGCACGACTGCCCACCGATCTCTGATGGCGCCGCCGCCATCGTGCTCGCCGCCGGAGATCTCGCACAACGCGTGTCCAAGCGACCGGCGTGGATCACCGGCATCGACCATCGCGTCGAAGCGCACGGACTGGGCATGCGCGACCTGACGGCATCGGCATCGACGCGTATCGCGGGCGAACGCGCGGGCGTGGGCGAGGGCAAGGTCGATGTCGCAGAACTGCATGCCCCGTTCACCCACCAGGAGATCATCCTGCGTGAGGCGCTTGGCCTCGACGATGACGTGCGGGTGAATCCGTCCGGTGGCGCGCTCGCTGCGAACGCAGTCATGGTCGCCGGACTGACCCGCATTGGAGAAGCGGCACAACGCATCATCGACGGCGACGCAAACCGCGTCGTCGCGCATGCGACGTCGGGGCCTTGCCTGCAGCAGAACCTTGTGTGCGTGATGGAGGGTCGGTCGTGAGCATCGCGATGGCCCGCGGGAGAAGCTGGAAGCTCGAGGCTGGAGGCTGGATCGCCTCATGCCACCAATCCATCCTCCAGTCTCTAGTTTCCAGCTTCGTTCAACCACTTCCGGAGCGCGGGCTTTCAGCCCGCGAGTTTCGGCGACGGTGGCCGAAATGAGCAACCGAGTCGCCGTCATCGGCGTGGGCCAGACGAAGTACGCATCGAAGCGACCCGACGTCTCCATCGCGGGTCTTCTTCGCGAGGCCGCGCAGCGCGCGCTCGACGACGCAGGCCTGACGTACGCGGACATCGACGCCGTCGTCATCGGCAAGGCGCCCGACATGTTCGAAGGCGTCATGATGCCGGAGCTGTACCTCGCCGATGCCCTCGGCGCGAACGGCAAGCCCATCATGCGCGTTCACACCGCGGGCAGCGTCGGGGGTTCGACCGCCATCGTCGCGTCGCATCTCGTCGAAGCCGGTATCCACGAGCGCGTGCTCACCGTCGCGTTCGAAAAGCAGTCGGAGTCCGACGCGATGTGGGCGCTGACCGTACGACCGCCCTTCCAGCCATCAACAGTCGGTGGTGCAGGTGGCTACTTCGCGCCCTACATCCGGGCGTACATGCGGCGCTCGGGCGCGCCTGCGGATACGGGCATGCGCACGGTCGTGAAAGATCGCCTGAATGCGCTGAAGAATCCGTATGCGCATCTCCACCAACCGGACATCACGCTCGAACAGGTCGCCGCGTCGCCGATGCTGTGGGATCCGATTCGGTACGCCGAGACGTGCCCGTCGTCGGACGGCGCCTGCGCGATGGTGCTAGCGAGCGAGTCCGCAGCAGCGAAAGCGCCCGGCAAACCGGCGTGGGTACATGGCACTGCGATGCGTTCGGAGCCAACGATGTTTGCCGGCCGCGACCAGGTGAACCCGCAGGCAGGCCAGGACTGCGCACGCGATGTATACAAGGCCGCGGGCATCACGAACCCGCGCAAGGAGATCGACTGCGCTGAGATCTACGTGCCCTTCTCTTGGTTCGAGGCGATGTGGATGGAGAACCTGGGCATCGCGCCGCTGGGCGAGGGCTGGAAGATGGTGCAGGAGGGCGCGACGGGAATGGACGGCGACTTCCCGGTGAACATGTCCGGCGGTGTACTATCGTCAAACCCGATCGGCGCGTCCGGCATGATCCGCTACGCCGAGGCCGCCATGCAGGTGCGAGGCACGGCGGGCGAGCACCAGCTCGACGGCGTGCGTAAGGCGATGGGCCACGCGTACGGCGGCGGCTCGCAGTTCTTCTCGATGTGGATCGTCGGCAGCGAAAAGCCGTGACGCGAATCTAGAGCCAAGAATTAAGAACCTGGTGTTCAAGATGCAATTCCAGCTTGCCGACCTCTTCGAAAACGTCGCCGACAACGTGCCCGACCGCGAGGCGATCGTGTACGGTGACCGCCGCATCACGTTCCGCGAGTTCGACCAGCGCGCGACGAAACTCGCCCACTACCTCCGTTCGCAGGGCGTTGGTAAGGGCGACCGCGTCGGCCTCTATCTCTACAACTGCAACGAATACCTCGAGGGAGCGCTGGCCGCGTTCAAGCTCGGCGCGTCGCCGGTGAACATCAACTTTCGCTACGTCGAAGAAGAACTCCGCTACCTCTGCGACGATGCCGATCTTGTCGCGATGATCTTCCAACGCGAGTTCGCCCCGCGCGTCGCAGCCGTCGCGCCAGCGCTGCCAGCCATGAAGACCCTCATATACGTAGAAGACGGTGTAGGGGCCGACCTACGTGTCGGCCCAACGCCGGTCGAGTACGAAGCGGCGATCCGCGACCAATCGCCAGCCCGAGACTTCGGCGAACGCTCCGGCGAGGACGTATACCTTCTATACACAGGCGGCACCACGGGCATGCCGAAGGGCGTCATGTGGCGGCACAACGACGTGTTCTTCGCCGGTCTCCAGGGCGGCAACCCCGGCGGCCCCGACATCACCGAGCCAGGTCAGCTAGGCCCGAACGCCGCGGCGAACGAGAACCCGACCGTGACGCTCCCGGTCGCGCCGCTCATGCACGGAAACGGCCACTGGGCGTCGTTGATCGGACTGCACGGCGGCTGCAAGGTCGTCCTCACCCAATCGCGCAAACTCGACGCACACGAGATCTGGTCCTTGGTCGAACGCGAGCGTGTCAGCGTGCTATCGATCGTCGGCGACGCGATGGCGCGCCCGATGGCGCAGGCGCTCGAAGACGGCAAGCCCGACGCCAGCGCGTATGACACATCATCGATGGTCGCTCTGTCATCGGCCGGCGCGCTGTTCTCGGAAGACGTGAAGGACCGCCTGCGCGAAAAGAAGGCGGCGATGCTGATCATCGACGCCTTCGGCATGTCCGAGGCCGGACACCAGGGCATGAACCTCGGCAAGAACGCCGACGGTAAGCTGCGCTTCTCGATCGACGCGTTCACCGCCGTCCTCGATGAGGACCTGCGCCGTATCGCGCCGGGCTCCGACCAGATGGGTATGCTCGCGCGTTGCGGACATCTGCCGCTCGGTTACTGGAAAGATCCGGAGAAGACGGCGAAGACGTTCGTTACGGACCCGGACGGCGTGCGATGGGTGATGGGCGGCGACATGGCCTCGGTCGAAGCCGACGGCACGATCGTCGTGCACGGCCGCGGCTCGCTCTGCATCAACAGCGGCGGCGAAAAGATCTTTCCAGAGGAGGTCGAGCTAGCACTCCGCTCCCATCCCGACGTATACGACGCCGTAGTCGTCGGCGTCCCCGACGAACGTTGGGGTCAGCGCGTAGCCGCCGTCGTCCAGCCCCAACCGAACGCTTCCCTCACGCTGGAGTTGCTGACCGAACACTGCGCGACGCGTATCGCCCGCTACAAACTCCCCCGCGAACTGCATGTGGTCGACGCGATGCAACGCTCGCCCGCGGGAAAGGCGGACTACAAATGGGCGAAAGATGTGGCTGTTGGAGGCGGGAAGTGAAATTTGAAGTGAGGAACCAATGACTGAACCAGCACTGCTGATCAAACGCGAGGGCCACATCACCACCCTCACCATGAACCGCCCCGAAGTGAAGAACGCCCTCAATATGGAGATGCTCTGCCGCCTCTCCGACGCCTTCGACGAGATCGATGCCGACAACAACGTCCGCTGCGCCATCCTCACCGGCACCGGCGAGGACTTCTGCTCCGGCGCTGATCTCGACAAGCTCGTGTCGCGCTCGCTCGCGGGCCTGCCACCGGAGGACGAGTTCGAGGAGCGCATCCGCAACGACTATTCGATCATCTTCAACGGACTCCTTCGCAATCGAACGCTGAAGAAGCCGTTAATCGCCGCCGTCGAGGGCTACTGCGTCGCAGGCGGCACCGAGATCCTGCAGGGCACCGACATTCGCGTCGCGGGCGAGGGCAGTGTCTTCGGGCTGACGGAGGCGAAGTGGTCGCTGTATCCGCAGGGCGGCAGCGTCATCCGTCTCCGCCGCCAGATCCCGTTCACAAAGGCGATGGAGATGCTGCTCACCGCCGACATGTACCCGGCCGAGGAAGCGCTCGCGTTCGGTCTGATCGGCCGCATCGTGTCGAAGGGCCAGGCGCTGACCGTCGCGCGCGAACTCGCCGCGAAGGTGGCCGCGAACGGCCCCGTCGCCATCCAGAAGATCAAGGAGGCCATCGTCGCAACAGAGTGCCTCCCCGAACCGGACGCGCTCGAACTCGACTTCAAGATCGGCCAGCAGGTCTACGCGACGAAGGACGCCCGCGAAGGCCCGAAGGCCTTCAAGGAAAAGCGCACACCTAGATTCACGGGACTTTGACGGAGGCGGCCAATGATTGAGTTCATCGTTATTTTCAAGCTGGTGGGTGGTGGAGAGAGCAGGTGGGAACATCGTGCCGAGGACGCGGATGTGGTTCGTGAGTATTGGGCGGAGGAAATTATCACGGCTCGCAGGCACACGAATGCAGACAGAGCTCGAAGCACCCGCCAATACATATACCGAAACAATGAGATATATGAAGGCGGGCGAGACGTCGTCTTCTTGGACATGGTGACTGAGTTTCACGTGATACCAAAAAACCGCTGACCTTCTTCGGCAACTAGTTCAAGGACCTCCGAACCGATGAACAACAACGAAGTAGACGCACTTCGATGCCTCGACTCCTTCATGGGCGCGTGGAACGCACGCGATGTGCAGGCGTTCCGGGCGACGTTCAACTATCCCTCCGTCCGCATCGCGAGCGGCAAGATCCGCATTCTCGAAGGACCAGAGGCGCACCCCGACGATCTGTTCGAGCGCATGGTGGCGACCGGCTGGCACCACAGCCAGTGGCTGCGCCGCAACATCCTCCACAGCAGCGGCGACGGCGAAGAACCGAAGGTTCACTTCGACACCCGCTTCGGCCGCTATCGCGAGGACGGCAGCACCATCGGCGAGTACGACAGCATCTACATCGTCAACAAGCAGGACGGCCACTGGGGCGTCCAGGGCAGGTCGAGTTTCGCGCCCTAATCACAAAAGCAACACCAAGGACCATCGGCATGGAATTCCAGATCTCCGAAGAACACCAACTGCTGCGCGGCGCCGTCCGCCAGATGCTCTCGCGGCACGAACACCAGAAGAAGGCGTGGCGCGAGATGACGCATCGCGACCACAAGTTCAACTACGAGTTGTGGCAGGAGTTCGCCGACATCGGCCTGCTCGGCGCGCTGGTGCCCGAGGAATACGGTGGCAATAACAGCGGCCTGCTCGCGCTCACGCTTGGGTTCGAGGACATCTGCACGATGGGCTTCTCGCCGTCCCTCATGCTCGTGACCTGCATGGACACAGCCTGCATCCTCAAGAACGGCACCGAACAGCACAAGCGCGAGATCATCCCGAGCGTCATCGCGGGCAAGACGATCCTCGTGTTCGCGATCACCGAGCCTGACGCCGGCAGCAACAGCTTCCGCATGCAGACCGTCGCCAGGCGCGAGGGCGACCGGTACGTGATGAACGGCCAGAAGATCTTCATCACCGGCGTCGAGGTCGCGGACTACATGCTCGTCGTCGCCCGCACGACCACCCGCGAGCAGATCGACGCGAAGGGGCTGCCGAAGGCGTTCGGATTGTCCCTGTTCCTCGTCGACCCGAAGACCAAGGGCATCACAAAGACGCCGATCCCGACCGTCGCGACGGAGGGCGTGTACCAGTGGCAGCTCTTCTTTGAGGACGTCGAGATCCCGGCCGAAAATCTCGTCGGCGTCGAAGACCAGGGCGCGATGGCGATGTTCAACTCGCTGAACCCGGAGCGCATCCTCGTCGGCGCGATCTGCTGCGGCATGGCGGAACAGGCGATCAACATGGCAGTGTCGTACGCGAAGGAGCGCAAGGTCTTCCGCGAGACGCCCATCGGCGCCTATCAGGGTGTGCAGCACCCGCTCGCCGAAGCGAAGATCCAGCTCGAAGCAGCGAAGCTCATGACGTACCGCGCGGCGTGGGCCTTCGACCAGGGCATGGAGCCCGGCGTCGTCGGCTCGTACAGCAACATGGCGAAGCTCCTCGCCAGCGACGTCGCCCTCAAAGCCGTCGACGCATCGCTCGAAACGCACGGCGGCATAGGCTTCGCCGAGGAAACCGGCCTCGCCCAGCTCTGGAACGGCGCCCGCGTCCTCAAAACAGCGCCCCTCAACCGTGAAATGATCCTGAACTACGTCGCCGAGCAAGAGCTGGGGTTGCCGCGAAGTTATTGAGAACGGTATGGACGAACAACAGCGAGAAGCATTTCGAACGAAGCAGACTCAGCTCACGGGGGCGTTCGAAGAGTTGTTGGCAGGGTTCTCGTTCACTATCTCGTCGGAGGAACGCGAAATGGTGGAGCATTACGTGGAACATCGAGAATTCGGTCTCGCATTCGACATACTCTGCGACGTCGTACTCCCCGACAAGACCTTGACGAATGACGATCGAACCGCGATGCGAAGAATCGGTCTCCAAATGGGCCCAATTGATGAAGCCAACTTCCGCCTGCTCCCTTGGCTTGCGGACAAAGAATGAGCAGCAAAGAGGACTGACATGAAAACCCAACTCTGCGAACAATTCGGCATCGAATTCCCCATCTTCGCCTTCTCACACTGCCGCGACGTCGTCGCCGCCGTCTCGAAGGCCGGCGGCTTTGGCGTGCTCGGCGCGCTCGCCTTCTCCGCCGAGCAGCTCCAGATTGAGCTGGCGTGGATCGACGAGCACATCGACGGCAAGCCCTACGGCGTCGACATCGTCATGCCGGCGTCGCTCGCGGAGGGTGCGGCGACGGCGACGAAGGAGCAGCTCGAGGCGATGATCTCGCAGCGCCACCGCGACTTCATCGAGGACACGCTCACGAAGCACCAGGTGCCGCCGCTCCCCGAAGGCATGCAGGGCACCGAATCGCTGCTCGGCTGGGTGCCGGCCGGCGGACAATCGCACGTCGACGTCGCCCTCAAGCACGACATCAAGCTGCTCGTGAACGCGCTCGGCCCGCCGCCGCCCGACGTCGTCGAGCGCGCGCACAAGGCCGGCGTGCCGGTCGCCGCGCTCGTCGGCTCGCCCGAGCACGCGATCAAGCAACGTGAGGCCGGCGTCGACATCATCGTCGCGTCGGGCACGGAAGCCGGCGGCCACACCGGCGAGATCTCGACGATGGTCCTGACGCCGCAGTGCGTCGACGCCGTCGCGCCCGCGCCGGTGCTAGCGGCCGGCGGCATCGGCAGCGGCCGCCAAATAGCGGCCGCCCTCGCTCTCGGCGCGCAGGGCGTCTGGACCGGCAGTGTCTGGCTGACGACGAAGGAGTCCGACCTGCAGCCCGCCGTCGTGCAGAAGGTGATGCATGCGACCTCGCGCGACACCGTGCGTTCCCGCGCGATGACCGGCAAGCCCGCGCGCCAGCTCCGCACCGGCTGGACCGACGCCTGGGAGTCGCCGGAGTCGCCCGGCACACTGCCGATGCCGCTGCAGTTCATGGCGACGGCCGAAGCGATCTCACGCATCTATCGCGCCGCCGAGAACGACCCCGACTCGCCCGGCGCCCAGCTCGCCGGCACGCCCATCGGCCAGATCGCCGGCATGATGAACAGCGTCCGCCCCGTCCGCGACGTCATCTTCGACATGGTCGAGGAGTACGGGGAGGCCGTCGAGCGCATGAAGGCGATGGGAATGTAGTCGTGGCCAATCGCGTGTCGGGATTGTTGTAAATGGAACAAGTCAATCTGGCTCAAGCATATGTATTCTTGAAGGCCGCCGGCCGAGCGAAAGAAGCGGACGCGATTCGGTCGAGTAACGAGCGATTCGGTGCGACTTCGGTCGCGCAACTGAAGCGCGCCAAGGTTCTCAATCTGGTCACGACCGCCGGTCTATTTGAAAAGTTTCGCGACTCTCAGTGGCCGAATGGTCTCTCTGATGGAACAGCGAATCACATCAAGCGATTGGAAGGTGTCTACGCGCGTTGGCTCGCGAAGGACGCGCAGGTCACTCACAAGGATCGCAACCGGAGTTCTCGCGCGACAAAGGTGTGTCCATACTGCAGCGAGGAGATCAAGGCCCAGGCAATAAAGTGTCGCTATTGTGGAGAAATGCTCGATGGCTCGTCCAGAGCTGGAATCGAGGAAATGTTTCTGCCCCTGCCCCAGCAAAGTATCGTATGTAGGACTGGATTCGACGCCGTCGCGAACAAGCGATCCATCAGTGTCCTGACCGCCGCAAACGCTTGGCTAGAGGCTCAAGCATTTCACTCGAGCATTGGGCTTGGAACGCAGTGGGGAGCTGACCGCACGCCCCTAAAGCAGTGCCTGCCGAAGAAGTCACTCACGTACGTAGAGTGGTGCTACTGGGTTTGGGACTTGTGGTATCCCTACTTCTGGGCACTGACATCCACAATGAAGGGTCGCGAGTTGGCAGAACCGCTTGAACTGCGAGACGGGCGATTCCAATTCCAAGATGTCCAAGTCAACGGATTTTGGGGCAGCGAGGTAAAGCCCGCGATTTTCGGTGCATCGTTCCTGGTTCGCGAAAGGTCGAAGGTCCGTAGGCGCAAGTAGGCTCCAAGCCTGCTGCGTGCTGGCTTGTCAAACATCCTTCGCGATATTGATCGCGCGGCCCAACGTCTCCAGCCGCTCCGCCAGCGTGCGCCCCTCTGGATCCACCCGCAGCGTCGTCACGCCCGCGTCCTTGTACGCATGCATCCGCGCCCGCACCATGTCGTCCGTGCCGAGCATGTTCGTCTTCAGCACCATCTCGTCCGGCACCATCGACGCCGCCGTGGTGCGGTCGCCTTCGAGCCACTTGAGCTGGATCGCGCGCGCCTCCTCTTCGTAGCCCGCGCGCTGGAAAGCCGCGTTGTAGAAATTCTTCTCCTTCGAACCCATCGCGCCGAGCGTAAACGCCAGCCCCGGCTTGCGGCGCGGCAGCATCTTCTCGACGTCATCGCCGAACGCGACGACGCCGCCCGCCTGCAGGTCGATCTCCGACATCGAGCGCCCCGCCTTCTCCGCGCCCTTGCGGATGTGCTGGAAGAACACCTCCTCCGCCTGCTCCGGGATGAACGACGTGCCGAGCCAGCCGTCGGCGACCTCGCCCGTCAGTGCGAGCGACACCGGCGAGAGCGTCGCGAGGTACACCGGGATATCCGGCGACGGCGGCGCGCCCGACTTGATCGATTTGCCCTGCCCGCCCGGCAGCGGCAGGTGAAAGATCTGGCCGTCGTACTGCAGCTTGTCGCCGCGCGAGATCATCTTCACGATCTCGATCACCTCGCGGATGCGCTGGATGGGCTTCGAGTACGGCACGCCGTGCCACCCCTCGACGACCTGCGGTCCGCTCGCGCCGAGCCCCATGATGAAGCGTCCGCCCGAGATCGACTGCAGCGTCATCGCCGTCATCGCCGTGTTCGCCGGCGTCCGCCCAACCGCCTGCATGATCCCCGCGCCGAGCTTGATCGTCTTCGTCTTCCCCGCCAGGAACCCCAGCGGCGTCACCGCATCGTGCCCCCACGACTCCGCTGTCCAAACAAACTCCGCCCCCAACTTCTCCGCCTCAGCAACATACGTCGCCGCATCCTCCCAGTTATCCGTCCCCGTCATCCCCATCCCAATAGAAACGCGCATCGTGGTCTCCAGTCGTCAGTCATCGGTCGTAGGTGGCTTGAATTATCCACAGATGAACCAGATGGAACAGATAGAGGGTGGCGTAATGTCATTCCGAGCGCGGAAGTCCCGTCATTCTGAGCGAAGCGAAGAATCTTCCCCGAACAACACCGCAGCCAGACGCGACAGCGCCCACAACCCCCGCGCAGGGGCGCTGCTTGCCGCGCCCTCGTCGTTGGTCGAGCGTGTCCAATGCGACAGCGCCGCACCCATAGCGGTCGCCACCAGTACCAGCGGAGCTTCAGCTCCGCCGCGGTCACCGCCCAGAGCCGAAGCACGGTTCTCGAACAGCGAGCGTCGGCCCCGTCATTCTGAGCGAAGCGAAGAATCTTGCCACGAACGGCAACCGCGCGTCGTAGAATGAACGCATGCTCCGAGCCGCGTTCGTTCTTACGCTGGTTACTGTCGCCGCCCTCGTGATTTCGTGTGATGACGACGATGAGGTTCCGGCTCAGCCGCCTAGCGCAGGACTTGTGCAGACCGCTACTGCGCGTCTTCAAGCGCTCACGCCACCCATCGGCGACATCGGCAACCTGCCGATCGAGCCTGCAACCGGCTGGTCAACCGGGTCCGATATGCCAACCCCCCGCGCCGAAGTCGCGGCTGCCGTCATCGACCGCAAGATCTACGTAGTCGGAGGCTTCACCGAAAACGGCCAGAACTCCAGCACCGTCGAGGTCTACGACACCGAGACCGACACCTGGTCGAGCATCGAACCCATGCCCGAACGCCTCGATCACGCGATGGCCGCGTCGGCGAACGGCAAGCTCTACGTCATGGGCGGCTGGCGCGTCTTCGGCGAACAAGCCTCCGACGCCGTGTACGAGTACGATCCGGCGGCTGAACGCTGGAGGTCGGTCACCAGCATGCCCTTCCCGCGCGCAGCCGGCGCCGCCGCCAGCGACGGCTCAACCATTTACGTCGTAGGCGGCGTCGGCCCGGACCCAGAGGTCGCGCTCGCGTACGACGTAGCGTCGGATGAATGGCGCCGCATCGCATCGATCGCCGAACCGCGCGAGCATCTCGCGGCTACGGTCGTTCGCGGGAAGGTGTATGCGATCGGAGGGCGCTGGTCCGATCGCGGCAACGTCGCAACCGTCGAAGAGTATGACCCTGACACTGACGAGTGGCGCGAGCGAGAACCGATGCCTACGGCGCGCGGCGGTCTAGCGGCCGCAGTCATCAACAACAAGATTCACGTCGTTGGTGGTGAATCATTCGGTGACGGCAGCCGCACGTTCCAAGAGCACGAGGTCTATTCGCCCGGGTTCAATTTGGATGGAGAGACCATTGGCAATTCTTGGAATGTCGAGGATCCACTCCTGACCTCGAGGCATGGGCTCGCGGCCGCAGCCGTGTCGGAAGGCGTCTGGCTATACGTGATCGCGGGCGGTGAGACGCCGGGACTCTCCGTGAGCGGCATCGTCGAGATGAGCCACGAAGGGCTGGAAGGCGGCCCCGAGATTGCCATCACCTTTACACCAGACGAGTAGCCGCGATCTTTCGGAAGTGCCATCATTGCGCGGGCGGCGGGGCGCCGGCTCTGTAGAGCACCTCCCGCTTTCTGCCTTCCGACAGAGTGACGCGGGTGTGCCATTCCGCTCCACGAAACGCCCACCACTCGTCGGCCAAGGCGCTCTCGATTTCCGGATCGGGAACCAGCTGTTCCTCGCCCGTGAACGACAAACCTCTATAGACCATAATGTTGCCCTTCCGCACGAGCGCGGCCAGTCCGGCTTGAGCAGCGTCTCGGCGCACAGCTTCATCGTGGTTGGGAAATTCCGCCTGCATTGCCCAAAGGATTTCCCAGAGGCCGTAGTAGTCATCTAGGACTTCGAGTTCTAGTAGGTCGGTCACTTGTGATGGGGTCATGCTTCATCCAATTGGCGGTCTTTCTCGCCAGAGTGCCATCGCGCACTTGGAGCTCGGTTCCCGACAAGCCTAAGCTCGCCCCATGACCCGCATCAGCTTCCGCCAGAACCGAGCGCCCGACGAACGTGCCAGGAGGACGGGCGCCCTCGCCCGTCGCGCCGAACGCGAAGCAATTGATCACTTGACGACTTATTATTCGGAAACTTTTTTCTCGCGCACTTTTTCTGAGCGAGACCCGAATCTAGGCGGGCGGACGCAGCAGCCTTCGCCCCTACTTCACGAGCTGTCGCAGCACGAACGGCAGAATGCCACCGTGGTGGTAGTAGTCCAGCTCCACCGGCGTGTCGATACGGCAGCGCGTCGTGAACGTCTTGGTGCTGCCATCAGCGGCCGTCGCCTTCACGGTGAGCCGCTGGGCCGGTGTGATGGCGGCGATGCCTTCGATGTCGAACGACTCCTCGCCCGTCAGGCCGAGCGTCTCGCGATCTTCGCCATCCTCGAACTGCAGCGGCAGCACGCCCATCCCGACGAGGTTGCTGCGATGAATGCGCTCGTAGCTCTTCGCGATCACAGCCCGCACGCCGAGCAGCGCCGTCCCCTTTGCCGCCCAGTCGCGCGACGACCCCGTCCCGTACTCCGCACCGGCGATCACGAGCAGCGGCACGCCCTCGGCGATGTAGCGCTCGGACGCTTCGAAGATCGTCATGTCGTCGCCCGACGGCATGTGGCGCGTGAACCCGCCCTCAGTGCCGGGTGCGAGTTGGTTGCGCAGACGGATGTTCGCGAACGTGCCGCGCACCATCACCTCGTGGTTACCGCGCCGGCTGCCGTAGGAGTTGAAGTCCTCGGGCGCGACCTCATGCTGCTGCAGGTACTTCGCGGCGGGCGACGTCTTCGCGATGCTGCCGGCCGGCGAGATGTGGTCCGTCGTCACGCTGTCACCGACCATCGCGAGCACGCGCGCGCCCTTGATGTCGGTCAGCGGCGTCGGATCCATCGTCATGCCGTCGAAGTACGGCGGCTTGCGGATGTACGTGCTCTGGTCGTCCCAGGCGAACTGCTCGCCCTGCGGCACGTCGAGCGCCCGCCAATCGTCCGCGCCCTCGAAGACGTGCGCGTACTTCGTGCGGAACTGCTCGGGCAGCACCGACGATCGCACGGTATCGCTGATCTCCTGCTGCGTCGGCCAGATGTCGCGCAGATACACCGGGTTGCCGTTCGTGTCGTTGCCCAGCGGTTCGTTCGCGAGATCGATATCCATCTTGCCGGCGAGCGCGTACGCGACGACGAGCGGCGGCGACGCGAGATAGTTCGCGCGCACCTCCTGCTGGACGCGGCCCTCGAAGTTTCGGTTGCCAGACAGCACCGAGCACACCACGAGCGACCCAACGCGGATCGCGTCCGAAATCAGCTCCGGCAACGGCCCGCTGTTGCCGATGCACGTCGTGCAGCCGTATCCGACGAGGTTGAAGCCGAGCGCGTCGAGGTACTGCGTGAGGCCAGCCTGGTTGTAGTACTCCGTGACCACCTGCGATCCGGGAGCGAGCGACGTCTTCACCCACGGCTTGGTCATGAGCCCGCGCTCGACGGCCTTCTTCGCGACCAGCCCGGCGGTGAGCATCACAGCAGGGTTCGACGTGTTCGTGCAAGACGTGATCGCGGCGATGACGACGGAGCCGTGCTTCACGTAGTACGTCTCGCCCTTCTCCTTATCCTCGATCGTCACCGACTCCCATGGGTCGGCCTCAGCCTCCGGCGTGGCTATCTCTTGCGCGGGCTTGTCGGCGCTCCCGCCCTCGCCGAGCCAGCGCTGGATCTTCTCTTCGGTCGGCCCGTTCGCGATGCCCACCTCGAGCATGCTCACGCACGACGAGCGCCAGGCGCGCTTCGCGTTCGACAGCGGTATGCGGTCCTGCGGCCGTTTCGGCCCGGCGATGCTCGGCACGACTTCGGCGAGATCGAGCGCCATCGTGTCGGTGAACAAGGGCTCCGGCGTGTCGTCGGTGCGGAAGATGCCCTGCGCCTTCGCGTACGCCTCGACAAGATCGACGACGGCGGACGGACGGCCGGTGAAGCGCATGTACGCCAGCGTCTCGGCATCGACAGGGAAGAAGCCCATCGTCGCACCGTACTCCGGCGCCATGTTGGCGATCGTCGCGCGGTCGGGCAGCGACAGCGACGAGAGCCCCGCGCCGTAGAATTCGACGAACTTGCCAACGACGCCCTTTGCGCGCAGCATCTCCGTGACCATCAGTACGAGGTCGGTCGCCGTCGCTCCTTCCGGCAGCGAGCCAGTGAGTTTGAAGCCGATGACCTCCGGCGTGAGCATCGGCATCGGCTGGCCGAGCATCGCCGCCTCCGCCTCGATGCCGCCGACGCCCCAGCCAAAGACGCCGAGCCCGTTGACCATCGTCGTGTGCGAGTCCGTGCCAACGACGCTGTCCGGATAGACGACCACGCCGCCATCTTCAGCGCGCTCGAACGCGACGGACGCCAAATATTCGAGGTTCACCTGGTGGACGATGCCGGTTCCTGGCGGGACGACGTTGAAGTTGTTGAAGGATTCCTGACCCCAGCGCAGGAACTGATAGCGCTCGACGTTGCGCTGCATCTCCTTCTGCGTATTAAAGAAGAAGGCGGCGTCCGTGCCGTACTGGTCGACCTGCACCGAGTGGTCGATGACGAGGTCGGACTGTTGGAGCGGGTTGATGCGCCGCGGGTCGCCGCCGAGGTCCTTGATGGCGTCGCGCATGGCGGCCAGATCGACCACGCAAGGGACGCCGGTGAAGTCCTGCATCAGGACGCGGGCCGGGCGGAACTGCAGCTCGCGGTCGGCAGGCGAGGCCGGGTTCCAGGCGGCGAGAGCGGCGATGTCGTCCTTGGTGACGGATCGCCCGTCCTCGTTCCGGATCAGGTTTTCGAGGAGGATCTTGAGCGAGAAGGGGAGGGGGGACGGGTCGGTAGCGCCGGCCTTCGGAAGCGCATCCAGCCGGTACAGGTGTACCTCGCGCCCGCCGACGTTGAGGGCGGCACGAGCGCCGAAGCTGTCAAGTGTGGTGGGCATGAGGCGCTCCTTTGAGGTGGGATCGCCTTCATTGTAGATCGGTGGTTGTTAGGTGCCGTCCGAACCTGCGTGGTCGGTTGTCGGTCCTCGTTGTGGGCCGGGGGATTTCAATTGCATCGCGAAGCTGACATCGGCAGTTTTGGGGGGTTGTCAACTTTTCCGGGATGATCCATGATGCGTGAAGGGTGAATCGGATAACACGTTATGGGTAACAAGTAACGGGTAACAGGTAACCAATAACAGGTTAAGAGTTTCCTGAAAGGCCATTCATGGTCTCCGCAACAACGCTTCCCTTCGACATCCAGCAGGGTCCCCCACCCCGGCCGACGTGGACGTTTCTCACGAATCATCCCGTCATCCTCATTTTCACGACGCAGCACCCGGAGTCAACCGTGCGCGTGATCTCGCAGGGGGTCGGCCTGACGGAGCGGGCGACGTTGGCCATCCTCCGCGACCTCGATGACGAAGGGCTTGTCGAGCGGCACCGCACGGGGCGTCGCAACACCTATGCCGTCAACTATGGCCGACTGCTCGGGCTCGCGACGGGCACGGAGCTTGACCCTGCGATGTACGCCGTCGTGGGTGCACTGATCTCCATCTCACCGGAAGCCCGTGCTGCGGCTCGCGATCACGAACCGACGGCGCACGACAAGCGCCCGCGCGAGCTCGAGTTCGAGTTCTTCACGAACCATATGCAGATGCTGGCCGCGATCGCTCGCGAAAGCACATCGACCGTCCGCGACCTCGCCGCCCGTATCAACATCACCGAACGAGCTGCCGTGTCGATCCTGCACGCGTTGGAGGCGGAGGGGATCATCACCCGGCACAAGGAAGGCCGCCGCAACACGTACACCATCGACCTGGAGGCCTTCCGGACCTTCCGAGGGTGGGAGTACGAATCGTGGTCGGTGCCGAAGCCGCTCGTCGATGTCGCTGTCGCGGCAGTGCGGGCAATCGGCGGACTCTAGAGCAAGCAGTCAAGCATAGTGAACAGAAGAGGAGCCGCATCGTGCGGCTCCTCTTCTGTTCGTCGCTGTCCTTTGCTGTTGAGCTCTTGCTCTTTGCGCTTGGGTTACTCATGACGCAAGGCTTCGATCGGATCGAGGCGTGACGCGCGCCAGGCCGGATAGACGCCGGCGATGATACCCGTGATCGCCGAAACTGCGAGCCCGAGCATGACCCACTGAGGTGTGATCGCGTACTTCGTATCGGCGCCGCCGATCTCGAACTTCGTTGCGATTTCCGTCGCTCCGTACGCCACCAATACGCCGAGCACACCGCCAATAAACGTCACGACGAGCGCCTCGAGCAGGAATTGGAGCATGATATCGCTGCGGCGAGCGCCGACGGCCTTCCGGATGCCGATCTCACGCGTACGCTCTGTCACGGAAACAAGCATGATATTCATGATGCCGATACCGCCGACAAGCAGCGCGATCAATGCGATCGACGCGATCAGGATCTGGAACGACTCTTCGACGGCGGTTGCCGTGGACAGCACTTCGCTCTGGGAATAGATCTTGAAGTCGTCTTCTTCACCTTCAGGGAGTTCACGCGCGCGCCGGAGAATGGCCGCGACATCGACGCGCACAGCGTCCTCGTCGCACTGTTCCGCGACGGCGATGTTGATCTGACCAATGTTTGAGTATCCACGAGAGTTGCGGAAGTTGGCGGGCGCGCGCGCCTGGAGCGAGGGCAGCGGCGTGAAGACCTGGTTGTCCTCATCAACGTTCCCGCGCGACTCCATCACACCAATGACAGTGAAACTCGGCCTGATGCCGAAGTTCGCGACGCCGGCGAAGACGATAATGTTTTCCCCGATAGGGTCTTTGGAGCCGAAGAGTTCCTCTGCTACGGAACTGCCGAGCACGACGACGGGAGCCTTCTTGTCGACGTCGTCGTACGTGATGAAGCGGCCATCTGCGACATAAAAGTTGCGCACCTGCTGATACGTCGGCTCCGTGCCGACGAGGAGCGTGTCGAAGTTTGTCCCTCGGTAGATGGCCCTCGCCTTGATGAAATCTTCGGGAGCGCCGATTGTCGCCTGGGCGGCAATTGCGTCAATGCACGCCAGTTCAGCATCCACGACTTTCTGCGAGTCTTCGAAGAAGAGGCTTGGTCCGAGACCGGGAATCGCCGCCGTGTTTGCGTCCGGGGAGTAGGGCCGCACAAACATCAGGTTGCTGCCGAGGCCCGCGATCCGATCCGTAACGCCCTGCTTTGCGCCTTCGCCTGCCGCAGTGCCCGTGATGACGGCAGCGATGCCGATGATGATGCCGAGCATCGTAAGCAGGGTGCGGAGAATGTTACTTCGCATCGATGCGAGAGCTGTCAGGAAGACGTCGATCAGGCTCATTGCGGTTGCTCCGCTTCTTCGCTGTACATCATCGACTGCACGGCCGTGTCCACTGCCGTCGGTGGGCCGGCATGCTGCTCGCGCTCATAGACCGGTACGTTCGGCGTGTCGCTGACGATGTCGCCGTCGCGGAGCGAAACGATGCGGCGTGTCCAGGCGGCTACGTCGGGTTCATGTGTGACGAACGCGATCGTGATGCCGCGCTCCTCGTTGAGCTGGCGGAACAATTCCATCACGTCGTGGCTCGTCTTGCTGTCGAGCGCGCCGGTCGGTTCGTCGGCGAGAATGATCGTCGGCCTACCGACAATCGCCCGGGCGATCGCGACACGCTGCTGCTGACCACCAGAAAGCTGCGTTGGTTTGTGCGTCATGCGGCTGCCGAGGCCGACCATGCGGAGCGCTTGCTTGGCCAGTGCCTTGCGGTTGCCGACGCCGCGATACGCGAGCGGCAGTGCGACCTGATCGATCGCGCTGGTGCGCGGCAGCAGGTTGAACGACTGGAACACGAACCCGAGACGGCGGTTGCGCACCTTTGCCAGCGCCGCGTCGCCCATCTTGCTGACGTTGAGCCCATCGAGGGAGTACGCGCCTGTGCTAGGGCGGTCGAGGCAACCGATGATGTTCATCAGCGTCGACTTGCCGGATCCTGAAGGGCCCATGATCGCGAGAAACTCGCCGTCGTTGATGTCGAGATCGACGCGACGCAAAGCGTGGACCTCTTCGGATCCCATCTTGTACGTCTTCGACACGCCGCGGAGCTTGATCATCGCTACCTGATCCCGCCCGGGAGCGTTGGTTCCGCTTCCGCTTCTTCTTCTTCAGCCCCGCTCGAAATGCTCACGACGAGGACGATGTCGCCCTCGTTGAGGCCCGTGAGGACTTCAACCTTGTCGGAATCGCTCGCCCCTGTGGTGACGACAACTTGCTCGACCGAGCCGTCAGCGTTCTTGCGGTCGACCACCTGCTCCGTTCCAGACGTGCGAATCGCGCGCGGTGGGATGGTGAGGACATCAGGCTTCGATGATGTGATGATCTGGCCACGCGCGTTCATGCCTGGCGCGGGCTTCGCAGCGTCGCCGAGAACAATCAGCGAGGCCTTCATTTCGTATGTCACCACGCCTTGTGTTGCCGTCGGGCTCAGGCCGATCTCTGTGATGGTGAAGGGGTAGATGGATCCCGGGATGCCGTCAAAGAGCGCCCCGCCAGCCTGTCCGACCTTCACCGTTCGGTAGTCAGTCTCGCCAACCGACATCGTGAGCGTCAGGCGGTCGGGAGTGAGCAGGATGATCGCACCGCCTTCCTCCGCCACGCCGGCCGCACTGAAGAACTCGCCGGGCTTGATGTTCACGTCGCCGATCGTGCCCGCGAATGGCGCAACAATGCGCGAGTTCTTGAGGCGAATCTCCGCCGCCTCGACCTGAAGCCGCGCAGAAAGTACAGCTACCTGTGCTTGCTCGATCGCGTTGGAGTCGGCGCCTTCGAGTGCCTTGTCCCGCGCGGCCTGCGCTGCCGAGAGCGAGGCATCGGCGCTGATTACCGCTGCGGCGGCGCTCGACTTCTGCGCGTCGGTGCCGCCAGCCTGCGCGAACGCGAGTTGTTCGTTCGCAGCTGTGACTCCCGCCTGAGCGGCCTTCACAGCTGCGTCAGCCGCAGCGATGTCGCTGCTCGTCGGGCCATCCTCGGCGGCGCTGAGGCGCGCTTCGGCGGAATCGAGGGCGGCCTCGGCGGATTCGACCGATGCGTCGGTCGAGTCCTGGCTGTTCTCGGCGGTAAGGTAGGCGCCATTCGCGCCGAGAACGTCTGCGGCAGCGAGCGGGTTCGGGCCACTTAGCGCGGCATTGAGGATTGAAGCGTCGCCAGAGGAAATCGGCGCCGAGCGCGCGCCGCAGAATGACGGAGAAGGATCGACGTTGCAGTACACGGTCTCCTTTCCGTGGAGCGCGGCCTGGGCCGATGACACTCCATTTTCTGCGCTGCTAGCCAGGTTCTCGGCGGAGTTCAGCGCGGCTTCGGCCGATGCTACGCCTGCTTCTGCGGCAGCGATGTCTGCATCCGATGGTGTGTCACTGAGCATCTCGCGGGTTGCCTGCGCGCTCGCGAGCTGCGCCTCGGCAGCGCTGACGCCCTGCTCTGCAGCCGCGAGGTCGGCTGCCGTGCCACCTTCAACGAGCGTGTCATAGTCGTTTTCTGCCTTCGTAAGCGCGGCGGAAGCCTGCGCGACGGCCTGGTCAGCCTGCGCGAACTCTGCCGCGTCGACGCCGGCGAGGAGGTCGGCGAGCTTTAGCTGTGCCGCCCGAACCTGCGCCTGGGCGGACGCGACAGCGTTCCCGAGATCCTCGGAGTCGAGGGTCGCAAGCACCTGGTCGGCCGCCACGATGTCGCCGGTCTTCACGTTGACGGTTGCGACGCGTCCGGTCGACTGGAATACGAGGCTGCTGTTGAGTTCTGCGTCGGCCGCGCCCGTGATCGAGAGGCTCTGGTTGATCGTGGCGCGTGTGACAGGAATCTCTTCCGTCTCGCGCGTGATGGACACGCTATCGTCGCGAACAAAGAAGTACCAGTATCCGACCGCCATCGCTGCGATGATCGCGAGCAGGACGAGTCCGGACACGATGCGTCCGCGCCAGGGATTTTCCTCTAGTTCCAAACCGTCGTCGAAATTGATAGCCGTCACCGGCCCCTCCTCCTGCTGTCGTCTACCGCCGGTGTGTGTGGGATCGCCGCGCCCAAAGAGCGAAGCGCTAACTCCGCCGTGTGTGCTGCGAATGCTGCGTCGTCATGTTCGCTGGGACGGTAAGGGCCGAGCACGAACAGCAGCCCGCTTGTAATGAAGTACGAGGCGAACAGCGGATCGGTCTCATCGAACTCGCCCGCCGCGACCCCGCGGGAAATGATGCCGCGCACCGCCTGTCCGAGTTTAAAAGGTAGTGATGACTCAGGGCCTTCGGGCGCCTCCGGACGTTCGCCGCGCTTGATCGTTAGTTGCCACCACAGCGCGAAGACGTCGCGGTTCTGACTGCCGACCTCGATGAACCGATGAATGAGGTTGGTGAGCGACTCTGCGGCGGGGCGTGAAACGTCATCGCCCGCCAGCACAACCTCATCCATCTCGAGACCGGCGTCGGCGAGGATGGCCGCGAGAACCGCTTCCTTATCTGTGAAGTAGCGATAGAAGGTGCCGAAGCCGAGGTCAGCTTCCTCTGCGATCGCCGCAATCGTGGTTTCCTCGAACCCGTCCCTGGTGAACAGGACGCGCGCGGATGCGAGCAGGGCGTCGCGGTTGCGCGCACGCTTCCGCTCGAGGCGGGTTTCCGATTCTGTTGTCAAACCTGATACAGCCATCAGGGACGAATCCTACACATCGCCTGAGCTTAATGTCCTGCGAAAGTGTTACGCCTAGCGCTTGTCAAGAATTAAGTGACATAACGGACAGGGAGGGGCCGCGTCCGGCCAGCCGATCTCGGGACAAGGCTTAAGGGCCGCCCCTTACGGGCCGAAACTATGAGAAGAAGCGATGAATGTGGGTTTGAAGCGCCCGGGCAGTCTGCTGCGGGTGAGGGGGTGCGATGCGAATCCGAATAACTGTGCTTGCCGCGATCGCCGGCGCGGCACTCGTAGCAGGTTTTGGCAGCGACCCGACCGACAAACGCGCGCAAGCGCAGGCGCCGACCGTCGAATACACGGGCGATGTGATCGTGAAATTCGACGCGGGCGTGACGCTTCCGGAAGTGGCGCAGGCGATCAGTGATGCAGATGGTTCGGCCGTGGCGACCAGCGCCGGTTCCGGCCTCGTGCTTGTCGAGCCTGCGGACGGCCAGTCACTTCAGGATGCGCTCAGTGAGTTGAAAGCGAACCCGGACGTAGCGTTCGCCGAGGCGGATACCGTCATGCGGGCCGACCTCATGCCCAACGATCCGCTTGCCAACAACGCGAGCTACAACTGGAGCTTGACCGAGATCGGCGCGCCCACCGCGTGGGACACGACGACGGGCAATGCGAACGTCATTGTGGCGGTGGTGGACACGGGCGTGGATGGCACGCCAGGCGACCTCATCGGCAAACTGACCTCCGGGGCGAACGCGGGCAAGAACTTCATCCAGATCGGCGTGAACACGTCCGTGAACGCGTCTGGTACAGCACGCATCCGGACGACGACAGCGCACCCGTATCGTTCGGGGGACTTCATCACGATCGCCGGCCACAGCGTCGCGGCCTACAACGGCTCGCGCGAGGTCTTCGTTCCCTCGACGAACATCAGCTCCGTCAGCAATTCAAGCGGTTCGGTGCTTGTCACAACATCCGCAGCCCACCAGCTTGCAACCGGCGATATGGTCAGCATCCGCAGCAACAGCGCGAACGTGACCTACCTTGCCGCGTCAACATCGATCAACCGCGAGTGGACGGTGACTGTCACGAGCACGACGCAGTTCACGCTGAACAGCGCGACCTACAACACTGCCGGCACCGGCGGGCAGGCGCGCGTCGCCTCCTACATGAATCTCGTGAGCGTGCCGTACACAAGCGCCGGGGCCGGTGGCACGGCGACCAACGACTCGCCGCGCGACGACCACAGCCACGGCACGTTCGTATCGGGCATCATCGCCGCGAATTCGAACAACGGTACAGGCATGGCGGGCGTCTGCTGGTCGTGCAAGATCATGCCGGTTAAGGTGCTGGACCACGAGGGCTATGGAAGTTCGTTCGGCGTCTCGCAAGGCATCGACTGGGCGGTCGCGAATGGCGCCGACGTTATCAACCTGAGCCTCGGCGGGGGCGGCACGGCAGGCTTGCAGACGTCGGTGAACAACGCATGGGCTGCCGGCGTGATCGTTGTCGCGGCGACGGGCAATGACAACGGGCCTGTGTCGTTCCCCGCTGCGTACTCCAACGCGATTGCCGTTGGCTCGACGCAACAAGGTGGCTCGCGGTCGTCATTCAGCAACTTCGGCCCGGAGATCGACATCGTCGCTCCCGGTAGCAGCGTGCTCGGCACATTGTGCCAGTGCAACGGTGGTGCAGGTGGCTACGGCACGGGCAGCGGCACGTCGTTCTCGACGCCATATGTCGCGGGTGCTGCGGCGCTCCTCATCGCGTCGGGGGTGACGGATAAGGCGCAGATCCGCTCGAAACTGCTGACGACGGCCACGGATCTTGGTACCGGCGGCTTCGACAACCTCTATGGCAACGGTCGTCTCAACGTTGGCTCAGCGATCGCCACCCCAGGGACGGCCACACCAACCAACACTCCGACGAACACGGCAACGCCCACGAACACGGCCACGCCAACATCGACGCCGACGCCCGACACGACTGATCCTTCCGCGAACATCACAGCGCCTACGAACGGCGCCGTACTCGCGCTCGGCAATGTTGTGATAAACGCGTTTGCTGCGGATGGCGGCGGCGTGAACAAGGTTCGGTTCTGGGTGGACTCGACGTACCTGGGATTCGATAGTGCCGCTCCGTACACCAGGACCTGGGACGCGAGTAGTGCTGGACCTGGCAGCAGTCACGTAATCAAGATCGAAGCGATCGACAACTCGAACAACTCGACCATCCGAACCATCACGGTCACGATGGCTGGTGCGGACGGAACGCCACCGACGGCGAGCATTACCTCGCCTGTGGCTGGTGCGAGCGTCTCCGGCATGGTGCCGGTCAACGCTACGGCCAGTGACGCCGGTGGCATCAACAAGGTGCGGTTCTGGGCGGGTTCGACCTATCTCGGCTTCGACGCAACAGCGCCGTACTCCAGGACGTGGGACTCTTCCCTCTCCGTATCGGGGCCAGTGACGTTGAAAATCGAAGCCATTGACAACGCGAACAACTCAACGTTCCGGACGATTGTAGTGACAAACGTGTCAACTGATGTGACGCCGCCGACGGCGACGATCACTGTCCCTGCTGACGGCGCCACCGTCTCTGGCACGGTCGCGTTAACGGCAACGGGATCCGACGCCGGCGGTATCCAGAAGATTCGGTTCTGGGTCGACGCGACGTACCTTGGTTACGACTCTACGAGTCCGTACCAGCGTTCGTGGAACACAACTCTCGTGCCGAACGGCGTCTACGTCCTCAAGGCACAGGCTGTCGATCTGGCAAATAACGAAAGCACGATCGTCACCATCACCGTGACCGTGTCGAATTAGTGATTGGAGCAGGGTCGCACAACCCGCCACCGGATAGTGCGACCCTGCGATCTCTCCTGCTTACTTGTCATGCGGCTCGAGCTGCTGTGCGTTCCTCGACATTTCCGGCAATCGCTTCGATATAGCGGTCGGCCGTGCGACCCCAACCGAAGTTGTCCAGCGTGTACGACCGCATGCGGGCCCCGGCGTCCACGATCGCCTGTCGCGGCAACGAGAGGAGACCGCGAATCTCAGCGGCCCACGCAGACGCGTCTAGCGGCGGAACAAGCACGCCGTTCCCTCCGTGATGGATCGCCTCGGGGATTCCGTCGAGATTCGAAGCCAGGACGGGAAGCCCGGAAGCGGAAGCCTCAAGTGCGACCAGGCCAAAGCCCTCCATATCGCCAGTCACAGGCACGTTTGGCATGACGAAGAGATCAGACGAGGCGTAAGCCGCCGCCAGAACCGAGTCGGTGACGCTTCCCAACATTCGAATGCGGTCATGCACACCCGCGATTGCAGCGGCTCGTTCGATTTCCCCCTTCATCGCTCCGACACCGATGATGCAGTACGTGACATCCTCGGGAAGGCGTGGTAGCACATGCTCCACAAACCATGCGACGCCCTTGCGTTCGATCAGGCGACCGACGGTCAGAACCACTCGCTCCCCTTCCCGCACTGCGGCCAGTTTGCTGAACTGTTGTCGCGCCTCCGTGGTTGGTTCAGGCAACGGGTTTATTCCCAACGGGATCACTTCTGACATTGGATTGGGGCCAGTCCGCTCGTGCATCGCGGCCTCGGTTGCTGCACTGATCGGCATCGCCAAATCGATGCGGCGCAGGCCGTTGGTGATCACCCGCTGATAGATTTCGTTTTCGTACGTGACATCAAGACCGCACACCGACGCGGTCACTCGAATCCCGGTTGCGGCTTTGATCGCCGCGCCGACCGGTGCGAGCAACGCGTCTGCAAGATGGACGCTAGTAAAGCCGCCGGAGCGCACCTGACGGACTGCTGCTGTCGCCGCATACGGAAGAAACAGTGGCAGCGCCTTCTTTCCCCGATGGTTGATGAGGGAAACAATCTCGACGCGTTCCTCGAGGTGATTGTGGAGCTGCAACGCAAGGTTTTCCATCCCGCCCTGGGTCGGTGGATATGCGCGGGCAATGAACAGGATCTTCAAGTCTGTCGCGCGAACGGCACTAGCGAGACGCATTGGGCTCCTCCTCCAGTGTCTTCACCTCGTATAGGCGAAGGCCGTGTTCTATGTCTCGACCCCGTAGCGCCACCTTTTCATTGGTTGTCGTCATTTGGACCAGCTCGAAGTATTCGGACGGCGTGTTTAGTTGTAGAAACGACCGCATGCCATCTCTCGGCATCGCATCGACGTAAGCCCCGGGTGGATCCGAGATCAGCACGTAATCGATCCCGTATGCATTCAAAATCTCATTCGCGCGGCGCGGCTCGCCTGTTGTGATCGCGTCGACCACCCACGCATTCCCATAGAACGTCACCCACGCCACATTGCGTTCCCATGTAAGCAGCGCCGTGTATGTCCTCGGTGTAAGGATTATGGTGTCGGGGGGAGTGTTGGCGTTAACCCACGCCCCCATCTCCGCGTATTCGGCGCCTCGAAAGTTCCGCAAATCGCGATCGCCCGTACGCAAGTACATATCCACCTCACGTGAGCTGTGAGGCGCGAGCCCGTAGAGTGCAGCGGCGATCAACGCAGCCGCCGTTGCGGCGCCAACAATGCGCAAGGCGTTGAGTTCTTCCCGAAGCCAACGGGCGCCAGCGGCGACTATCGCGTACAGGCCGAATGCGAACGCCGTGTGGAAGAGGATCTGCGAAGTGATGACGTACCGCGGATTCCCGTGAAGGAACACGAGCATCGCCGCGTCGATGGCGACTTGTGCCACGATCCAGCGCGCGAAAAAGCGGCTCGCACCTCCGCGGCCATGAAGGTACGCCACGCCTACCATCGATGTACCGATGACGAGCGCGGACATCCACTCGGGTGTCCAGCTCTCGGTGTACACCAGCGCGGTGCGGTATTTGTCTAGCCAGACGGTCGGCGATCCGTCCGGCTTGGTGATGCTGGCTATATAGGCATTTGCAGTCGGATCGATAGCCAGTGATGGGCTCATGCCTGGCAGCCAGTTGTCCGCGTAGCCAATCGCCCCCGTGCGCATGGCAAGAAACAACAGTGCGGGGACTGAGGTCGCGAGGAGGCCCGCTACGAGCGTTGTGGTCCACGGCCATTCATGGAGGATCAGGCGTGGACGCCACGCGGCACGCTCTGCGATCCCAAACGCCACCACGAGGCTGAGCGCGAGGATGACGAAGAGGGCGTTCTGCCGCGTTGCAAGCCCCAATCCCAACAAGAGGCCGCTCAGGATCGCATAGCGTGGACGGCGCGTGTCGAATGCTACATAGGCCATCCATGCGCCCGCGAACAAGAACGCCAGCATGACCGGTTCCATATACGGGCTTCGGTAGGGCCCTAAGACCGCAGGCGAAGACAGAAACACCAGCGAGGCAGCCGCGGCGACAATCGTTGGCGTTCCGCGTTTCGTAAACATGAACACTGAGCAAGCAACGACGCCTGCCGAAATCGCATTCAAGGCGATTACGCCTGCCAGCCCCGCAATCGTATACGCGGCTGCTCCGAGCACGTGGTACAGGGGTGGGTAGGCATAAGGGAACATCGCGACGATCTCCCCGCCTTCCTCCACGCGCGCCGGCGTGTGGGGCAGCTCAGTCGGTATGGAGCCACTCGCGGCGATGTCCTTGATAAGCCGGAGGTGCAGCGCTGGATCGCCATCGGGCGTCTCCGTGAAGTTTGCGCGAAGCAGCACGTACACAGCGGCGATGATCGCAACTCCGATGAGGATGGCGTACGCTCCGAACCACGTCGTCAGCCTCGTCCGCGTCATGCGGACCTCCGTTCGGTCACGGCCGTGACGGGTGGCGCGCTAGCTGGTGACGGTGGGACGGTCTGCAGCGCTGCCTTGGTGCGTACCGCGTGCCACGCGACGTGTGTTCCAGCGACCACATCGATGATGAACGCGAGCACGAATAGCGCCAGGTCTGCGATCACCATCAGCAGGCGTAGCATGATGGCCGCCAGCGCGGCCACTTCCACCGTAAAACGCGAGGCCAACAACGCTGTCAGCGCGCCGTCTCGCACGCCAAGTCCCGCTGGCACGAGTACGACGAGGATTCCAGCGACGCCCGCGAGCGACAGCGCTCCTGTCGCGAGGAAGATGTCATCGACGGAGGCGCCGCCTACCGCGCGCAGGATGATCCACAGCGCAACGCCGTTGATTGCCTGGTTCGTGGCGACGAAGAACGATGCGGCCATGAGCGCGCACGTAGGTGGTAGTGCGCCATCGGGCAGCGGCTCACGTCGCAGAATGCGCAGCGATGCATCGACGATGCGACGGAGGACGGACGGGTGCAACGCAGCAAGCGCGACCGAAGGCAGGAGTGCCAGCACGATGTATCGCCCGCCGCCGGCCGTCAGCCCCTGCGCGGCAACGATCATCGTTGCACCGACCACCGTAGAGACCAGGATCTCAAGTACGTTCTGGACGGCAGTCGTCACGACAAGCGGTCGCGTGCCGTAGCCGATGCGTGTACCGAGGTACACCTTGCCGGCGAAGAACGGCAGGGTGCCAGGCACATAGCGGCCGAGCCACGAGTAAGAGAACGCCAGCATCAGACGACCGCGGCGGTGCGGCTCGGCCGCCGCTACGCTTTCGATGAGCACGATCCAGGCCGCGCCGAGGCAGAGGGTCGCCAGCATGAATAGACCGGTTGCCAGTGCAAACCACTCCGCATCGGCGACGAGGGCTGCTGTGTCCACGGATCCCGCGCCGTCGACGAGGCTGCGAGACGCGAACCACAGCATCGCTCCGAGCAGGGCGATGGCGATGGTGGCGCGCATGCCGTGCGCCCGAATCCAGCTTGAACGTGCGAGGTGCATCGGCAATCCAGTCCGGGGTCCGGTCGCCCTGAAGCGGATCCGGCAGCAATCGGGCCGGGCGTCTTGCCCGGATCTCTGCTTCTCGCGCCCGCGTCTCTCGCGGCTTCGGCCCAGTTTCAGGGTGTGACCTCGATGAGTCAGTAGGGGGAGACCTGAGACAGCCGGGTATGAACCCCTGCTTCCAGAATCGACCGCTGGCGATGAATCTGGATCACAGACGTTTAACAAACCGAGGCGTCTGAACCCCTCAAGTTGGGTTCGAGGTGGGCCGAACATCAGACGAGACCAGAATGGGGTTACGGGTTCGGTGGGTTGCCGTTCGACGTGCCTAAGCTAACAGGAGGACTGGATGTTCAAGACAAAAGGAGCGATGTTCGGCATTGCTGCGGCGCTCGTCGTGGCCGGCCTGACCTTCGCCAGCATGGCAGTGACCACGACTTCAGGCGCGGGCACGGACGAGGTAGAGAACACGCCGGTGGCCGCGCCGCCGCAGGCTCCGATCGAGGCGCCCGCGGACACGACGGTCGACCCGACTGGTGGCCAGCAGGGCGCTGGCACGGGCCCTGGCGGCCTTCCCGACGCGGGCTACGGCCCGGCGGAGAACAGCGGCACGAACACGATGCTGCTTGGCCTGGCAGGAATTGTCCTGATGGCTGGTAGCGGACTGATGTTCGCGGCGAGCAAGGCCAGCGACCGAAGGTCCTAGTCTCGCGCAAACGAAAATCGAAGAGTTTGAAGGAGGCCCTGCACTGCCGCAGGGCCTCCTTCTCTATTTTCGCGCGAGTCTGACGCCGATTGACGCGCAGGTCTCGCCGCATGGTGCGATGGGGGGCGCTCTCGTAGGGTCGTTTGTGGTGTGGTTGGGGATTCGCCTGATGGTGATGGGTACGGGCGCGCGGGATGATGGCCGCATGATGGGAACCGGCGCAATCGCGTCATCTGTTGCTGTGCGCCATCCGCGCGTCCGCTGGCGCGCAATGTCCTTGCCACTCGCGCTCGTCGCGGTCGCAGCGCTTTTGGCCCCGCTGTTCCTCGCCGCACCGTCGCATCTCACATCCGACGAATCGCTGTATCTGGCCGAGGCGTACAACCTCGCCGAGGGCCACGGCCTGACGTATCCCTCGGGCGAGGCAATCGTCCATCGTGCGCCGCTGTACCCAGCCTTGCTGGCGCCAGCCGTGGCGCTTGGCGGTCCTGATGCTGCATATGGCGTCGCGAAGCTAGTTATCGCGATCAACACTGTGCTCGTGATGGCACTGGCGTGGCGGCTCGGCGGACAAGTTGCGGGCTGGGCTGCTGGCCTCGCGGCAGCAGCATCCGCATATCTCTCGGAACTTGGCACGACGCTCTATCTCGATCCCATGCAGTGCACGTTCTTGCTCCTGAGCTTGATCGCGCTCCATTCCGCCGTCGAGAAGCGTCGCGCGCATTGGTGGGCCGCCGCGGGATTGTCGGCTGGGCTCGCCTTCCTGGTAAAAGAATCCGCGATCCAGTGGGCACCGCTCGCCGTCGTCGTCGTGCTAACGTTGCCCTCACAACGCGACCGTATCGGTGTGCGAGGAGCTGCAATATTCACCGCTGTCTTCGTCGCGGCGATCGCGCCGTGGTGGGTGTGGGTGTATGGCCATACCGGCGATCTGTTTCTGCTCGGCGATCCGCAGCGAGTCGCCATCGAAGCCATCGCGGCGCTGGCGCTTGCACTTGGAGCTGCCTTTGTCCTGCGACGAAAGACGCTGCCCGTATCGTGGGCGATGCCTGCAGCGACCGTGATTGTCGCCGGCTGGGGCGTATTCCTCCTGTACGGACTGACCGTGTTCTCCAGCTATCCGGCTCCGAATGACTACCTCACGTCAATCCCGCGCTACCTCCTGCAGGTCGCCCCGCAGGTGCAGCCATACTTTCCGATCGTGGCCGCATGGGCATGGGTATCGTGGCGTGCGGCCCAGGGCGACGAGCGTGCGAGGCTGCTCGTCGTCGCGGCGGCGTTGTTCGTGCCTTTTGCACTGTTCGCCGCGAACCGCTGGCTGCAGTTGCGTGATGCGCTTCCGCTCGTGTACCTGTCCTACGTCGCGCTCGGCCTCGCTGCGGCGCAGTTGTGGAACAGCGTGCGCTCCCGCGTGGAAGGAACCAACGCGCTCCCTATCGTTCTCGCAGCAACCGGCATCGCGACTGTGGCGTTCGTCACCCACGAAGCAATGGTCTTCGACCGCACCACGGACCGTGAGGCGATCGCGCGCGATCAGGCCGGATCATGGGACAGTCCGTACACCCGCGAAGTGGCCGCTTGGATGACGGCGAATATTCCCGCGGGGTCGGAGGTCATGACGAGTCGCCAGTACTTCTCTAGCTTGCACGTCGAGACAGAGGCCCGGTTCGAGGTCCGGCAACTGCCCACCGTGCGCGTTGCTTTCGATCCGAACTCCGATGCATTCGCGCAGGCGCGGTCGAATCTCTTCCGCTGGGAAGACGACGAGCTTCGCGAGACGCAGCCAGGTGATACGTGGCTGCATCTGCAGCAGTTTCCGAACAAGGGCTATTGGGTCGGCCTGAGCGAAAAGGAATTGTTGGCCTTCATCGCCGCGAACAACATCGAGTATGTCGTGCTCACCGGCGATGACATCGCCTTCAGTTCGTCCGCATACGCCTGGTACTTCACAGCCAACCCGGCGTTTGCGTTGTTGGGAACGGTGGAGGGCACTGGCGGCGATCGCATGTTCGCGTACGCAGTCGATCGCACACGGTTAACGTCGCTCTCACACTCAACGTCGATACACCCGCGCAGCATGAGCGAACTGCAGAGCCTGCTCGGCCTCGATGTGAGCGAGATCTCAGGCGCCCTCGCCACTCCACTTCACGTCACCGATGAGGATGGTGGCTTGAGCCAACGAGAGCTCGAGGCCGCGCTCGCGGGTACGGATCTCGGCATGAAGGACGAGACAGCGCCATGAGCATTACGTGCAGACTGACGGCCACAACAGGGATTTCACCCACGTCGATCGATGAGGGAACTGCCGATATGTTCCAGAACAGACGGAAGGGAGTCCGCGCGTGAAACTGATTGTCACTATCCCCGCGCTTAACGAAGAGCCGACGATCGCCGGCGTCATCCGCGAGATCCCCCGCCGGATACCCGGGTTCGATTCCGTCGAAGTGCTCGTCATCGACGACGGCTCGACGGACGCGACGGTGCAGCAGGCATTGCGGGCAGGCGCGGACTACGTCGTCTCAAACCGCGTCACGCGTGGCCTGGCGACCAGTTTCAAGACGGCCTTGCAGGAAGCGCTCGCGCGGGGCGCTGACATCATCGTCAACACCGACGCCGACAACCACTACGACCAGTCGCGCATTCCCGAACTCGTCGCACCGCTGCTCACCAACGAGGCCGATATAACCATCGGTAGCCGCCTCATCGACGAATTGCCGATGAAGGCCGCCAACAAGTACGGCAACAAGGTTGCAAACTACATCATGCAGCACGCGCTCGGTATCCCGGGCGTCGATGTGTCCACCGGCTTCCGTGGCTACACAGCTGAAGCGGCGATGAAGCTCAACGTCCTCTCGGACCACACGTATACACACGAGACGCTGATCAATGCGCTCGACCAGCGCATGAGGATCGTCAACGTGCCCATCGCGGCTCGCCATGTCGAGCGCCCCTCGCGCTTGATCAAGAGCATCGCCAGCCATGTGGTGCGCGCCGGCGGCGTCATCCTGCGAAGTTTCCTGCTGTACAGGCCGATGCAGGTCTACGGCACGCTCGGCGCACTGTTCTTGCTTGCGGGCGCGATTCCCTTTGCGCGCTTCGCAGTGCTCGTTGCGATCGGACAGAGCGAAGGCCACGTACAGTCGCTCGTCGTCGGCACCGCGCTGACGTTCTTCGGCGGTCAGATGATCATTACAGGCATGCTTGCCACGGCCATCTCGTGGAATCGTCGCATGATCGAGGACGTCCTCTTCCGCATGAAGTCGGAACCAATCAGCACAACGCGCGAGCGACCACGCCTGCGCATCGTACGGACACCAGGTGACGAAGAGTATGGGAGCACAACAGCAAATGGCAGCACCTCACGCAATGCCGCATAGGACAGCAGCACCAATCGGTATCATCGGGGCGGGCGTCGTTGGCGGCGCCCTCCAGTCGTATCTGGAGGCGCGAGGCGCTGATGTGCGTCTCTACGACCCCCCGAAGGGCCACGCGTCGATGAGCGCGCTCAATGACGCCGAGATCGTCTTCGTCTGCGTCCCGACGCCGTATGCCCCGGGCCGGGGATTCGATGATTCGCATTTGCTATCTGCAGTATCGACTTTGGACGGCGGACGCGTCGTCATCATTAAGTCCACCGTGCTCCCGGGTACCACACAGATGCTGCAGGAGCGAATGCCGCAGCACCGTTTCCTCTTCAACCCGGAGTTCCTGCGGGAAGCGACAGCCTACGACGACTTCATCAATCCCGACCGCCAGATCGTCGGCTGCACGTATGCAAGTCTCGGTGATGCTCATCGCATCATGGAGATACTGCCCCGCGCGCCGTTCGAGCGCATCTGCCCATCCAGCGACGCCGAAATGGCGAAATACGTCGCGAATGCATTTCTTGCCGTGAAGGTCAGCTATGCCAACGAGGTGTACGACCTCTGCGACCGGCTGCACATCGATTACGACTCCGTGAAGGACATCGTGGCCGCGGACGAACGCATCGGCGAGTCCCACATGAACGTGCTCGACAGTGGCTATCGGGGCTACGGCGGCAAGTGCCTACCGAAGGACAGCAAGGCATTGCTCGATCTCGCCCGCACGCTCGGCGTCGACCTCCGCGTGCTCCGCGCAGCAGATCGCGCAAATGCGTTGTTGGTCGGCGAAGAACTCGGTGCCCGCATCACGCCGATCAAGCCCATGGCGATCGCGAAGGTCGAGGCCGAAGAGGTCGCCGCGTAAGCACGGAACGCCCTCGGACTCGATATTAGACAACGGAGCGCGGGCCCGCCCATGGCGGCTTTCAGCCCGCGTGTTCGCGATGGCTCCGACCGTGCGCACTTGCGCCAAGTACAGCGACGACCGTCCGCTATTCTGAGTTCGAGATCTGAATCGAGGAGGAACCACGCATGGCGGCGCCGTTTGGACATGGGTTCGTGGGGATGGCGCTCGCGCGGCGCATGGGTGTGAAGTCACCTCTCGGACTGGCGGCGGCCTTCTTCGCAGCGAGCATCCCTGATGTGGATGTCCCGATCGGCGCGATCATCGGCAAGGACATCCACCGGCAGGGCACGCACACGCCGAACTTCGCGTTGACGGCAGGCATGCTTGCTGGCATGACGGGCGTGCTCGCGGCCGAGAGCGTTGAAGGCGAACGTGACCTCATCCTCGACGCGATGACGGGCGCCGTGATCGTCGGATCCCACCTGGTGCTGGACAAGGCGCCGTACTTCCCGGACATCCCCTTCGGCCCGAAGCTGATAGGTATGCCGGTGGCGAACTGGGTCGTGGATGCCATCCAGTGGGGCATCGTTGCCTACTTGATCTGGCCCAAGGGCGAAGTTGATGCGCTCGGTGAACCTACGCCGGAGCATGTCGTCGCCTAGCCCCAAACTTGACATCCTGGCCCTGCCCCGAAGCCGCTAATCGAACCTGAGAGCGGCTTTTTCGTGTGCCCAACTGCGAAGTTGACACGCTCGCGTGTGATTGGCGTTTGGATCAGCACGCAAGGAATGCGGCCTGCCACCGGCGGTCCCGCCGGAACCAACCCCGTAAGGCAGTCCAAAGATGCACCGTATTTCCGCGCCACTGCGCGGCCGCGTGATCGCGCTGGCCGTTTCGATCTCCATCGTAATCACCGCTGCTGGCTGTGGCTCGATCGGGTTCAACCAGGCGCCAGCGAATGGGTATGTTTGGGGCTCGCAACAGCCGTTGCGCATTGCCGTCATCAACCAAGCCGGGCCGGAGTGGTCTTCGTCGCTACAGTCGTCTCTGCGGCAGTACGAGGAGGGTGCTGGCGGAAACCTGCAATTCCAGAACACGCCCGACGGCGCGAATATCGTCATCACGGTGAAGACATACACCGACACAGCACCGCCGGACCTCGAAGGCTACGACTTTCCGCAGGGCGCAGGTGGCTTCGCGACTGTGTACGACGCGCAGGGTCTCGCGTGCAACTACCCACCGTCGACGCTGCCGCTCAACTGTTCCGGCGAGATCACCCGCACGGAGATTTGGCTGAACCTCGCTATCCCCGCGGGAAGTGACATAGAAGCGCGGCGCGGCCGACTGCTGCTCCACGAACTCGGGCACGCGATGGGGCTGACACGCCACGCGCCGACGCTCGACATCGGCATGCTCGAACAACGTTACGGCTGGGAGCACCAGTAGTCAGGTGCGCTTCTCGCCGTAGCGGTTCCAGTGCGTCACCTGTTCGGCAGGACGGCGCGGCGCTATGCCGAACTTCCCCTTCGGCCGGCCCATCGGCACGAGCGCCACGATCTCGAACGACTCCGGCACGCCGAGGATCTCGCGCACCTCGTCTTCATGCACGCGGTAGACCGTCGTGAATGCGGTGCCGATACCCAGCGCGCGGGCGGCCAGAATGAAGTTCTGCACCGCGGGAAAGACGGACGCGTGCGTCGTCCCGATAAAGATCGGCCCCTGTTCGTCGCGCATCGTCAGGTCGATCTTCGGCATCAAGAACGCGACCATCGCTGGCGCTTCGCCGATCGTGTCGGCGAGATACCGTGATGCACGTTTCATCCTGTCGCGATGCTCGGCATCCTTCTCGTTGCGCGGCAGTGGCGCGATCTTGTTGTACGTGTTCTCAAAGCGGTGGTACGACTTCCCGTACACCTCGCCGACCGCGCGCTTGGTGCCCGGGTCGGTGATGACGAGAAACTGCCACGGTTGGATATTGCCGTTGTTTGGCGCTTGCACAGCTGCGCGCAGGCATGTCGCGATCTCTTCGTCCGTGACAGGCTCGTCGGTGTACCGGCGGATTGCCCGCGTCGTCATGATGGCGTCGAGTAGCGCTTGGTCGTTAGTCGTTGAGCGTTGGGGATCGTCAGACATGGACGTACTCCTTCGGCATGCATTCGTCGCCCAACGACCAGGCCCAACGACTAGCGACCACCGGCTAGACCATCGGTGTCCCAGGATCGAGGCCGAGCATCACGCGCCCCGCCAGCTCGTAGTTCGGCAGGGCATGCATGATGTGTTGCGTCGCGGCGTGCGCGTCGCGTAGGCAGCGCTGCAGCACGCTCTTCTCGTACAGCGATGTGCCGCCGCCGAGCGTGTAGGCGATGTCAGTCGCGCGAGCGCCCTCGAACGCGGCGTGTGCGCACGCCATCCGCAGCATCGCGCGATCATGCATCGTAATCTCGACGTCGCGCACGGCCTTGTCCCACAGTTCGTCCGTAAGCTCAAACAACCAAGCACGTGCCGACCGCAGGATGGCCTCCGCCTTCGCGATCTCGACCTGCGTGATCGCCTTGTCACGAAGCTTGTTGAACGAGCCCATCGGCGTCTTCGCAGAAGCCAGCGCAACCAGCTCGTCGATCGCCCGTCGCGCGATGCCCAACGGGATCGGCGCGATTGTCAGTGCGAGGAAGCCCAGCGTCGGGAAACGATAGTTCGGGCCGTCGACGACAGCGTTGCCGCCGTACATCTTCAGCATCCGGCCCTCGGGCACGAAGACGTCCTTCACTTCGACGTCGCGGCTGCCAGTTCCACGCAGGCCTGAGACGTGCCATGTGTCGATGATCTCGACATCCTCGACTGGAAAGACCGCTGTGCGAAAGTCCGGCATGCCGTTATTGAGCGCAGGTGAGTCGCCATCCATGACGAACGTGCCGCCGACGATGATCGAACAGTGCGTGCTGCCGCTCCCGAACGGCCACCGTCCGCTGACGCGATAGCCACCTTCGACCGGCGTCGCGCGTCCGTTCGGCGCCTGTGCGCCGCCTGATACGGCGCGTGCCGTATACATCGAGCGCGCGATGTCCTCCGGCAAGAACGCCGACACAACGGCCGTACCGTTGCCGATGCCTACCACCCAGCCGACCGATGCATCGTGGATCGAGAGTTCCTCGAGTACGCGGACCAGGTTCGGGATGGCGTCTTCGAGGCCGCCGTACACCTTGGGCGTGAAGAGATCGAACATGCGGTGCTGGTGCAGGATGTCGACGAGCGCTGGCGGGCACTGGCGCGTCTGCTCGGCTTCGTCCGCGTACTGGCGAATCGTCGGGCCGAGTTCGCGTGCTGTTGCAAGCATGTCGGTCGTCGTGGGTTGGGAAGCTGTCGCAGTCATTGTCGGCTCTCGCATGCTGTTGGATGTGCTGTGCCGCGAGTATATCGCCGCGAGGCGCCAACTGGCCTGCGCTCAAGCCTGAGAAACGGATTAAAAGCGCTGCTGTGTAGGGGCGGACGCCGTTCCGTTCTCCATTAGTCGACCGTGATCTTGTGGACTTTGCCGTCGAGCCCGAGCCAGTACAGAACGCCGTCCGGGCCGACGTCCAGGTCCACCGGTTGGGATAGTCCTGACATGAAGGGCACAGCGGCATACGTAGGAGCATCGAGGCGCATGATGAATCCACCATACGCGTCCGCGAAGAAGTAGTCTCCATCGAACTCGCTGGGGAAATTGTCGGCCCGGTAGAACACGGCGCCGGTTATCGCGCGTCCGGCGCTATGGTCGTACTGGTGAATCGGATCGATGCGGAATCCGTTGCAAGCTCCTTCGCAGCCGGGCCACCCGTAGTTACCGCCCTTGAAGACGAGATTGACCTCTTCCCAATCGCTGTTTCCAACGTCATTCACGAACAACGCGCCATTCGGAGGATCAAAAGCGAAACTGAAGGGGTTTCGAAGCCCCATCGCCCATATGCTGCGGTACTTTCCCGTCGCGAACAGGCTGAACGGATTGTCCTCGGGGACGGTCCCATCGGGGTTGACGCGCAGGATTTTCCCGTGAGTGCTCGTTAATGACTGGGCAGTGGCAGCGTCAGTGGTGTCGCCGGCTCCGATGTACAGCATCCCATCCCGGCCGAACTTGATCTCACCACCGTTGTGCTGGAGCGTTGAGCCGAGATTGCCGTCGAGCTCGAACACGACGGTTTCGCTGCCGGGGATCGACACGTCGCCGTCCGCGGTCAGGCGACTGACGCGTCCATGCGGCGGGGTGCCGGGGACGGTGTAGTGGACGTAGACGTAGGGGCTGGTGGGAAATGCTGGATCGAGCGTGATTCCGATCAGCCCTGCCTCCTGAGACGAACTCTCGACGGTCAGCACGGCAAACGGATTCGGGAGACTCTTCCCATCCTTGACCACGCTGATGATGCCGGGACGATGCGCGATGAAGATGCGACCGTCGCTGGCGACCACGAAGGAGGAGGTAGGCACGCCCGTGTCGACGATCTCACTACTGGTGAAGCTGGCCGAGGGGCAATCCTGCCCCTCGCGATCGACGCAGTTGTCGGCGCCGTCGCCAGAGCCGTCGCCGGAACCTAGTCCGCAGCTCACGAGGAGAGGCAGGAACACCACAAGCAGCAACATCGCTACTTTGTTAATTCAGCACCTCGCTTCGTGACTTGCCTGCTCGCGTGACGCCCGTAGCGGCTTCCGCGGCATCTTAGCATCGTCCGGTGCAAACACAGGAGCGTCGGCCGCCAGAGTGTGCGGCCGGCGCCCGCTGTGCCACGGGAATCCATCCAGTTCTACGGCCGGACGCCGATGAGCTTCGCGACCTTGATCGCGTTGAACAGCGCGAGGGCGACGTACCACTTCACGCGGGTGCGCGTAGCGTCCTTCGTCTCGAGGCTGCCGATCGTCTCGACCTGCAGGCCGCCGGGGGACGTCAAGCCGGCGACCGCGCCTTCGCCGATCTGCAGCGCGTAGATGGTCGAGCAGTCGCTGCTGCTGCCGACGGTCTTCGCATCGCCGATGTAGTCGCTGATGGCGACGGGGATGCCGTCGTAGAACTGCACCATCTGGCCGAAGTCGTTGCGGTCGGCCTGCAGCAGGCTGCCCGTCGCGCGGGCGAGCGTGTTCAGCGAGCGTCGGGTGCGCTTGCTCATGAGGAGCATGGCCGGCGGGCCGCCCTTCACTGCGTCCACCAACTCATCGAGCTTGGCGAGCGTGAGCGACGCGCCGTTTGCGCCCAGCGTCAGCGACTGGCCGCCGACGGTGAGCTTATCGATGCCGTCGAAGGACTTCGTGTCGACGGCTGAGTCGCCGTTGAGGAACGTGTCCTCGAACTTCTGCTGCACGGCCTTCGCGCGGAGGCGAATGACGGCCGCCTGCAGGTCCTGCACGTTATTGCGCGTCGTCAGCAGGTAGTTGTCGATGTCGGCGTCGCCGCCAATGATCTTGAGCGGCGTCGTGATCTGCGTGAACGTCGGCGTGCCCTCCGTCCATGTGTCGCCGACGTCGAAGAACGTTGCGGCGGGGTTCACGTTCTCGCGGTTGTAGGTGAGGCCGTTGCCGGTGATCTCGACGAAGGGCAGCATCTGGAGGATGGGCGACTCCTGCACGATCGTCTCGATGACGCCCTGGAGGATGATGTCGTTCGAGAGCTTCGCGCCCTCGGCCAGTGTGAGTGCCAATGTTGGTATCCTTGTGATCGGTGATCGGTGATCGGTGCTCGTGAGCCACGTAGCGCGGGCTTTTCAGCCCGCGTGTTCATCACACGCGACCAGGTTCTTGATTCTCGGTTCTCCTTCCTCGCCGGCCTACGACGCCCGCTGCGACAGGCCGAGGCGGATCTTCTGCTCCGGCGAGAGCGTGCTGTAGTCGGGCGCGCCGCGCGGTGGTGCGCCTGCGGGCACGCGCAACGACTGCGCCTGCGTCTCGATGTGCGTGCGGACACGGCTTACGACGTCCTTTGCGGCGCTCACGGACTGTTCTATCGTTTCGATGTCGTCGCCGCCGATCAGTTCCGCCGGCAGCTCCGGTTCCGCGCGCGCGACGAGATCGCGGTACTTCTCGGCCGCTGTTCGCAGGCGTGCCTCCGCCTGCTCGACGAACGTGCGCGCGGACTGCGCTTCGTTCGCCGATGACTCCTGCGCTTCCTGTGCCGATGCCAGTTCGTTGCGCAGCGCCGCCGCTTCGCCAATAGCCGTTGCGGCCCGTGCTTCGGCGTCTGCGGCGCCGATCTGGAGGCGTTCAACCTCCGCTCGTGATTCGGCGAGCTGTTCCTGGAGCGCCGCCAGTTCCTCGCCCGATGGGGGCGACGCGGCTTGTGAGCCGGGGTCCTTCATCATCCACCTCCTGTGCTATCCCTGACCGCTAGGGCGAGAGTAGGCGGGGTGGTAAGCGTGCTCCAAGCCCCGGATGGCACTTCACGCGGAATCATCCGATTTTCCTGAACACACTTCGAGCGTTGCCCGCCTAGCTGCGGCTATCCTTCCTGACCTATGGAACAATCCGCCTTTGTCTCCGGAGTCGAACTCGCTCGCCGCTACTGGCACGACGCCATCGCGCCTATCATCGACGAGTTGCTGCCTGGCATGCCCCGTGCTGCGGCGCGAATCGGGGCGGGTTCGGACGTTCTCGGCTTCGACACCGAGCGCTCGACCGATCACGGGTGGGGCCCGCGCGTCGTCGTCTTTCTTGAAGACGACTTCGACCTGGGGCGCGAGCGGCACATAGAACTGCTCAAGGCGATCGATGCGCGCATCCCGGCAGAGTTTTCGGGATACGCGACGCGGTTCGCGGCGTATACGGGCGGTCCGGTGCGTCATCAGGTGGTGTTCACATCGGTTCGCGAGTGGTCCACATTCGCCCTGGGCTTCGACCCGCGTGAGGAGATCACGGACGCGGATTGGCTCGGTACCCCTGCGCAGCTACTGATCGAGGCTACGGGTGGCGCGGTCTTCGAGGACGCGACTGGCGAACTGACGCGGGCGCGCGAACGGCTTCGCTGGTATCCCGACGACGTGTGGCTGTACTTGCTGGGCTGCCAGTGGCGGCGCATCGACCAGGAAGAACCCTTCGTTGGGCGCACGGGCGAGGTCGGCGACGAACTCGGTTCGGCCGTGATCGCGGCGCGACTCGTGCGCGACATCATGCGGCTGTGCTTCCTGATCGAGCGGCGGTATGCGCCCTACGCGAAATGGCTCGGCACGGCATTCGCGCAGCTCGACTGTGGCCCAACGTTGGTACCGATGTTGCGCGAAGCACTTGTGGCAAAGGACTGGCGTGCCCGCGAGGCGGCGCTTGTCCCCGCGTACGAGCACATCGCCGGGATGTTCAACGACCTCGGCGTGATCGAGCTGCAGGAACCACACGTGCGCTTCTTTTACGACCGTCCATTCCGCGTGCTCGGCTCCGGGCGCTTTGTCGATGCGTGCTTCGAGAAGACTCCGCTCCGGAGTCTCGGCTACAAGGGGGGCGTCGACCAGTTCGTGGACAGCACCGACGTGTTGAGCGACGCTCACACAGCCCGCCACCTCCTTAGTCAGATCTGAGCAGCTCACCGATAACTCATCTTCATTTGGCGACGAGGGAGAATAGTGATGGCAAACAAACCGAAATACTGGGGCACGCTCGTGCCGCTGCCGGCGCCGGTGATAGCGGCGCAATGCCAGCAGTTCGAGGCGATGGGGCTAGAGGGAGCGTTCGCGCCGCAGGTCTCGTCGACGCCGTTCGCAGTGCTCGGGGCCGCAGCTGCCGTCTCGACGAAGATGCGCCTCGCGTCCGGCATCGGACTGGCGTTCGTGCGCAGTCCTTTCGAGACAGCACTGCACGCGCTCGACCTCGACAAGCTCAGCGGCGGCCGCTTCACGCTGGGTCTCGGCACGAGCGTCGAGTCGTGGACAGAGGGCTTCTATGGCATGCACTACGGCAAGCCGCTTGAGCATCTGCGCGAAGTCGTCGAGATCGTGCGGCTCGTCATCGCGAAAGGTCACACGGGCGAGCTGACGCGCTTCGAAGGCAAGTACTGGGAGCTGGACTTCAGCGAATGGCAGCCCTCTGGCCCGCCCGTGCGCGACAACATTCCGATCTGGATCGCCGCCCTCCGCACGCCGCTGATCCGCCTCGCGGCCGAAATTGGCGATGGCGTGATGGGGCACCCGATTTGGTCGCTCGACTGGGCGTCAACGAAGGTACAGGACGACCTCAAGGCCGGGCTTGCGGCGGGCGGTAAGCAGCGCAGCGACATCGACTTCAATGTTTGGCTCTGGGTCGCGCCGAACCCTGACCGAAAGCAGGCGATCGAGGACGCGCGCGGCACCGTCGCGTTCTATGCCGGCGTCGCGCAGTACGAGGAGTACTTCGCCGCGCACGGCTTTCGCGCCGAGGCCCGGGCGCTGCAAGAAGGCGTACAGCGCGGCGACTACCTCTCGGTGAAGCACCTTGTGACGGACGAGATGGCGCAGACGTTCGTCGTCTGCGGCACGCCGGACGAAGTGCGCGAGCGCGTCTCAGCGACCTGGGAGTTTGCGGATAGCGCCTGCCTCAATCCCCCCGCGTACGGGTTGGAGATGGGCGCAATGCTTCGGTATGGGGCCGCCATCGCGGACTTGTTTTACGCATCCCAGTAGCCGTGGAGCGACGCGATCTTGCCGTCGCTGTCAAGCGCGAGGACGATGACGCCGCTGAACGGGGGTGTTGTTCCATCGCGGTCCTCGACGCGCGTTGCGATTGCTGCTTCGTTTCCCGCGACGCAGATCGTCTCAATGCTCACGGAGTGGTTCGCGAACCGAATGAGCATCTGGTCGAACACCTGACCGATCGCTTCGATGCCGATCATCGGAATCATGCCTGGTGGATCCTGGCGCATACCGTGCTCTGACCACAGAGCGAGAAAGCTCTCGCGGTTCCCGGCGTTGATCGCGGCGACGTATGCCTCCGCCATCGCATACGGCCGCTGGTCGTCGACGTCGCGGAGCGGTCGAAACGATGTGACGGCCGAAAGCAGTCCCTCGTGTGAGGTCAGCACCTCGATGCCACGCGCCGCCGTGATGGTTCCCGGCGATTGATCAAGATCCGTCCAGACGATGGCAACGTCGTCGCGCACGGCATACGCACTATCAAGGCGCAGGTCGTGTTGGCTGTGAGGCATTGCGTGATCCCACCACCTGGCAAGGCCGTCGATTCCGATGAACGGGGCCTCGTGATAGGGCACCTGCGCTACACAGTCTTCAGCAAACATGCCGAGAAATTCATCGCGGTCGCGCTTGTTGAGCACTTCGATGAAACGGTCGGCGAGGTTGCGCAGGCCTTCGAGCCAGGCACTTCGGTCTACATCGTCCACCTGTTCCACCCAGGGCGCCTCGTCGGACTCCCAGTACGAATGTGCAGACGCGATCTTGCCGTCGCTATCGATACCCAGGATGTCCACGCCGACGCCTTCAGTTCGTGCGCCGTTGTCCTCGTACTTCGCACGCCACGCGATCGCGAGTTCATTCCCAGCGACGCAAACATGGTCGATGCTGAATGCGAGAGACGGATGAATGGCTGTCACGTCGTCCCACCAAGCACGGATAGCAGCGTGCCCGATCCGCGGTGGCGTCCCGACTGGGTCCTGCTGAACGGCCTCGGGAGCAAACAGCGCGAGGAACGCCGCGCCATCACGCTCGCCAACCGCGCGAATGTACTGTGTCGCCAGATTCTGCATGGCCGGTTCTGTTGTTTTGCTCCGCGACCAGTAGGAGTGGCATGAAGCGATGAGATCGCCATCAAAGGACAGGATTTCGACACCACGCGCGTGGTGTATCTCGCCGTCTCGCTTATGCGCGATCGTCCACAAGATTGCCGCTTCCTCGCCCGTGATGTTGGAAGTTTCGAGGCGCACGTCGTATTCGTTATCGAGGGTGATTAACGCATCCCACCAGAGGCCGATCGCCTCATGGCCAATGTGGGGTGACTCGTCGATCGGATCCTGGATGATGCCGTCCGGCGCGAAGAGTGCGATGAAGGCCGCGCGATCGCGGCGATTCAGCGTGTCCACGAACTCCTCGATGATCGCCCGCAGATCCGCCCTCCTGTTGCGCACGCTTGTGCTCGCGAATGCTGACGCGAGAGTCGCTGCCGCGGCGGTCGCATCATCGGCGCTGCACACTGCGCTGATGACGGCTGCCGCATCCGCGCCCGCGGCGATCACCTCCACGATGTTGTCGGCGTTGATGCCACCAATTGCGACGACGGGCACGTTGACGGCTGCCTTCACCGCACGGATGCGGTCGAGGTTCGCGGGGCGGGTGTCTTCCTTCGACGACGTCGGGAAGATGGCGCCGACGGCAACATAGTCCGCGCCGCCTGCCTCCGCTGCGAGCGCCTCGGCCGCGTTGTTCGTTGACACGCCGATGATGGCATCGGGGCCGAGGAGAGCGCGCGCTGCTGCAAATGGAAGGTCGTGCTGTCCCAGATGGACGCCGTGTGCGCCCGCCGCCGTCACTAGGTCAGCATGGTCGTTGATGATCAGATGCGCGCCGCGCTCACTACAGAGCTGAGCTATTGCGTGCGCATCCGCGATCTGTTCGCCTTTGTCGCGGCGTTTGTCCCGCCACTGGAGGATGTTCGCGCCGCCTTCGAGCGCGCCGCGTGCGACATCAACGGGCGAGCGATCACCGCACGCATCGGGATCGATGATGACGTAGAGTCCCTGAATTCGGTGCGGTGTCGCCATATTCGTTGCTGAGGGCTGGGTCATATATGATCTCATATTCCGGACCAAATGTGGTCGTTTTCGAACCGAAAGATGTCAACTAAGGCGATTCTTGGTGTCCTCCGCGGGCTTCGGGAGTCAAATCGTGAGGGCCTGGGCCGCTGCCGCGTCGAGCAGCCACGTCACGCTCGGGTGCTCCTGCAGCCACGATGCCGGGGTTTCAGGCCGTATCGGACCTTCGATCGCGCTACGGATGATGTCGGCTTTATGACCGCCGGTCGCCAGCACGATGATCGTCGTCGATTCAAGAAGGTCGGCGATGCCGAGCGTCATGCCATGGGTGGGCACGCCCTCGATGCCGCCGAAACTCGCCGCGTGAGCCTGGCGCGATGTGGCGGTGAGCTCGATGACGCGCGCCGGGCTATCGCGGGCCGAGCCCGGTTCGTTGAACGCGATGTGGCCAGTCTGGCCGATGCCGAGGACGCAAAGATCGAGGCTGCCGCCGCGCCGGATTGCCTCTGCGTATGCGCGGATGTGGAGGTCGGGTTCGGTCGCGGATGGATTCGGGCAGTACAGCGCGCGAGTACGAAAGCGAATGTGCTCGCGATAGAACTGCGTGTTCGTGCCCGGCGTCGTTCGCCTGGCATCGCAGAACTCGTCGATCGCGTAAACGAGCACCGCGGAGGGGTCGCACGCGCCACCGGCTGCACGTAGGTTCAGTTCTTCATATAGAGGAATAGGTGTGCCGCCGGTGGGGAGCCCCAGGTTCGCCCGTGGCTTTGCGGCGACAGCCGCGCAGATGAGGTCGGCGGCATATTTGGCGACAGCGGCGGCGTCGGGGAGCACTCTTATCGCCATAGGCGAATGCTAACACCCGCGCGCGGCGTGGCTGCTGCGCTTCGGGGCTGCTACTGTCTCTGGCGAGAGCAACAGCACGGATCCAAGCAAACTCAACTGAGGAGACAACACGATGGCGAAGCGACTGGGACTGCAGATTGGATTCACGGGCGGGCGCGAGGAGCGGCTTGAGGTCGTCGAGCGTGTGAAGATCGCCGAGGACCTGGGTGTGGAATCCGTGTGGGTAGCGGAGGCTTGGGGGCGCGATGCCTTCAGCATCCTGACGCAGCTAGCGCTGGCGACGGAGAAGATTCAGCTTGGCACAGCGATCGTCAACGTGTTCAGCCGTACGCCGGCGGTGCTGGCGATGACGTTCGGGACACTGGACGACCTTTCGCAGGGTCGTGCGATCGTCGGTCTTGGCAGCAGCGGGTCGAACGTGATCGAGCACTGGCACGGCGTGCCGTTCGAGAAGCCGGCCACCCGCCTGCGGGAGTACATCCAGATCATCAACACGATCATGAAGCAGGAGAAGCTGAACTACGACGGCAAAGTCTTCAAGCTGGAGCGTGGCTTCACGGCCCAGTTCCCGACATACCGCGATCACATCCCCACGTACATCGCCTCGATCACGACGAAGAGCGTCATCCAGACGGGCGAGATCGCAGACGGCTGGATTCCGATCTACTGGTCGAAGGACAAGATCGGCGCGGGCGTGGACATGCTGATGGAGGGCGCGAAGAAGGCGGGCAGGACGCGTGCGGACATCACGGTCGCGCCGTCCACAGTCGTACAGATCACGGATGCTGGCACCGACGAGCAGGTGCGGATGCAGGCGCGCGGGCCCATCGCCTTCTACATCGGACGCATGGGCACGTACTACTACGAAATGCTGGAAAGCCACGGCTACGAAGAAGAAGTCGCGAAGGTGAAGGCAGGTTGGGCGGCGCGCGACCCGAAGGCCGCCGCGCTCGGCGTCAGCGACCGGATGCTGGAGCAGACGGCCGTCGTTGGCCCAGTCGAAAGCTGTGCGGAGCAGCTCGACGAGCGGCGTGCGCTCGGCGTCGACCTGCCCATCATCAACATGGTCGGCCGCGACGCGATGGAGATGGGCAAGATCCTCGAGAAGCTGCTCTAGCCGGGCCATACTCGGATCGAGATGACGGAGCGCGGGCTTTTCACCCCGCGCTTCTTCGTGTGTCGGGAGAGCTTGTCCCGCAGCCGCGCGATGTGGCCCGCCGTCCCCCGGCTGTGCAGTCGTCGCCTGTCGTCCGACCCACTAGAGGTCACTACTAGTCATAACGACCGTTCCCTGGCAGAAATGCAAGGCCAGCACGCGCGATCTGGCGCCAAATCCAACTGCTGACGCTTGTAAGCCAAACAGGTTCGGCTCACGCGGCCGATACTTCTGACGGAACACCCGCGGAAGTGAGTGCCGCAGGAGAAGTCTCGCTTACGCGTAAGAAATCCGGGCCGTAACAGGCTGTCAAGTACGGCGTTTGGATAGCTGTCAAGGGCTCAATGTCGGCTGCGATGGGGCATCGGTACGCAGACGTGAGCGGGAGTGACGTGATGGGGACTTCAGCGAACAGCCGCATCCCGCGCAAAGGGCGTCGCCGCAAGGGCATGCGCCGCGGCGAGATCGGCCAGAGCCTGGTCGAGCTGGGCATGATGCTCCCGCTGATTCTGATCCTCGTCATTGGCGTGATCGAGGTGAACAGCGCACTCAACGCGTACATCACCGTCGTGAACTCCGCCCGAGACGGGGCGCGTCTCGGCTCGAAAGGCGCCGCCACAGACGCGGAGATCCGAACCCTGGTTCGCAAGGACCTGGAGCGGCTTCCGCAGGCGACGGTCGATGGCGACATCACCATCTCGCACCCGACCGTCAACAGCGTCGCAGCCATCAAAGTCATGTCCTGTTACGACCACGAGACGATCTTGCAAGTCGACTTGCTGATGCCAGATACGTTCCGCATCTGCTCCGACACGACGATGCCCGAATTGAATTGAGGTAGCTCATGAAGAAGTTGCTCCTCCGTTTCCACCAGCAAGAAAACGCGCAGGTCCTCTGGATCTTCGCGCTGCTCGCGTTCATCCTCATCGGCCTGATGGGACTTGCGACCGACATCGGCCGCATCTATGTAGCCCGCGCCGAACTTGGACGCTCGGTCGATGCCGCGGCCTTGGCCGGCGCGAAACAGCTCCCGGACATCGTTGCTGCCGACGCGAAGGCGCGGTCGTTCATCACACAGAATGAACCAAACGCCAACGTGAACGTCGAGGTCTACCCGAACGTCCCGGCACAGCAAGTTGAGGTGCGCGCGGTCAAGACCGTCAACACCGTCTTCCTTCGCGCGCTCGGTGTCGGCAGCGTCGCCGTCCGCAACCAGGCGACCGCGGGATTCGGCGTTATTCCTGTGGACGCGTACCTGACTATCGATGCCACTGGTTCCATGCACAACGGCTGCAACGCGGCCGAAACCAGCACAGGCGGTGTGTGTCCCATCAAGGAAGCCAAGGATGGGGCGACGGCGTTCATCAACACGTTACTCGTCACCGGCAGCACCAACACCAATACGGTTGTGGGCCTCGGCGCATTCCGTGGTTGCTACAACCTTCCACGGAACAACACGCGATGCGTTGATGCGACCGCGCCGAACTCCCTGATCACAAACCTGACCAGCAACAAGACGACGTTGACCGCCGGCGTGAGCGCTATTCATGCGATTGGTGGACCGGGACAGGACACGAGTGGTTCGGGGACGAACATCTGCCAGGCGCTGAAGAAGGCGCAAGATGTCCTCTTCAACTACGGAGGCGGCCACACAGCGTCGAACACACAGCGCGTCATCGTGATCCTTAGTGACGGTGACAACGTGTACAACGCCGACCAGGTGAACGCGAGCAGCCCGCAATCGCCCGAGAGTCCTTGCCGGCCAACAAGCCCTTCGACCAATGATGGGGATGTCGGCACGAGTTGCCTAAACAACACACAAACGCAGGAAGCGAAAGTGGACTTGATGTCGCACAACATGGCGACGACTTTGAAGAACGCGACGAATAACGTCGAAATCTTCGTCATCGCCTGGAGCGTGTGCGGTGGAATTCAGTCGTCGTCAACGCTCTGCAACACAACGGGTATTGGATCGACCGGGACCGGTCACCCTGACAGCACAGCCGACCACCGCCTGCTGAAGTGCATCGCGTCGTCTTCGCCTGGGACGAACGACCACTACTTTGAGACGGCTACGGCGTCCGAGCTCCCAGGCATTTTCCAGCAGATCGCGCAGCAAGTGTCATTCAGGTTGATTAAGTGATGAAGACCATGTTGAACTGGCTCAAGGGGCGCGGAGAATACGGACAGACGCTGGCAGAGTTCGCCATGCTCATGCCCATCATCACGCTCGTCATCTTTGGTCTGGTTGACATGTCTCGCGCAATGCAGGCGTACGTCACCATCCAGGAGGCCGCGCGCGATGGCACGCGGTACGCGGTGACCGGTCGCATCGACTGCGACAACGTCGCGGTGCAGAACAGGGCCAACTGCATTGAGGAAGCCGTGAACAATCGGACCGACCATCTCGCGAACACGGACTCGATCACTGTGTCGACGAGGCACTGGAACTTCCCGTTGTACGCCGACCCGGCCACCGAGAACGACCCTGGAACGCAGTGCGACGCCGTAGAAGTAGAAGTCCACTACACCTACGAGCCGATCACGCCGGTGTTCCGCCAGCTCGTGAAGAACAGCGTCGGCATGAGTGCGAGGGAGCGTCTTGTGAACGAACCCTACGGCACCTGCGAATAGCCCTCCTGCGTACGAACACACAAAGAGGCCTGCTTTTCCGAGAAGCGGGCCTTTCTGTGCCACCGGAGCCGCCCTCCTGAAGCTGGAACGTCTTGACACTAGATAGGGCCGGTAGTACATTCCCGTTTGAAACAGGATTCACAATCGGTCCGCCAACGGGCGGGCGAGGTGGACGATGCCCGTTCCTCTGTTGAACTTCTTCGGCGGACTCGCGGACTACATCGACAGTCTGTTCAACTGGCCGCCCACACCGCAGTCGGACCAGGGCGAGCTGATCTGGGTGGGCGCGACGATGGCGCTCTCGCTGGGCTTGATGGTTGTGCTCGGCCGTTGGTGGCAGAGGTAGTCGAGGGAGGCAGGCCAGATGGCGCGCACGGAACAGCCGAGGGGACCAGGGTTCGGCGACTTCCTGTACGACAAACTGTTTCATAACTATATCTGGCGGTCGATCTTCCGCTCCGGCTACCCCAACACCCCCCGCAACCAAATGCTGGCCGTCGCGACCAGCGTGTTCCTTCACCTCCACCCGACGCGCATCCACAAGACGCACGTCAAGATTACGCACACCTACTGCCTCGGCGGGCTGAGCTTCTTCATGTTCCTGGGGCTCACCGTCACCGGCGTCATGCTGATGTTCTACTACGTGCCGTCTGTCGACCGCGCGTACACCGACATCGCAGCGCTCGAAACGAACGTGCGCTTCGGCATGCTAATCCGCAACCTGCACCGCTGGATGGCGCACGCGATGGTCATCACAGTGTTGCTGCACATGATGCGCGTCTTCTACATGGGCGCCTACAAGCCGCCGCGCGAGTTCAACTGGGTCGTTGGCGTCATCCTGCTCGTGCTCACGCTGCTGCTGTCATTCACGGGCTACTTGTTGCCTTGGGACCAGCTCGCGCTCTGGGCTATCACCGTCGGAAGCAACATTGCCGGCGCCGCTCCGACGCTCGGCGCGCAGACGCGCATTGTCATGCTTGGTGGCATTGAGGTCGGCCCCGGGACGCTGATCCGCTTCTACACACTGCACGTCATCGCGCTGCCGCTGCTGGCCGCGATCTTCATGTCGGTCCACTTCTGGCGCATCCGCCGCGATGGCGGACTCGCGCGACCCCTGTAGGCAACCGGGAAAGGAAGAGGGCACATGGCCATCATCACCCGCACCCCACAGGGCTCGAAAGAGACCGTCCGCCAGAAGCGCGAGCGCGATCAGGAGCTGCTCGTCTGGCCAGACCTGGTATTCGTCGAGTTCATCTGCGCGCTGCTGTTCACCATCACGTTCGTGGTGCTGTCGGTTCTCGTCGACGCGCCGCTTCTGAACAAGGCAAACCCGAACATCACGCCGAACCCCTCGAAAGCGCCGTGGTATCTCCTGAACCTGCAGGAATTGCTGCTGCACATGGAGGCCGGTCTCGCCGGCGTCGTCGTGCCGACCATCGCGCTCGTCGTGCTCATCGCCATGCCATACATCGACCGCAGCAACGAAGGTCAAGGTGTGTGGTTCGGCACAAAGAACGCCGTCCGCATCACGCTCTTCGCGTTCACGTTTGCTTCCCTCTACATCACAGCCTGCATCCTCTGGGATGATGGCGCTCATGTGAGAGTCTACGAACAGGCATCCGTCACCTTCGGGTTTAGAGAAGAGGGTGACGAGTGGACATGGCCGGGTGAAATAAATCCGTTCCGCGAAGACGATCCCGACGACGGAGCGTTGTCCTTCCTGAACCCTGCCGAAGGCGCGCTGCTTCCGATCTGGGACTTCATCTTCTTCGAGAACCGCGTTGCCATCCGGGAGACGTGGACGTGGAGTATGCCTGTACCCATTCAGCCCGGTGATGGCGACCACGACGGCCGGCTGGACTGGCCGCAAGACTTCGCGAACGTTCCGATTCCACTGAACGGCACTTGGATTATCACGTTCGACGAGCCGGAGTGGATGCCAGGCTGGATGCAGCGCCTGTACTGGTACGACCGGCACCTCGATGTTCCGGAGATTATGGCCATCTATGTGCTGCCGTTGACAGCGATCATCGCTGGCATCGTGATCATGCTCGTGACCCTCTTCAAGCTGGGTTGGGCGACGACGGTGCGCGACGCGTTCATCGCGATGTTCACCGGCTTCATGCTGACCTATCTTGCGCTGACCCTGATCGGCGCCGCCTTCCGTGGCAAGGGCCAGGAGTTGGTGCCGCCGACTCACGTCCCGAATCTCGAAGAATTCCCGAACATTTCGCGCGAGGTCGAACCGCCATCGCAGTACGCACTCTTGGATGCGCAAGTTAGCGCGCGGGTAGAGGTCTAAGGCACGATGGCTGACGAAGAAACACCAAAGGAAGAAGCGGCGTCAGAGCCTGCACCGAAGCCGGCGAAAGAAGCGGCGCCGAAGGCCGAGAAGGCCGTCGTTGCCGCATCGGATGCGGGACAGGTCGTCGCCGCGGGCGCTGGTCCGCCGGCCATTGTCGTCGTCCAGCCGCCACCGACGGGATTCACGGCGCCGGAGGTCACGCGTAGGCGTGTGCTTGCGATTGGTTTCTGGGCGGGGCTGCTGGGTGTTCTCGGCGCGATTGGTGCGACGTTCCTCAACTTCTTCTACCCACGCGGACTAACGGGCTTCGGTACCGCCATTGCCGTCGGCTCGCTCGATCAGCTGGCGCCGGGCGGCTTCATTCGAAGCCTGGAGGCGAAAGCATGGGTGATGCGCGTTGGCCCGCAGCAGGCGCCGCGCGAAGGCGCCCCTGACGGCTCGATCATCGCGCTGTACCACGTCTGCCCCCATCTCGGCTGCACCGTTCCCTGGCGGCCAGAGTTCCCATTCTCGGACCCACGCAACGGCGGAGAAGTCTATACCGGCTGGTTCCGCTGCCCGTGCCACGGCTCCACGTACAGTTTTACCGGCGTGCGCGTCTTCGGTCCCGCACCGCGTTCGATGGACGTATTCGAGGTGACGATCGAAGACGGCGCGATTATCGTGAACACGGGCGCCATCACGAAGGGCACCACAGACAATCCTTCTTTGGCGATCGAGCCCTAGCAGCGACGGGGCGATGAGGAACGAATGAACACCAGCAAGCAGATCATGATCATCGTGTCGCTGCTGTTCCTGTCGCTCATCGCGACTGGCGCCTACACGATGTGGGATCCCAATCGCGCGGAGGAAGCGAAGGAGCGCCAGATCGAAACGGCCGTCTGGCGTGGTGCATTCCTCTTCTCGCAGAACTGCATCGCCTGTCACGGGGACGCTGGTGAAGGTGGCCAGCGCAGCAACCGCCTTCGCGAAGCGCCTCCCCTCAACCGGCCCGACCTCCAGGGGCGCGAAACCGAGGGTGGTGAAGTCAGCGAGCCCGCGAAGGATGCGGCGTTTGATACCGTCTTCAACACCATCAATTGCGGCCGCGTCGGCAAGGCGATGCCGACGTGGGGACTCGATCATGGTGGCGTCCTCAACGCCGAGCAGATACGCCAGCTCACTCTTCTCATCACGGAAGGCACCGGCTGGGAGGACTCAGAACACTTCGCCATCGAAGGCTTCCCGGAAGGCGATGTCCACGGCTACGGCGAAGTGCCGTTCGAGCTCGAGGAGCCGATCGCCGAAGCCGACACGGAGATCGCCCTGAGCGACGTGTCGACGCTGGCAGTTGGCGAGCGCCTGCAGTTCGCGGAGGAGCTGGCACTCATCACGGCCGTCGATCCTGAAGCGAACACGGTCACGGTCGAGCGCGGCCTGGGCACAACCGCTGCTGCCGATCACCCGCTCGACGTCGATCTGCTCAAGCCGCCCGTTCCGCCGGACCCGCCGCCGGTGACCGGCGCCGCGTGTGGTCAGTTCCCGCAGGAAGTCGCGACGGCCGTGCCAGACCCGCCCGGAGTTGACCTGACCATCACGTCCTCAGGCCTCGCGTGGAACAAGACTGAGCTGTATGCACTGCCTGACGTGCCGCTGACGCTCACGCATCAGAACGAGGACGCCGGCCAGCAGCACAACTGGGCCCTGTACGGGACGGAAGAGGGCGCGATCACAGGCGAAGGCCTCATTGCCGCCACCGAGATCGAAGTAGGACCGGGCGAGCAGTTCCTGAACTTCGGACCTCTGGCTGTCGGCGAGTACTACTACCAGTGCGACGTCCACCCGCAGATGAACGGCTTCGTGATCGTCGCGCCGCCGAGCGCCGATGCTCCCGCTGCTGTACCGCCCGCGACGGATGGTGAGGCGACGGCCGTTCCCGATGGTGCTGCGCCGCCTGCGGAAGAGGCGCCTGCGGAGGAAGCTACTGCGCCTTGACGCAGTGCATGGGCCGAATCTAGACTCTCACTCGCAGGACGCGTTTTGGATACGCGTCCTGCCTGTTTGAACGAAAACACACTCAGCGGAGGTCGACGACTATGGGCGCACAGGTAGGCAAGCGGTACATCGCGGCAAGTGGCGCCGAGCTCATCGTCACGAAGGGCGGCGACGGCGCGCTGCAGGACGGCGACACGCCGCTGAACATCAAGGAAGACGGCCCGCCTGCATCCGGAAGCGACGCTGGCGAGGTGCAACTCGGCAAGCGCTACTCGTCGGCGGATGGCGCTGTCGAGGTGCTGTGCATCAAGCCGGGAAAAATCGAACTCAAGTACGAGGGCGCGGCGATGGAACTTCAGGCGCCGAAGGTGCTTCCGAGCGCTGACTAGGCCCACGGATAATGTGGAAAGGGAAAACGCTCGCCCAAAAGGCGAGCGTTTTTCTTTGCCTACGGCCCTGAGCTTTTGCGCTACTTCGCCCGCATGCGGTTGTTCTTCGCATTGTGCTCCACCTCTGCCAGCCCCAGCGCCTCCAGCACAGGCGGCACGTACATCCCGAAGCGCCCGCGCAAGCCCTTCTTGATTCCGTACCAGCCCTTCACGGGGTTCTTCTCCGACCGCCCCCATGCTTCGACGGTGCCCTCGGCCGCCGCCTTCTGCTCGTCCGCGCTGCCCAGCGGCATCCAGTCGCCGTGCTTCTTCAGCATCGCCTGCAGGTCGTCGATCGCGCGCAAGTGGTAGCGCAGCTGCGTCTTCCCGACCTGCACGACGAGCGCGGGCGGATCCGTTGCTTCATCCCGATGCGCTTCGTACGCCGATGTACCCGGCGGCGTGGTCAGCTGCCAAGGCGATTCCTTCGTCCCTTTTCCTTTGACGCTCGCCATCGTGCCTCCCGACCGCAAGTTGGGCGGGCGCTCTGGCCCGTCGCAGAAGTGACTTCCGAATATATAGTGACCGGTCGCTTGCCGCCAAGTCCGAGCGCGGGCTTTCAGCCCGCGTCGCCGTGCGAGATCGATTCGTAGCTTGGCAATCTACGTAGCCGCGTGCGGCGACTCCACGTCGCCTGTCGTCGGCTCTGGGTGTTCGGCGAGCGCTTCCTGCTCTGGCGTTGCACCTTTGTGGCGGCGCGCGTACGGCATCGCGATCGTCTTGCCGGGCTGTTTCGGGTGTTCCCGGCTCGCGACCTCCACGCCGAAGACGTCACGCAGCAGTTCGGGCGTGAGCACTTCGTCCGTGGGTCCGCTGCCGACGATGCGCCCGGCGCCCATCGCCAGCACGCGGTGGGCGTACAGCGCCGCCAGCCACAGCTCGTGCATCGATAGTACGACAGTTACGCCATGCTCCTTCAGCTCCGACAGCAGATCCATGAGCTCGAACTGGTGCGCGAGGTCCAGGAAGGCCGTCGGCTCGTCGAGCAGCAACACATCCGGCCGCTGGGCGAGCGCCATCGTCAGCCACGCGCGCCGCATCTCGCCCTGCGAGAGTTGCCGCAGTGGCCGCGCGCGAAACCCGGCCATGTTCATCGCGCCGAGCGCCCACTCGACCGCGTGCGTGTCCTCGGCAGCGTTGCGCGAGAGCAGCGACTGGTGAGGGTAGCGCCCTCGATATGCCAGCTCTTCCACCGTCAGGTCTGGGAGCCCGTCGCCGCCCTGGCCGAGAAACGCCAGTCTCTTCGCGACGGCACGGTTCGGTAGCTGGTGCAGCACTTCGCCGTCGAGCAGCACGACGCCGGTGGTTGGCTTGAGAATGCGCGATAACACGCGTAGCAGCGTCGACTTTCCGGCGCCGTTCGGCCCGATCAGCGCCGTGATACGACGCTCCTCTATGACGAGATCGACATCCTCGATGTGAAAGCCGTGGCCGTATCCGGCGGATAGCGCGCGTGCCTCGAGCCTCATGTCTTCGCCCTGACCAGATACAACAGGAACGGCGCGCCCACGACGGCCGTCACGATCCCGAGCGGGATCTCCGATGGCGCGACGATTACGCGCGCAAAGAGATCGGCATAGACAACGAGCGACGCACCAAGCAGCGCTGACAACGGGATCAGCTTGCGGTGATCATCGCCGATGAACGTGCGGCAGATGTGTGGGATCACGAGACCGACGAACGCGACCATACCCGCGGCCGCAACCGACGCACCGGCCAGCAGCGCCGCCGTCGCGACGGCGAACACGCGCGTGCGCTCGACGCTCAGCCCCAATGACTGCGCTGGTTCATCGCCCAGGGCGAGGATGTTCATGTTGCGCGCGAGCAGCATGGCTGCCGTGATTCCCACGACCGCGTACGGCCATGTCACCTGTAGGTCGTCCCAGCCGCGCCCGAACAATCCGCCCGCGAGCCACGAGAGTGCACTCTGGGTACTGAGGTTCGACGTCACAAGCATCGCGTTGATGCCCGCAGTCAGCAGCGCCGCGACGGCGACGCCGGAGAGCGCGAGCCGCACCGGAGACACGCCCCCGCGCCACGACATGCCATATACAAGCGCCGCCGCAAGGAACGTGCCAAGAAACGCGATCGGCGTCAGCCACGCTGGTCCGATGTCGGCCGAGATTTTGATCGCGATGCTCACCGCAAGCGCACCGCCGGCCGTAATGCCGAGCACGGTCGGGTCGGCGAGCGGGTTGCGTGTGACGCCCTGCAGCAGCGCTCCCGCCACCGCAAGACTGGCGCCGACGACGACGGCCAGCAGCACGCGCGGCAGGCGGATCTCCCAGACGACGACGCGGTCGAGCGTCGTTCCGTTGTCGAGCAGGCCATCGATCACTTGCAACGGGGAGAGGGTCGTCGCACCGAATGACAGCGCCGCGAACACGGCCAGCACTAAGAGCAGCACCGCGAAGCCCCACACCGCCACCTCGCGCCCGGAGTTCGAGCGCGAAGGCGTAGCGGTTGGAGTAGTGGCGTGTTGCTGCATCAGTTGAAGATGTCCGGGTAGAGAAGCTTCGTCAGGATGTCGAGGCCTTCGCCCGCGCGCGGCCCCGGCGCTTGCAGGAAGATCGCGGCGTCGATCTCACTCACGCGTTCGTTGGTGACCGCGGGCACGCTCGCCCACGCGGGATCGGCCGCCAGCGACTGACTGATCGTCTCGCCCGGTGCCGCCGTGATCGCCAGCACGACTTCAGGCGCCTCGCCGATGATCGTCTCCAGACTGAGCTTCGCGTAGCCGGGGAACGGCGCGTTGCTCGGCTGTCCCGCAGCAACATTGTCCGCGCCCGCAAGCCGCGCGAGGTCGCCCACGTACGACTCCGGCAGCGCGACGAAGAAGTCAGTCGGCGTGCCGTTGAGGATGACGACCTTCGCCTTCTCCGCAGGCAGCTTGCTCTCGATATCCGCGAGCTGCGCCTCAAGTGCTGCAGCCTGCGTCTCGCCTTCGCCCGTGTTCAGCGCCTGGCCGATGAGCCGATATGCCGTCAGTACGTCCTCGAAGTTCTCTGCGCCGATGTAGAGCACCGGTATGCCGAGCGCCTCGAGCTGTCCAGCAAGCTGCACCTGCAGCACGCTGTCCGCGACGATGAGGTCGGGCGACGCGCCTGCCAGCAACTCAACGTTCGGTTGGTACGCGGAGCCGATGTCCGTCGCCGAGAGCGCTTCCTCCGGGAAGTCCACGGACGCCGTGCGCGTCAGGCTCGTCTCGCCGACGGCGTACACGAACTCGACCGTCGTCGGGCTGATGGCGGCGATCGCGGCCGGTTCGGCGTCGATCTTCACGCTGCGGCCAGCCATGTCGGTCACCGTCAGCGGATACGTCGTCTCCTCGTCTGCGGCTGCCGTCGGTGAGGTCGATGCGCCCGTCGTCGCTTCGGCGGTCGCGACCGGGGTTGTGTCGTCCGCCGTATCGTCGTCGTCGCTACATGCTGCTGCCGAGATCAACAGGGCAGGCAGTGCAGCGGCGACGAGCAGGCGCTTCCAGGTCAGGGATGTCCTCATTCGGGTGATGCTCCTCCACATAATGAAGGCGAGGTTAAGCCTCGCCCCGCGTCACGTATGCCAACGCTTCGAGCGTATCTGCGGGCGGTCGCCTCCGGAATAGACAACGGTCCCAAATCTGCGCAAATCTGTGCGAACGACGCGCAACCATGCCGATCGGGAGATTCGCCGCCACCCCAGAACCCAGGCGACCGCGCCTGTTTGACAGCTTCGTTATGCCAGCCGTATACTCTCGCCACATACAGGCGCAGACGCGCAGCAGTAGGTCTGGAAACAGCCACTAGCGAGCCGGTGATGGTGCAAGACCGGCGGCACGACCAGATCGAACTCAGCGCCGAGCTGCCGGGGTGAATGTGGCACAGTCGTCCTCGGCTGTGAGACCTAGCCCCGACCGGGTCGCGACCGTTATCACGCTCCGAGAGTCCTTCCATGGAAGGAAAGAAGGGTGGCACCGCGGGCCTTCAACCCCGTCCCTTTATGAGGACGGGTTTTTTGTTAGCCTTCGGACTACGTGAATGGCCCCGCTAAGGCGGAGGCAAAGGGATGTCGAAGCGGCATGGCCGATTCGATACTGAACAAGATGACGAACATCAACGCTTCTCCAACGGAGGTCACCCCGGTCGCAGCGGCCAGCCTACGGGCAATCCCCTGCGACCGCGACGTACTCCTTCCTCTTCTGCCGGTAGTGGGCGGGCTCCTTCCGCTCGTACTGCTTGGCCTCGCCCTGTAAACGTCCCCTCGGCTTGAACATTGATAGCGCGGGCGGGACGGTAAATTCCCACACAGCGAGACGCACGAGCCGCACGGATGAAGGCTCGGACGCAGGAGAAGCGAACATGGCAACCCAAGGCAAGATCAAAGGCGCCGAAATCATCATGGAATCGCTCCGCAAGGAGGGTGTCGACCTGATCTTCGGCTACCCCGGCGGCGCGAACCTTCCGATGTACGACGCGCTGCACAAGTACCCCGACATCAGGCACATTCTCGTCCGCCACGAGCAGGCCGCCGCCCACGCCGCCGACGCCTACGCTCGCGTCACTGGCAAGGCCGGCGTCTGTTGGGCGACGTCCGGTCCCGGCGCGACGAACCTCGTCACCGGCATCGCCAACGCATGGATGGACTCCGTGCCGCTGGTGTGTATCACGGGACAGGTTGTCTCGTGGCTCCTCGGCCGGGACGGATTCCAGGAAGCGGACATCACGGGCATCACCATCCCGATCGTCAAGCAGAACTGGCTCGTCCTCAACGTCGAGGACATCGCACCGACGATCGCCGAAGCGTTCCACGTCGCGACGACGGGACGTCCCGGCCCGGTGCTCGTCGACATTCCACGCGACGTGCAACAGCAACTGTGCGAGTTCGAGTACCCCGACAAGGTCGACATCCCCGGCTACCAGCCGACCGTGCAGGGCCACCCACAGCAGATCAAGAAGGCGGCCGCGCTCATCGCCGAGGCCGAACGCCCGCTGATTCTCGCCGGACACGGTGTCGTTATCGCGCGCGCCGCTGAAGAACTGCAAGAGCTGGCCGAGAAGGCCGACATCCCCGTCATCACGACGCTGCTCGGGCTGGGCGGCTTCCCTGGTTCGCACGAGCTGTACCAGGGCATGCCCGGCATGCACGGCATGTACTGGAACAACATCGCGATCCAGGAGGCTGACGTCCTCATAGCGATCGGCATGCGGTTCGATGACCGCGTCACCGGCTCGCTGAAGGACTTCGCGCCGAAAGCGAAGATCATCCACATCGAGGTCGATCCGGCGGAGGTCGGCAAAAACGTGCCGACGGCAATCCCGATCGTCGGCGACGTGAAGGCTGTTCTGCAGCAGTTGCTGCCGCACGTTGAGCGGGCGCGTCACGACGATTGGCGCAACTGGTTCCGCGAGATGCGCCGCGACCACCCGTCGATCGCCATCCCGGAGACGGAGAAGATCCTGCCGCAGTACGTCATCAAATCGATCTACGATCGATCGCCCGGCGACGCCTACTATGCGACCGGCGTTGGCCAGCACCAGATGTGGGCGGCGCAGTACTTCTGGGGTGACAATCCGTACTCGTTCGTCACGTCCGGCGGGCTCGGAACGATGGGATTCGAAGTGCCGGCGGCGATCGGCGTGCAGTTCGCGCGCCCGCAGAGCACCGTCTGGTCGTTCTGCGGCGATGGTGGCTTCCAGATGACAATGGAGGAGCTGGCGCTCTGCCGCGAGTACGAACTGCCGATCAAGTTCGCCATCATCAACAACCACTTTCTCGGCATGGTGCGGCAGTGGCAGGACACCTTCTACGACCACAACCTCTCGCAGGTGAAGATGTTCCAGCCGGACTTCGTGAAGCTTGCGGAGGCGATGGGCATCGAGGCGATCCGCGTCACGGACAAGGCCATGGTGCCGACGGCGATCGACGCAGCGTTGCAGCACCCCGGCGCCGTCCTCATCGACTTCCACGTCGAGCACGTCGAGGACTGCTACCCGATGATGCCGCCTGGCGTCAGCCTCTCCGACACGATCGACCAGCCGCCGGTCGCCCAACTGCAGGAGGCGCTGCGATGAGTGGTCGTTTGCACACGATCGTCGCGCTCGTCGAGAACCGGCCCGGCGTCCTGAACAAGATCGCCAGCAAGTGGCGCCAGCGTGGCTTCAACATCGAGAGCCTGACCGTCGGCCACAGCGAGACGCCCGGGCTGTCGCGCATGACATTCACCGTCGATGGCACCACGAACGACATCGAGCAGGTCACGAAGCAGCTCTTCAAGGTGATCGAGGTCGTGAAGATCAGCGACGTCACCGAGCAGGAGACCGTCGCCCGCGAATTGGCGCTGATCAAAGTCTCGACGACGAAGGAGACCCGCAGCGCCATCATCGAGATCGTCGACATCTTCCGCGCGAAGATCGTCGATGTCGCAGTCGACTCGCTCGTCGTCGAGACGACCGGCACGGAGGACAAGGTCGATGCGCTGATCAGCATGCTGACCCCGTATGGGTTGAAAGAGCTGGTGCGCACAGGTCGCGTCGCGATGGTTCGCGGCGGCACCTCGACGGTAGGCGCGCCCCAACGCAACGGCCAGGAACGGCACTTCAAGCCCGCCGGCGAAGGCAAACCCAAAGTCGGGAGTCTAATCTAGGGCACAGAGCACCGTAGCGTGGGCTTTTCAGCCCGCGCGGTCCTGGAAGCGAGGGACAGGTTTTTAGACTAGTCCGGTGGTGATACAGACAGAACATCTCGCCCGCACGGAGCAGGCGTATACAAAGAAGAGGGGACTACAAACCGCATGCCAACGATGTACTACGAGAAGGACGCTGACCTCGGCCTGTTGAAGGGCAAGACCGTCGGCGTGATTGGATTCGGATCGCAGGGCCACGCGCACGCCCAGAACCTGAACGACAGCGGAATCGACGTCATCGTCGGCCTCTACCCAGGGTCGAAGTCGTGGGCGAAGGTCGAGGCAGCGGGCCTGCGCGTCGGTACCGTGCGTGAGGTAGCGGAAGCCGCTGACCTCATCATGCTGACTGTGCCGGACCAGGTCGCGAAGCAGATCTACTACGACCACATCGCCGACGGCCTCAAGCCCGGCAACATGGTGCTGTGGGCCCACGGCTTCAACGTGCACTACGGACAGGTCGAGTCGCCGGAGGACGTCGACGTGACGATGGTCGCGCCGAAGGGCCCCGGGCATCTCGTGCGCCGCGTATACACCGAGGGTGGCGGCGTGCCGGCGCTCATCGCCGTCCACCAGAACGCGACCGAGAACGCGAAGCAGATCGCGCTGGCGTACGCCAAAGGCATCGGCGCGACGCGTGGCGGCGTGCTTGAGACGACGTTCAAGGAAGAGACCGAAACAGACCTCTTCGGCGAGCAGTCCGTCCTCTGCGGCGGTACGACGCAGCTCGTGAAGAGCGCCTTCGAGACGCTCGTCGAGGCCGGCTACCAGCCGGAGGTCGCGTACTTCGAGTGCATGCACGAGCTCAAGCTCATCGTCGACCTGATGTACGAGGGCGGCATGGAGTACATGCGGTACTCGATCAGCGAGACGGCTGAGTACGGCGACTACACGCGCGGCCCAGTCGTTGTCGATGCGCATGTGAAGGACAACATGAAAAAGGTGCTAGGCCAAATCCAGGACGGCACCTTCGCGAAGGAGTGGATCCTCGAGAATCAGGCAGGGCGCCCGAGCTTCAACGCGCTGCGCCGCCAGAACGCCGCACACCAGATTGAAGAAGTCGGCGCGGAGCTGCGTGGCATGATGCAGTGGCTGAAGAAGAGCAGGTAGGAGTCGCATGAAGTCGCGCGTGGTGTTGCTGTTGTGTGGATTGGTTGTGGCGGCGGCGATGGCTGCTGCGTGCGGCGGCGGATCCGACGAGAACCTCGGAGGACAGGCGGCTCAGGCTGCAGCGCGATTCTTCGATCAGGAAGCCGCTGCTGGCAATCTGCCGGAAGGTACGCTCGTCCGACCACGGGGCTCGAAAGCCGTCGTCGAGCTCGACAGCGAGGATGCCGACGCCCGATTCTGTGTGGAGTTCGAGTACATCCGCGCGCAAACGCCCTTCGATCAGCACGTACGGGTGTACGTGATGACGCTGAACGATGAGGCATGGAGTTTCGAGGTGGTGAACCCGGACGGCACGTGTGAAGGTGTGGCCTAGGATGATGTCGCTTCGACCACCCGTGTTGCTCACACTTCCTCGGCCCTCGTCTCGCTAAATGCGGGGCGGAGGGCCGACGCGAAGGTTTCGCGCCCTTGTGCGCGGGAAACACTCACACGCAAGCTCTCTGGAGGACAACACGTCATGGTAGACAAGGTACTGATCTTCGATACGACACTGCGGGACGGCGAGCAGTCGCCCGGCGTCGCCCTGACCGCCGCCGACAAGATGGAGATCGCGCGCCAGCTCGAGAAGCTGGGCGTGGACATCATTGAGGCCGGCTTCCCGCGCACGTCACCCGGTGACTTCTCCGCGGTCGAAGCGATAGCGAAAGAAATCAAGAACTCCCAGATCGCTGGACTCGCACACGCTAACCCCGAGGCGGTCGATGCCTGTTGGGACGCCGTGAAGGTCGGCGTCGCTCCGCGCATCCATGTCTTCCTGTCGAGCAGCGACATTCACATCATGCACCAGCTCGCCAAGGACAAGGAGACGGTGCTGGAGATGGCACGGACGATGGTCGCCCGCGCGGCAGGCTACTGCTCCGACGTCGAGTTCAGTCCGATGGACGCGACGCGCAGCGACCGCCAGTTCGTGTACTGGATGCTCGAACAGACGATCGCGGCCGGCGCGACGACAATCAACATCCCGGATACCGTCGGCTACACGGTGCCGGAGGAGTTCTACCAGTTCATCATCGACATCAAGAACAACGTCCCGAACATCGACAAGGCGCGCATCAGCGTCCACTGCCACAACGACCTCGGCCTCGCCGTCGCAAACTCGCTGTCTGCCGTGAAGGCGGGCGCGCGACAGATCGAGACGTGCATCAACGGCATCGGTGAGCGTGCAGGTAACGCCGCGCTCGAAGAAGTCGCGATGGCGATCAAAACGCGCCGCGATTACCTCGGCGTCGAGACGAACATCAAGACGGAGGAGCTGTACCGCACCAGCCGCATGGTCGCGAACCTCACCGGTATGAGCGTGCAGTCCAACAAGGCGATTGTCGGCCACAACGCCTTTCGCCATCAATCCGGCATCCACCAGGACGGCGTCCTGAAGATGCGCGAGACGTACGAGATCATGAACGCGCAGGACATCGGCTGGCCGACATCCGGCGGCGAGATCGTGCTCGGTAAGGTGTCCGGACGCCACGGCTTCAAGTCGCGTCTGGAGGAGATGGGGTACTTCCTGTCCGAGGAGGAGCTGTCCCGCGCCTTCATGGCGTTCAAGGAGTTAGCCGACAAGAAGGCCGAGATCGACGACCGCGATCTGGAGGCGATCGTTGCCGACAAGCTGCGGACCGCGCAGGAGGTCTACCACCTCGATTTCGTACAAGTGCAGTGCGGCGACCACGCCGCGCCGACTGCGACGGTTCGCGTCATCGCGCCGGACGGCTCGATTCGCGCCGACGCCGCGCTCGGCACCGGCCCGGTGGACGCCGTCTACAAGGCGATCAACCGCATCATCCAGGTCGAGAACGAACTCACCGAGTACCACGTGAAGAGCGTGACCGAGGGCATCGACGCGCAGGGCGAAGTGACGATCCGCGTCGAGGGCGGCGGTCGCAGCTACACGGGACGTGGCGCCGACACAGACATCATCGTCGCCTCAGCGAAGGCGTACATGAACGCCCTTAACCGCATGATTTCGGCAGAGAACCCGCAGGACGCGGAAGTAAGGGTTTGAGGAAGGATCCTTTACTAGCGCTAGAAAAGTAAGGTATCATCATCGATCCAAGGAGGCGGTGATGCCTAGGAAGAATGAAGAAAACAAGGTCCGGGAAGCAAAGCTAGAGTACACCGCTGACCGACGACCGCTGTACCCGGAGATGGCTTTCACGAAGCTGAGTTCAAAAAACCAGATCACGCTTCCGGTCGCATATGTTCGCGATCTTGGTCTTAAACCGGGGGATGAGGTCGTCCTGTGGCTGGACAAGGACCACATCACAGTGGAGCGCCGACTGTATGGCAAGGAACTGCTCGACAGCCTGCAGGGCTCGATGAAGAGCGGCGAATGGAGCACGAGAGAGGGTACGTTGGCATGGATCAAGAACATCCGTGACGAGTGGGAGCGTGAAATACCGCTTTGACCAATTGCTTGACGACCTCAAGGCCGTGCGGTCAGCGGTGCTCGACACAAGCGCGTGCGTTTACTTCCTGAACGAAGTAGAACCTTGGGCGACACTCGTTCGCGTCGTACTGGAACGTGGTGATCGTGGGATCCTTCGCATCATCGTGCCGAGCATCGTGCATCTGGAGTTACTTGCCAAGGCATTTCAGGAGCAAAACGAACTTGAGCGTAAGCGGGTCGGCTCCTTTGTGCGTGGCACGCACTTCATCCGTGAGGCACTCTTCGACTTCCAGACGATGCAAACATCGGCTGAGGTCAGGGGGAGGCTACGGTTCAAGGTGGCAGATTCTATCGTCGTCGGCACGGCGTGCGTCGCAGGTGTCGAGGCGTTGATTGGTAACGACGGGGCGTTTCGCCGGCTCCGGATCTCGCCACCGCCATCCCTCAGCACCCTGGACATAGCGGCAGGCCTGCCGCGGTACATCCATCTCGACGAGTACATTGAAGGCGATACAACTGGATTGGACTGATACATGCCGAAGACACTCTCTGAAAAGATCTGGGACGCCCATCTCGTCCGGCGCGAGGACGGGAAGCCGGATCTGCTCTACATCGACCTTCATCTCGTGCATGAGGTCACGTCAGCGCAGGCGTTCGATGGACTGCGTCTCGCGAACCGCAAGGTGCGCCGGCCGGATCTCACGCTGCTGACCGTCGACCACAACGTACCGACGGCTGACCGCGACAAGCCGTGGTCGGACCCCCTGTCCGTCGCTCAGGTCGCGGCCATCAGCAACAACGCCGATGAGTTCGGCCTGACGTACTTCGGCGTGAACGACCGCCGCCAGGGAATCGTTCACGTCGTCGGGCCGGAGCAGGGGCTCACGCAGCCCGGCATGACGATCGTCTGCGGCGACAGCCACACATCCACCCACGGCGCGCTCGGCGCGCTCGCGTTCGGCATCGGTACGTCCGAGGTTGAGCATGTACTCGCGACGCAGACGCTTCCGCAGGGGACACCGAAGACCATGGCCGTCGAGGTCAACGGAGAACTCGCGTTCGGCGTGACCGCCAAGGACGTGATTCTTGCGATCATCCGCACGATCGGCGTCTCCGGCGGCATCGGCAGCATCATCGAGTACCGCGGCGATGTCATTCGCGGCTTCTCGATGGAGGGCCGCATGACGGTCTGCAACATGTCAATCGAGGGCGGCGCCCGCGCCGGTCTCATCGCGCCGGACGAGACGACGTTCGCGTACGTCGAGGGGCGCAACTACGCGCCCAAGGGCGCCGATTGGGAGAAGGCGCTCGACGACTGGCGCGCGCTCCCGACCGACGATGGGGCCGAGTTTGATCGCGTCGTCGAACTCAAGGCCGAGGAGATCGAGCCCTGCGTAACGTGGGGTACGACGCCGGCACAGAGCGTCAACATCAAGGGCCGCGTGCCCGACCCGAACGGCATGGAAGACCCGCGTGCGCGTGAACTCGCCGAGCGCTCCCTGACGTACATGGACCTCAAGCCGGGCACCGCGATCGAAGACATCCCCCTCGACCGCATCTTCCTCGGCTCGTGCACGAACGGGCGTATCGAAGACCTTCGGGCAGCCGCCGAGATCGTGCGCGGCAAGAAGACGGCGTCGACGCTGTCGGCGATGGTGGTGCCAGGCTCAGGCCTCGTGAAGGCGCAGGCGGAGCAAGAGGGTCTCGACAGGATCTTTATCGACGCTGGCTTCGACTGGCGCGACGCCGGCTGTTCGATGTGCCTTGGCATGAACCCTGACATCCTGCTACCCGGCGAGCGTTGCGCATCGACCTCGAACCGCAACTTCGAAGGACGGCAGGGCCCAGGCGGCCGCACACACCTCGTCAGCCCGCAGATGGCCGCCGCCGCCGCCATCGCCGGCCACTTCGTCGATATCCGCGAGTGGAAGTAAGGTCTAGTAGCTGCGTAGCTTTAGCTGCGCCCGAGAGCGTCAGTACTAGCGGAGCTTTAGCTCCGCCGCAGAGTTCGAGCCAAGACGGGGCCTCGCCTGGCGAGTGAAAGGCAACACGATGGAACCTGTACGCAAGATTCACGGCAAGGCACTGCCCCTCCCGCGCGCTGACATCGACACGGACCAGATCATCCCCGCGAAGTACCTCAAGCGCATCGAACGCACGGGATTCGGCGAGTTCGCGTTTGACGCCTGGCGCAAGGACCCCGATTTCGTGCTCAACGACCACCGTTACGACGGTGCGGAGATCCTCATCACCGGCCCGAACTTCGGCTGCGGCTCATCGCGCGAGCATGCGCCGTGGGCGCTGCAGCAGATGGGCCTCAAGGCGATCATCGCGCCGTCGTTCGCCGATATCTTCAAAAACAACTGCGCGAAGGTCGGACTACTGACCGTCGAACTGCCCCAGGACAGCATCGACCGCCTGATCGCGCGCGCTGAAGACTCTCCCGGCTGGGAGATGGAGGTCGATCTTGAATCACAGACGGTGTCGCTCGGCAACGGCAAGTCGCGCGAGTTCGACATCGACCCGTTCGTGAAGCACTGCCTGCTCAACGGCCTCGACGACATCGGCCTCACCCTCGCCAACGAAGGTGACATCACCGCGTATGAGTCATCGCGACCTGCGTACAAGCCACAAACAGCGCCCGCTGTTTAACGAGGAGGACGGGTGCCCTCGCCCGTCGGTTCGCTGGCAATCGCACACGGCCAGTAGTGCTTGTCGCCACACCTTTCAGACAAGGAGAAGGGGAGTCGCCTAGGCGACTCCCCTTCCGTGCTCCGATCCCGTTTGCGCCCTACACAAACATCATGCGGAGGAATCCCATGACTCAAGCGTCGCTGTCAGCTCGATCTGCTCGCCGTCGCGTTCGACCAGCAGCGTGACTTCATCGCCCACATCCTTCGAGTCGATGTAGTCGGCCAAATCTTCGAAGTCGTTCATCGGCTGTCCGTCGATCTCGAGAATGATGTCGCCTTCGCCCGCCGCCGACGACTCCAATCCAGCCTCGTCAGCCGCGCTGCCCGTCTCGACGCTCAGCACTGCGACGCCGTACTCGATGTTGAGATCCTCGGCCTGCGATGGCGTAATCGACCGGCCGGAGATGCCCAGGCGCGGGTGGTCGATCGTCTCGCCCGCGACGAGCTGCGTCAGGAAGCGCTTCGGCGTATTGATCGGCACTGCGTACGCCACGCCAGCGAAGCCAGCGCCGTTCGGGTTCTCGATCGCCGTGTTGATGCCGACGACCTCACCCTGCAGGTTGATAAGCGCCCCACCGGAGTTACCGGGGTTCACGGCGGTGTCCGTCTGGAGAAGACCGCGAATCGGGCGGCCATCCGCGCTCGAAGGCAGCGTCCGGTCGAGCCCACTGATCACGCCGGTCGTGAACGACCCGTCGAGCCCGAACGGATTGCCGATGGCGGCGACGATCGAGCCGACGGCGATGCTGTCCGAATCGCCGAGCTTTGCCGGCTGGAGGACGCTCATGTCATCGAGCGTCACCTTCACGATGGCGACGTCGTTACCGGGATCCTGGCCGACGACTTCAGCCGTACCCGTCGTGCCGTCTTCGAACGTCACCGTGACTTCGTCATAGCCGGTCACGACGTGGTAGTTCGTCATGATGTGGCCGTCAGTGTCGATCACGATGCCGGAGCCGAGGCCCTCTTGCCCGAAGTCGAACGGGCTATCCTCGACCTCGCCGGTCGTGATGCGCACGATAGACGGCCGCACGTCCTCGAACAGTTCCGTGTAGTCCGACTGGGTGGCCGATGCGCCGTCACCGGATGAGCCGGTGTCGCTCACCGTCTCGCTGTCGTTGCTGTCGGTAACCGCCGCCGGTTGCGACGAGCCGCTGTCGTCATCGCCCAGGTCGAACGCCCAGACGGCGCCACCGACGATCGCTGCGCCGACGACCACGCCGCCCAAGCCCGTAAGAAATCCTCTCATGTCCTATCGCCTCTTTCTCAACGTCTCATTTCCGCTGAAGTCAGTATGCGCACCGGTCGGGTGCGATCGTGCTTCAAACTTGTTAAGGGCGATTTGGTAGGAATGTTCAGACTGGGACGCACCCAAAATGAAGAGCCACGCTGGGCAAACGTGGCTCTTCGAAGGGATATTGGCTCACCGTCGCAGTGAGCCCCCGAGGGAGGGCGAGTTCATGGCGAGGTTACGAATCAACCGCCCGAAGGCTTTGAATCGAGCCGTTCGCCGTTCCTCATCACCCAACCGGAGAACCGGCTGGGAGTAGCTGCCTTTGCGGCGTCCGGAACACCCATTCTGGGTGCGAACCGGCTCGCCGGCTGTGTGCCATTGATGTCGCTTGAGCAGATGCGGTACGTCCTCGCACTCACCTGTTCGAGCTTCTTCTTTGTGCTCACGAGGTCAGACTAGGTGTGGGGGATTATCAGCAGGTTAACGGCGATTATGGCCACGTAAAGCTTCGCCTGGCTTCGGGAGCCGGCTCAAGACCTATTCGAACCCGATTCCCAGCTCCTCTACGGCCTCGGCGGTCCCTGCAATCAGTCCGTCGATATCCTCCGGGAATACATGGCCGATCGTGCCCACGCGGAACGTCTCCGCCTGCGAAATCTTTCCCGGATACAACACGAATCGACGCTTCTTCATCGCGGTGTAGAACGCATCGAACGAGAACGCAGCGTTCGGATACAGGAATGACGTGATGATGGGCGACCGCAAATCCGCCGGCAGCAGCGTGCGAAACCCGATGCACTCGTACCCGGCGACCAGTCTGCGCGCGTTCTCGGTGTACCGCTCGTGCCGACGTTCAAGGCCGCCTTCGCCGTGCAATTCCTGCAGCGCCTGCGCGAACGCCCGCACGATGTGGGTCGGCGACGTGTAGCGCCACTTCCCGCCCTTGTCCTCCATCTCCCGCCACTGGTCGTACAGATCGAGACTCAGCGAGCGCGCTTGCCCGCCCGTCGCTTCCATCGCCGCCCGCCGCGCGATGACGAATGCGAATCCCGGCACGCCCTGGATGCACTTGTTCGCCGATGAGATCAGCCAATCAGCACCCATACCATCCATCGACATCGGTACGCCACCGAACGACGACATCGCATCCAGGGATGAAGCTCTTGTTGTACGTCCGCGCGATCTCGCCCGCCTCGGCCGCCGGGTTCAACATGCCCGTCGTCGTTTCGCAGTGCACCATCGCGACGTGTGTGATCGCGCGATCCACCTCAAGCGTCGCGACCATCTTGCGCAGATCCGTCGGCTCGGTCTCGGGCTGTGCGATCTCGGTGTGCGCGATGCCGAGGCGCGCAGCCATCTGCACCATGCGCGCGCCGTACGCTCCGTTGTTCATGATCAGCAGATTGCCGTCGCGCGGAACACCCGTCCCCAGCGTCGCCTCGACAGCGAAACTGCCGCTGCCCTGCATCAGCACTGTGGTCAAATCCCGGCCGCCGCCTGCCAGCCGAACCAGTTCCGCGCGAATCTCCTGCACGATCGAGTGGTAGTCGTCGTCCCACGTGCAGAAGTCCTGCATCATCACGGCTTTGACTGTCCGCGAAGTGGACAGCGGCCCCGGCGTCAGCAGCAGGTAAGGGATGTCATCGTCCATGTTGAGAAGGTTACTGGTGACCGGTTACAGGTGACAGCGCGCGGAGGGCAAAGGTGCATGGAGAATCTGACCGACGACCGACGACCGACGACCGACGACCGACGACCGACGACCGACGACCGACGACCGACGACCGACCTACGGCCTCTCGCCGGACGAGATCCGCGCGTCGACCTCCTCGACGAGCCGCGGCACGTCGCGGATCGAATCGACGACGTCGTGTGCACCCGCATCGAGCAGCTTGTCGCGGATCACGTCGAGCCTTCGCGATCGTTCCGCCGGGGGCATCGCCGTCAGATCCGCCGCCGACAGACCCATCTCGTTGCCCGTGGTAACGACGCCCGCGCTCCAGCAGCCCGCGCTCAGCCCTTCGCCGATGTCCGGCACGGTATCGCCAACCTTCAGCACGGCCTCCGCCGGATAGACGCCGAGCGCCTCCATGTTGCGGTACATCATCCACGGAGCCGGGCGCGCCTGCGGGACGTCCGATGCGCACACCGCAAAGTCCGGCTTGTAGCCCTGCTTCTCGGCCGCCGCGTAACACGCCAACGCCGCCTCTTTGAAGTAGCCTGTGCTCGCGCCGACCTTGATGCCCCGCGCTCGCAGCTCCTCCGCGACGTTCGTGATGCCCGCGATCAATCCGCTGTGCTTGGCGACACTCTCGACGGCCAGCGGGATCATGTCGAGGTAGATGCGCTCGATGTCCGACTTGGTAACAGGATTCGGGTGCGCGTCGAGCCACTGCCGCTCAGCGTCGGGCGCGGCCAGCAACGCCCGCAGATGGTCCTTCTTGTCGAGCCCCATCGGGCCGCGCGCGTCCGCATCGCTGATCGCGACACCCGCCCGCCGCAGCGCCTCAACGAACGGCGCCACCGGCGCGAAGCACCCGTGATCCACCGTCGTCCCAGCCCAGTCGAACACCACCAGTCGTATGCGCTCCGCCATCCAGACAGTATTCACGGATCCGCCGCTGGCGGTAGCTCCGAGGTCCTCAAGCGACGTTGATAACCCCTAAGTGGCGTAGGGGCCGACCTGTGTGTCGGCCCGCATGCGACGGTGCTACGTCCCGTACCGGAACGTCGGTTGGCGTGCAGCGCAAGCCCCTGGCGGCCGATATCTAAGGGGTACACCTATGCGAACATGGCTGATCCTCGCTGGCCTTGCCGTATTCGGCGCATACATGAGTGCGTCCATCTTCGGATGGTGGGCACAGCCGATCGCCGCTTTCTTCGGCCGCCGCGAGTTCTGGTGGGATGCGGAAGACTTCGCCGTGTTTTACGCGGCAGGCACCCTCGTGGCGCGCGGCGACTTCGGCGACCTTTACAACGCCAACGCCCACGCGGGGATCCAGATGCCGTTGCTCGTCGGCCATGACGAGCCGCTCGGTTTCTACAACCCTGCCTTCTTCGCGCTGCTGTTCGTCCCGTTCTCGTGGCTCCCGGCCGAAGATGCATATCGCGCATGGACCGGCGTGAACGTGCTCCTGATAGCCGTCGTCTGTGCGCTGCTCTGGCGCATCGCGGCCCCGCTCGACACGGTGTGGCGCGTCGTGCTCATCGTCGCGTTTCTCACGATGTACCCGCTGCCGTTCGGACTGCGCCTCGGACAGTTCTCACTCATCCTCGCAGCGTCGTGGGCGGGCGCCTACGTGCTCCTCCGCGAGGGCCGCGATCGAGCAGCCGGCTTCGCGCTGGCCCCGATGCTCATCAAGCCAGAGTTGCTCATTCCCATCACGATCTTCCTCGCCTGGAAGCGTCAATGGGACGTCCTTCGCACGCTCCTGCCAGTCGCCGCCGCGGCTGTCGTGATCTCCGTCGCGATGATCGGGCCCGTGGGCGTCTGGGACTACACCCTGCACATCGCTGATGCTGCGGGAGAGGGCGCCGGCAACATGTATGGCTGGAACGGCTTCCTCGCGCCGCTCTTCGCGCCCGGTGATCCGGGAAGCATGACGCCGTACGCGCTGCCGCTCGCGCTCATCACGTTCTCGGGTACGGCATTCCTCTGGCGCGGAGCCGTTTCCGCCACGAGCAGCGCATTCCCGGTGCAGTGGCTCGCACTCACGCTCGCGACCGCGCTCTGGGACGCGCACATCTACATGCAGGACCTGATCATCATCGCCCCGGCCGCTGTGGCAGTCGTTGCGACTGCAACTGAGTGGCGGCGAACCCTCGCGGGCGCGGCGATTTTCGTTGGCTGGTTCATTATCGGCTATGGCAGCACACCGAGCGCGCAGTGGGGATTCAACCTCTTCACCGCGTACCTCGCCGCATGCCTCACGGCCATCGTCGCCTGGGAAGTGGGCGCCGCCATCCGCGCACGCACGCCGTCCGCTACGAACATCGACGCGGTTCCACCGTCGATCGCCCTCGAACGGAGGGCCGCCTGATGCGCCTCCTCCGCAACGAAGCGCTGATGCCGCTCTTCGCCCCGCTCCAGCGGGCCCACTCCCGCCTGACATCTAAGGACTGGGATTGGAAATTCTGGGCCAAGCGGTTCGCGCTCCTGATCCCGGCCTTCTTCCTATTCGCCTTCGCCAACCTGATTCACGCAACACTGCGGGGCTTCGCGATCGACGTTGCACCGTTCGCGCCCGTCAATGCCGCACAGTGGGATATCGCCGTCTTCCGCAGCGTTCCTTCGATGTGGATGCAAGACGTTCTTGGCACGACCGGTTTCTGGGCGGAGTTAGCGTTCTTCTACTGGTCCAGCCTTTTCTGGCTGCCCACGCTCCTCGTCGCGCTCGTCGTCGTCGCACGAGGGCGCTGGTACTTCACGCGGCTCATCCTGCTCCAGATCGCCGTCGTCCTCTCAGCCGATGTCATCTACGCCATCGTGCCGACCCGCCCGCCATGGATGGATGTCGATGTCGTGCGCATCATCGCCATAAACAGCGACAACGGAGTGCACATCGACCGCAACCAGTACGCCGCGCTTCCCAGCTTGCACGTCGCCGTTCCGCTCGCCTTCGCCCTTTGGTTTCATGCCTTCGAGAAGTCGGAGCCGTTGCGAAAGCTGAGTCCGCTGCTGTTTGCGTGGGCGCTCGGTATGGGATGGTCTGTGATCTACACCGGCGAGCACTACGTCGTCGACGTCGTCACCGGCTACATCTGGGCGGGCCTCATCTTCTTCGCCCTCAATCGCCTCGGCGTACTTCACGCTCGCCGTGCCGTTCAAGAAGCCGAGGCTGAGCCGGCGCCCCTACCTCTGCATCCTCCCGCACTGGAGATCCCGCTTCCCGCACCAGCGAGCGAACAGGCGGCATAGCCATGGGTTGGCCTAGATGCGATCCGTATTCCACCACCGCACCGGCTCCGACCGCAGCGGTTTGCCGCGCACATCCAGCGCCTGAACCATCATCGGATGCTCGACATCCATCGTCTCGACCGTCGACGCCAGCGATCGCAGCGCTGCCGCCAGCGGGTGCGCATCCGGCGCGAGGGCGATGATGCGCTCGCCGTGCGCGACAGCCCGCTGACCAACGGCCGCGAGCAGTGCGGCGATCGCACCTTCCTGACCCGGACTGCACTCCGCCTCCAGCACCGCATGCCCATACGACCGGCACCGCGACCGGATATAGCCAGAGACGACACCATCGCGCACGGCGACGAGGCATCCGCCGTCATCCTCATCGAGCCACGCCTGCGGGTCGCGCCACGTCCGCGCAGTACGCACGATCGCGCCCGTCGAACCAGCGATCGCCCGACGATATAGGGCCACCACTCCCGGCACGTCAGCGTCGGACATCGGCCGAACATCCCACGAACCCGCGTCCGCGAGACCAGCGACCTCCCGTGCGTCAGCCGTGAACGACGGCTCTCGCACAATCTGATACCCAACCCGCTCGTAGAAGCCGGGGATGCCGGTGAACAGAAACGACGCCGCCATTCCCGAACGGTGCATCTCCGCGATCGCGTCCTCCAGCAGCGCCGTCGCGATGCCATGCGACCGCGCATCCGGATGCGTCGCCACCGACCCGATGCCACCGACAAGGACCGGCGTGCCGGCGATCAGCATCGTCCGCGCGAAGATCCGCACATACCCGACGACGCGCCCATCGACCACCGCCACCCGTCCGTGTCGTAACCGGAACGTAGAGTCATGCTCCGTCTGCGCCGCGAACCTCACCGGCGATCCTTCCTTGGTGGCAAAGACAAGGTTCAGGAGCTCATAGACCTGCGTAAGCTCAGCACGCCGAACGGCTCGAATCTTGGGTTCCATGCGGGAATCGTACCGACTGCGCCTGATAGGTCTTCGCCTGGGTCACTGCGCTAAGCTTAGGCACAATGCGTAGAGTGCCGAGCCACGTCACGCTAGCCCGCTGCAGCGCCAGCGCCGTTGAGCTAGTCGCACTGATTTGCACCGGCGTCTTGCTTCTGTCGCACTCTGACTCAACATCCAGGTACGCCACGGGACTCACAGTCTGCGCCGCCATGACGGGGGCGGGTTGGCTTCTCCTGCGGATGCCGTACGTTGGTGCGCCGATCTGGCTTGGTCGTGCATTTCTCGTCGTGCTTTCTCTGAGCGCCTGGAGTTGGGTCCATGAGCGCACGAGCGCAAATCCATGTGCGCGCCAGTCGGACAGTGCCTGGGAAGACTGTGTCCAGCGGGGCGAGTACGCCGCCTACTTCTTCGGAGGGGCAGCAGTGCTCGTACAGGTCTCGTCAACCCTCGGGGTGGTCGTGGTTCCCAATCCCGGATCCCGCCAGCCACCGAAATTGTTCAAGCCCACGGAAGGCTCGGAGGCAGGGCCTACCTGACGCTCCTTGACTCCACCCCCGCACTGTACTTATGATCGTGGGTAGAACCGAATACGACCTGGCGGTCATACCTGCTGGCGGTACAAGCCAGTCGCCGGGCCTAGAGATTGCGAGAGCGATCCCAGGGCGCCGGCCTTTTTGTTCCCATATAGAACTCCTCCCCCCTCCACGACGTGGAGAGGGGGCCGGCCGAAGGGTCGCCTTTGGAGACGAGGTGAGGTGCAGTGACAGCTCCATCCGCGATACCAGCGACCACAGCCCCGATCGAAGAGATCGCCGAGCGCGCTTTGGGCGGCGAAAGCCTCACTGCGGCCGACGGCTACGCCCTCATACACGCCGACGCCACCGACCTCACGCGCATGATGGCCGCCGCCTCCGAACTGCGCGACCGCCATCATGGCCGCACGATCACGTACTCCCGCAAAGTCTTCATCCCGCTCACAAACCTCTGCCGCCAGAAGTGCGGCTACTGCACCTTTGCCCGCGGCCCCCGCGACGAGATGGCGCACACGATGTCGCCCGACGAGGTGCTCGCCGTTGCCCGAGCAGGCAAGCGGCAGGGCTGCAAGGAAGCGCTCTTCTCGCTCGGCGAGCGGCCGGAGGAGACGTACGACTTCGTCCGCGACGACCTCGCCCGCTTCGGCCACAAGACGACATCCTCGTACGTGCGAGAGATGGCAGAACTCGTTCTACGTGAGACCGGCCTCCAACCGCACATCAACCAGGGCCTCATGGAGCGCGACCAGATCGTGTCGCTGCGTGAAGTCAGCGCCTCGATGGGCATGATGCTCGAGGTCGTCTCGATGCGCCTGCACGAAAAGGGCGGCGCACACTGGAACTGCCCCGGCAAGATCCCCGAGGACCGTCTCCGCACGATGCGCATCGCCGGCGAGGAGAAGGTCGCCTGGACGACGGGCATTCTCATCGGCATCGGCGAAACGCGTGAAGAGCGCGTCGACTCGTTGCTCGCCATCCGCGACCTGCACGAGGAGTACGGCAACATCCAGGAGGTCATCGTCCAGAACTTCCGCGTGAAGGACGACATCGCCATGCGCCACAAGGACGAGCCGTCCGTGTTCGAGATGATGCGCACGATCGCGACCGCGCGCATGCTGCTCGGCGGGGAGATGAACATCCAGGCGCCACCGAACCTCACGCCCGACGCGCACGGCATGTACCTGCTCGCCGGCATCAACGACTGGGGCGGCATCTCGCCCGTCACGAAAGACCACATCAACCCCGAACGCCCGTGGCCGAACATCCTCGACCTGCGCGAGACCTGCGCCGACGCTGGCTTCACCCTCCGCGAGCGCTTCGGCATCTACCCCGAGTACATGCGCGAAGACCCCGGCTACGAAGGCTTCGTCCCAACCCGCATCCGCGAAACAATCGAATCAATGACCGACAAAGAGGGCCTAGTAAGCAAAGAAGCAGAAGCATGGACCCTGTAGGGCGGCCCTGCGTGGCCGCCCATCGCTGAGCAGAACGAGATAGTAGGGGCGGCCCTATGTGGGCGCCCATCGTGGACAACACAGAGCGCGATAGCGAAAGCAGACAGCCGATGACCGACGACCGACGACCAACGACCGACTTCGCTCTGCCGATGCGCGTCGACACCGCCGTCGCTCGCATCCTCGAACGCGCCCTCGAAGGCCACGACATCACCGTCGACGAAGCCGTCACGCTGTTCGAGACCAGCGGCCCGTCGCTTACGGCGACGATCCAAGTGGCCGACGAACTACGCCGCCGCACCGTCGGCGATGTCGTCACGTACGTCATCAACCGCAACATCAACTTCACCAACGTCTGCATCAAGCACTGCGGTTTCTGCGCCTTCTCTCGCGAATACCGGGAGGAGGCCGGCTATTTCCTCCCGCCCGAGGAGGTCATCCGCCGCTCGCAGGAAGCGTGGGATCTCGGTGCGCGCGAGATCTGCGTGCAGGCGGGTCTGCCGCCCAAGATGGACGGCAACTACTACATCGAGCTCACGCAGGCGATCAAGCGCGCCCTCCCCGACATGCACATCCACGGCTTCTCGCCCGAGGAAGTGCTGTACGGCGCCGTCCGATCACGCTGCACCATCCCGGAGTTCGTACAGCGACTCAAAGACGCCGGCGTCGGCAGCCTCCCCGGGACCTCCGCCGAGATTCTCGACCAGGAAGTGCGCGACGTCATCGCCCCCGGTCGCATCACGAAAGATCAGTGGATCGAGGTCATCACTTCAGCCCACAAGACCGGTATGCGCACGACGTCGACCATCATGTACGGCCACGTCGAGACCGTCCGCCACCGCGCCGAACATATCGGCCTGCTGCGCGACATCCAGAAGGAGACCGGCGGCTTCACCGAGTTCGTGCCGCTGAGCTTCATCGCCGAAGAGGCGCCGATGTTCAAGAAGGGCCTCATCGAAGGACTGAAAGGCGGCGCGACCGGCGCCGAGGTTATCAAGATGTACGCCGTCTCACGCATCATGCTCAACAACTGGATCCCAAACATTCAGGCGTCGTGGGTGAAGGAAGGCCCGAAGCTCGCGCAGATGGCTCTCGACGCCGGCTGCAACGACTTCATGGGCACCCTCATCAACGAAAGCATCAGCACGTCGGCCGGCGCCATCTTCGGCCAGCGCATGGCTCCGCGCGAAATGCGCGCCCTCATCCGCGAGATGGGCCGCATCCCCGCCGAGCGCAACACCCTCTACGGCATCAAGAAGCAGTTCGGCACGGTCGAAGACGAACACTTCGACCCCCTCGACCTCGTCGACGGAAGCGACGAACGCTTCGGCAGCTACGTCATGCTCACCCAAGACGACCGCTTCAAGTTCGAAGACAACTACCACCGGGCCGAACTCCCCGAGAAGCCAGCGCCCGAAAAAGTTGCGACTCAGCTCTAGCTCCTCGTCAGCTGCCGCGGACCCGGAGCGCGGGCTTTCAGCCCGCGTCGCCGAGCATGACCAGAGCCACATGCGCCAGGCGCGATCAAAGTCCGCGTTGGGGGCGCCGCTTGCCGCGCCCTCGTCGGGAGCGAAGGGGGCTCGTGCAACAAGCGCGTGAGGTCATGAGTAACGACATGCCGAGTTCACTCGCTGCTTAGACCTTCGTAACCCCATCCAATAGCCGCGCCGACGCCGCCGTTATCTCATCAACCGCAGCCTCAAAGGCCGCAGCCTTCTTTGGCGACGGCTGCCGGTAGCCCGAGATCTTCCGCACGTACTGCAGCGCCGCCTCCCGGATCGCCTCGTCCGAAGCGATCTCATCCCGCTCCCGCAACCGCTTGATACTCCGACACATAGCAACCCCGCGCATGAACCCCGTCCGTCCGATAGGCCAACCCTATCACACCAAAGCTCCCCCTCTCCACGTCGTTGAGAGGGGGCCGGGGGTTGAGGTGCTCGAACCGTCACCGGCCTTCCGAGGTGTGCCAGCGCTCGCTTGGAGCCCTTGCCCGCAATCGTCGAAAATCGCCGGGCGGATCGCACGTCTATCTGTCGTCCTATGGCAGCCAACGCCCCGTACTCAACGCAGAAAGTGCGAAACGAGATGGAACCGTTGTCGAAGCCGCAAGAACCAGCGTCCGAAGCTAACAGCCGCAAGGAGCCAGATTCAACGGAGATGCTGAAACACCAAAACTGGCAAACGAACTCACGGCCCGATCGGTACCACCGTCTCCCCGCGAGGGATCCGGAACTCCGGCGTCCGCGTCGCGGTCGCCGTGGCCGTCTTGGTCGATGTGTGAGTGGGCGTAGGCGTACGGGTCGGCGTAGGCGTGGCCGTCGGCATGCTGACGCCAGGCAGCGCGAGCCCACCAGCGGCGTAGTACGCCGCCGACCTCTGGTCGAAGAACCCGCCGTCGTCGTCCGCAGACAGCGACATCAGCGTGTTGCCGTTGATCGCCGCCGGATTCGTGACGCCGTCGCCCATCCCGTCGCAGGCGCACGTTGTCCCACCAGCGCCACCACCGAACATGAATGCAATCACGCCCGCGTTCGCGTAGTCCGCTATGTGCGTCCGCGCCGCCTCATCGAACAGCCACTCGACATGGTTGTCCTGGTAGTGGCCCCACGTGTTGTTCATCGCCCGCATCTTCGTGTTGCCCAGCGGCAACTGCCAGATCACCAGCCGCTCCTGCGCAACCGACGCGAACTTGCTCAGCATCCGTACGCTCTTCCGGTAGTCATCTGCGTCATACCAGGCCGCCGCATTCCCGTCGATGTACTGCTTGAACCCGGCATCGCGGTCGAGTTGGTCCGTGAACACGACATCGAAGTCGGCGCCGAGCGAGTTGTAGAACGTCGCCGCGCGCGTTCCCAGCGTGTCGAGCTGCGCGTCGGTGAAGTTGCCGTAGATGATGTCGAAGTTCGTGCCCCAGACGCTCATGTGATACGCCACATCGACGTTCGGCGCGTACTGATCGCGCAGCCGCATCACCGCCTGCGCGACCCCCGCGACTGTGTTCGGCAGCCCTGCCAGCTCCGGCAGTCCCGTCGCCGCGACCTTCGCCGTCACCGTCGTCGCGTTGTCGTTGGTCGAGCGGTTTTCCATGTAGCCCCACATGTCGGGCTCGACGTGAAACACCACTTTGTTGTTCGGGAACGCGCCCGCCCGCTGCATGAACAGCTTCACGTCGTTGTACCAGGCCGTCATCGTCGCCGTGTTCTGGAGGTTGTTGTAGACGCCGTCCGGCTCGTTCTGCGACGCGCCCGGCGTCGACTGGCGGATCTGGTAGTACGGAAATACCGGCACGACGCCGTTCGCCACGGAGTCCTGAATGTAGTACGTGACGAACGCGCCGTTCGTGTTCCAGTTCGCCCAGCCGTTCCCCGTGTTCACGCCACCAGCGAGATACTGATACCGAAACCCGTACGGCGCTGTCGCCTTCAGCGCTGCCGCCCCGCCCGGCGCATCGGCCGCGCCGATCTGCAACGTCGTCGGCCACCCATCAGGCATAGGCGGCATCGGCGAAGCCGCCTGTCCCGAGACCGACGTGATCATCGGCGGCCTCGGACGCCGACGCGCTTCAGTGCCTGTAGTGACGGTCACGGCAGCAACCGCGCCGATCAACGCAACGAGAAGAAATCGATGCAATCCCCACCCCTGGCGCCGAGATCCGACGCAGAACTGACCCTATGATCAGAATCGGATTCTGGCGGCAGATCTGTGAATCGACTGTGATATCCGACGAGGCGGTACGACGGCCGTTGTGCAATGAGTCGCGTTGCATTTGTGCATCGATGGTGCTGTTATAGTGCGCACGAAGAGCCGGAGGCCCCACCCATGCAGGCAACACGGCAAGACATCCTCGACTTCCTCCGCCGGCATCACGCCGCGTCCGTGAAAGACCTCGCGGCGCATCTCGCCCTAACACCAACGGCCGTTCGCCAGCATCTCACCATCCTCGAACGCGACGGGCTGATTGATTCGAGCGAGCAGCGCGGCCACGTCGGGCGCCCCGCGCTTGTCTACAGCCTGTCATCCAGCGGCGACAGCCTCTATCCCAAGCTGTACGACGACCTCGCCAACGCCATGATCACCGAAGCCCGCGAGCTTCTCGGCCCCGACGCCCAGCAGAAGCTGCTGAAGAACGTCGCGACCAGATTCGCCCGCCAGTATTCATCCCGCCTCGAGGGCAAATCGCCATCAGAGCGCCTGACCGAGACCGCGAAGATCGTCGGCGATCGCGGCAACGTCGTCGAAGCGGAATGGGCCGACGGCGACTACCTCGTCCGCAAGTACACATGCCCGTTCTGGAACGTCGCGAAGCAGAACAGCGCCGTCTGCGCCCTCGATGTCGAGTTTGTGCGCCAAATCGCAGGCGCCGACGCACGCCTCAGCACGAGCCTTCTGCGCGGCGACGAAGCCTGCACCTTCCGCATCCGCCCGCGTGCCGTCGGTTGATGAGTGTGATGTGGCACAGCCGCCCCGGCTGTGACTGTGATCGTTCACAGCCGCCCGCCTGTCAGCGTGTGGTGCAGCCGCCCCCGGCTGTGAGCGAGCCAGACCTACCAGTTGATGTCCGTCCACACCGCGATCGCAAACCCGAACGCGAGCAGAACGCCGAACAGCATGTGCAACCCAGCCGTCTGCGCAAGCACCATGTTCAGCGCCCGCGACGACGTCTGCTGCATCTCGAACCGCACGAGCCGCAACGCTATGGGCAGCGTCACCAGCGTGATGAGCACCGTCCACGGCGCTGCGCCACCCACGATCATCGCGACGATCACGGCGTACGCGCCAAGCGTCAACGCAATAAATTCATAGTCGGCGAGAGGACGGCCTGCCAGTGCGGCCAGCGTCCACTTATTGTTGCGACGATCATTCTCGATGTCGCGCACATTGTTAGCGTGCAGGATCGCTGCCACGAGCAGTCCGATCGGAATCGACGCGATGAGCGGTTCCCACGCAAATGCTTCGACCTGCACGTAGTACGCACCCATCACGATCACCGGCCCCATGAACACGAACACAACGACCTCGCCCAGCCCACGATACGCAAGCGAAAACGGCGATGCTGTGTAGAAGTAACCAGCAAGCACGCTAGCGATACCCAGCGCCAGCACGGGCCACCCCGTCATCGCGGTGATCGTGAGACCGATCGCAGCGCCGATTACGAACGCAACGAGGCCGCCGACGAGCACCGCCCGTGGCGAAAGTATCCCGCGTTGAATGACGCCGCTCTGTCCGAGCGATTCGTCGTTGTCCGTGCCCTTCACGTGGTCGAAGTAGTCGTTCACGAGGTTTGTTCCCGCGTGAATCGCGACGGACCCGGCCAGCGCAAGCACGAACAACAGCCAGTTAAACGACTCCTGTGCCGCAATTGCCGTCCCGACCAGAACGGGAATCACGGATGCGGTGAACGAAACGGGCCGAAGCGCTGTAACCCAGACTTTGAGTGACTTCATATGGAGCCATCGTATGGTGCGTGCAGGCGAGCGGCAATTCACACGATGCAGTGGCGGAATCAAGCGAACAGCGACATAAGTAACCCGTTCGTAGCAGGTTCGCGTACGCTTGCGCTCGATTGACCCGGTGCCGTGCGTATAATGCTCCGAACCCCAACGGGCGCCAACGCAGCATCTCCCGCGTCTCATTCGTCCGCGCATCCAGCGCACACGACGTGATCGCTCGCCGCGAGGAGCCTGAGGGAACGAAGACAGAATCCGCGCGACGGGAATCGGCGCGCTCGGGGAGGGGCATGGTTGCCAGGACATGGGTAGGGCGCTTCTGCGTGGCCGACGGTCACGTTGACGAAGAAGGTCCGTGGTTAAGCTCGCTCATCAGACAACGCCCGGACGACGAGCCCGACGAACTGTATGTGCTTGTTGAACCCGCGTCTCCAGATAGTGCTCAGTACACGGCGCAGCTCGTCGAAGTGATCGCCCAGCTCTACCGCAAGGATGCGCTGTCTCTGACCGGCGCCCTCACGCGCGCCCTCCGTGCCGCGCACGAGCATTTGCTCGACTGGAACTCCAAGAGTCTGCCCGAACATCGCATCGGCGCAGGCTCTAGCTGCCTCGCGCTCAGTGGCGTCGACGCGTATCTCGCGCAAGTGGGTCCGAGTCTTGCCTACGTGCGCAAGGCCGACGGCACGTTGCGTCGTCTGCACGCGGCCGAGAATGATTTCGACAACGCGCTCGGCATGGCACCCGACTTTACACCGCACCTCACACGCATAGCGTTCGAGCCAGGTGACCTCGCCGTGATCGCATCATCGTCGCTCGACACCGTCGCTCCGGAAGCAGTCGTCGAGCGTATTCTCTCCCGTCCGACTGACGACATCCTTGCCGAGTTCTACCTGCTCGGCAAAGACACGCCGAACCTCGCGTTCGTCCTGCTGTCCTGCTTCGATGAGCCGCTCGATACGCCGCCGGACTACCTCACCCACGAAGGCGCCGCGCGCGAAGCGCAGGGCGTACCGCTCGACGATCAGCAGCCGACGGAAATCGAGGGCATTCTCGTGCCTGTCGCAGCCGGCGACTCGCCCGAACTAGCAGAAGCATCGCTCGCGCACACCATCCCGGGCGACGACTGGCATCTCGCAAAGATGCCGATCAAACAGCAGGTCGACGAAATCAAGGAATCCGCTGCTCCTCTCGCATCACCCGGCGTTTCGATCCGCGGCGGCGGCTCGAACATTCGCTACAAGAAGACCACCGGACCCGGCCTGCCCATCCCGCAGCTTCAGATTCCAAAGCTCGCAATATTCGCGGCGCTCGCGATCGCGCTCGTCGCGTTCGTCGTCTGGTGGCAACTTCCCGGTTCCGTCGCCGAAAGCCGCGAGGATCGCTTCGTCGAGCACGTGGCCGCCGCCCGCGAGTACAACGCTCGCGCTCAGGCCGCCTCGGATCCGGGCCTGAAGCGCCAGCTACTCACGGACGCCCGCGCCAGCCTCGATGACGCCGCGAACATTCACGACGACGACCCCGACGTCGTGGCACTGCAGGCCGACATTACGGCCGCGCTCAACGTCCTCAACGCGGTCTACGAAGTGAAAGAGACCGCCGTCGTCGTGGACCTCGCGCAGATTGTGACGGGCGATCTCGGTGCGACGCAAATCGCGCTCGGTGGCGACTCTACCTACGTGCTCGATGCCGAGGGTGGGCGTGTGCTGCGTGTGCCTGTCGCGGGCGGTGTCGCCGAGACGATCTATGAACAGGGCACGATGGTAAACCTGACGACGGAAGGTCAGCCGATCGAGATCACGTGGTCCGACGCGACGGCAAGCCTGATCATCCTCGACGACCAGCGGCAGGCCTTCACGCACTTTCCCGGCCAGGGGACGCTGCCGCTCGTAGTCCGCGGCACAGAAAGCCTCGGCTCACTTGACTCGATCTCGACGTCGGCGGGTAATCTCTACGTGCTCGACCGCGGCCAGAACCAGGTCTGGCGCTACCTGCCCGGGCAGGGAGGCTACGACAGCGAGCGCACCGCCCTCCTCGATAGCGCAAATCTAACGAACGCAACCGAACTCGCCGTCGCGCAGGATGTCTACGTGCTCGACGCGCAGGCGGGCGTCCGGCGCTTCGTACTGAAAACCGAGGCGCCGTTCACGCTCGCCGGCATCGATACACCGCTCGTCGCGCCCGCCTCGATCGCGGTGCTACCGGGCTCGAACCGCGTCGTGTTCGCCGACACCGGCAACAAGCGCATCATCGTCGCTACCAGCGACGGCCGCTTCCTGCGCCAGATCGTGAGCCCCAGCTTCACCGACCTCCGCGCCGTCAGCATCGATGAAGGCACCGGCGCCATGTACATCCTCAACGGCGACACCGTCCTCCGTGCGACGTTTCCTCCGTGATACGCTCCGGCAAATGAAGAAGAGTAACCATCCTGAATACGTCGTCGTTACGGCCGCTTGCGCGCGCCCATTTGTGATCGAGGCGACGTTCATCGACGGCTTCTCGCGCGAGATCGATATGTCCGAAGAACTTTGGGGAGAGGTATTCGAGCCTCTAACGGATCCTGCATTCTTCATGCAAGGCAGGTTCGACGAAGAGGCGGGAACGATCGTGTGGCCGAACGACGCCGACCTCGCGCCGGAGTTCCTCCGTTGGGGCCGCCACGTTCCATCGGAGATCGGTGTGTGTGGCAGCGGGATGGCGTAGCTACCTACGCAGGCTCCTCGCCCAAGCGCGAGCGTCAGCGTCGGGCGCTTTCGAGTAGCCGTCCGTCCATCCTACGAGGTGCCGCCTCGTGTCGCTGCATATCGTGTCCATGAACGACCAGATCTCATTGAACCGCCGATCAACCGCGATGTGTCGGTTCGAATCCCAAGACACGTCGAACCCGTCCGCTGCGAATCGAAGCAATTCGTTTGTTGCCTGACACATGCGATCGAATTCGACCGCCTCCGCTCGTGTCATCCGCGCAATGGTCTCGTCGAAGACAGTTGGATCGAACAGCCCGCGGTCCTTCACGTTCCGAAAGTCTCGCCCATGATCCCAGATCACTCGGCGGAGAACCGGCAGCTTGCGCTTCTGCACGAAATCCCTGGTGACCTCGTAGAGCGAGATGTTGTACCGAGGTTTGTCCCAGTGCCCCTCGGTTCGTTGAAATTCATGAGTTTGGATGTACCAAGTAACGCCTGGTAGCTCAAAGTCGGGCGGATGAAGATGACAGGGACCTTTGAACCGGGCAAGCCCGATTGCTATTCGATGTGATATTCGCTTTGAGAGCGCCCTCGTGGGGGCAACGCGAAACCGCGTTTTCTTCGGACTAACGCACCCATCCGTCTTCATGCAGATGGCCGCGTAATCGCACCCTCGCTCGCGCTCGACACGAGCGCAGCGTACTTCGCCATCACGCCCGTCGTGTAGCGCGGCGCCGGCGGCGACCAGTCGCGCAGTCGTGATGCGATCTCATCGTCCGAAAGCTCGACGTCGAGGCGGCGGTTCGGGATGTCGATGGAGATCATGTCGCCTTCGCGGATGGCGGCGATAGGCCCGCCGACAAATGCCTCCGGTGCCACATGACCGACCATCAGCCCGCGTGAGGCGCCTGAGAAACGGCCGTCGGTGAGCAGCGCCACCGTCTCGCCCATACCTGCGCCGACGATCGCACTTGTCACGCCGAGCATCTCGCGCATGCCGGGTCCGCCCTTCGGCCCCTCGTAGCGAATGACGACGACATCGCCAGGCTTGATGAGGTTCGCCGTCACGGCGTCCATCGCCTCTTCCTCGTGGTCAAAAACGCGCGCCGGGCCACGGTGCTCCGGCCGCTCGTGTCCCGCGACCTTGGTGACGCACCCCTCCGGCGAAAGATTGCCCTTGAGGATGACGAGCCCGCCTGTCTTCTTCAGCGGCTCCTCGACAGTCACGACGACATCCTGCCCCGCCGTCTCATGCGCCGACGCCGTCTCTTCTGCGAGCGTCTTGCCGCTGGGCGTGCGCTGCGACCCGTCGATCTTGCCAGCCGCGACCAGTCGCTTTGCAACCAGCTCCATCCCGCCGGCCTTGTCGAGATCGGCGGCTAGGTAACGCCCTCCCGGCCGCAGGTCAGCGATCATGGGCGTGCGTGTGCTCACGGTGTCGAAGTCGTCGATGGTCAGCGGCACGTTGGCTTCGCGGGCCAGCGCCAGCAGGTGCAGCACCGCGTTCGTCGACCCGCCCGTCGCAGCCACGCCCGCGATCGCGTTCTCGAAGGCTTCACGCGTCAGCACATCGAGCGGACGCTGGTTGCGCCGCAGCACGTCCATCACGATCTCGCCCGCCCGCACCCCGGCGTCGTTCTTGCGTTCGTCCACCGCCGGAATGCCATTCAGCCCCACCGGCGACAACCCCAGAAACTCCATCGCCAGTGACATCGTGTTCGCCGTGAACTGCCCGCCGCACGCGCCTGGCCCTGGACATGCCGCGTGTTCGAGCAGGTCCAGCTCTTCATCCGACATCCCCCCCGCTGCGTTCGCGCCGACGGCCTCGAACACATCCTGTATGTTCACGTCGCGGCCTTTGAATGTGCCGGCGAGGATCGTGCCGCCATAGACGATGATTCCCGGAATGTTGAGCCGTGCAAGCGCCATCGATGCCGCTGGAATCGTCTTGTCGCAGCCCACCAGGCACACGAGCGCGTCGAACATGTACCCTCGCGTGCACAGTTCGATCGAGTCGGCGATGATCTCGCGGGAGATCAGCGACGTCTTCATGCCCTCCGTGCCCATCGTGATGCCGTCGCTGATCGCGATTGTGTTGAACTCCATCGGCGTCCCGCCCGCGTTCCGCACGCCCACAGCCACCTTCTCGGCAAGGAGCCGCAGGTTGAAGTTGCATGGCATCGTCCCGATCCAGGTGTTCGCGATGCCTACGATCGGCTTGGCGATGTCCTCGGTTGTGAAGCCGATACTGTAGTAGTAGGCGCGCGCCGCCGCCCGCGTCGGCCCGTCCGTGATCGTGCGAGAATTGTGCTTGGGGTCGAATGCCATGTAGTCCTCCGTGGCACTCAGGTTAGCGAGTGAGGAGCGTCGAAAGTAGCTGCGTAGCTTTGAATACGCGTCGGTCGAGCGACTACTTGAGCGCAAGCAACCAATCCACGAACACATCCACCGCCTCGGCGAACACGTCATCCTTCGTCCGCCCCGACGCCTTCTTCACGGCGAACCCGTGGTCAGCGCCCTCAAGGAAGTGAACCTTCGAGCCCTTGACCATCTTCGCCGCGGCCTTTATCTCGTCCGGCGCGCCAAATGAATCGCTCGTGCCGGAAACGAACAGCGCTGGCAGCTTGAGCGCCGGCAGGTGCTCCGTGCGCATCTTCGCCGGATTCCCCGGCGGGTGCAGCGGGTACGCGAACAGCGCCAGCGCATCGGCCTGCGCGCCCTGCACGACCGCCTGCGATGCAATGCGCCCGCCCATGGATCGTCCGCCCACGACAAGTTTGCGTCGCGGCTCTCGAACGGCGTCCATCACGGCGCGCCATGTTGCTTCGAGTATGGCCGGCCGGTCGGGGCCGCTCTTGCCAGCCTCCATGTACGGAAACTGGAATCGCACGACCGTGACGCCACGCGCCGTCAGCTCGCGTGTCGCGAACGCACCGAACGGGTCGTTGATGTTGGACCCAGCACCCGGCGCATACACAAACGTCCACTTGCCGCGCTTCGATGGTTCGCTGCGGACGGCCGAGATCTTGCCGCTTCCTTCGACCTCGATTTTGAGCTTCTGATCCGGCATCGCGGGCTCCTACTCAGCGCCCTGCGCCTCTTGCGATCGTTCGAGGACAAGATCGACATACGGTCGCAGTTCGTCCATGGGCGGCTCGATCCCAGACACCGCCATACCGACGGCATACGTCGCCGCGCTGTCGCGAAACGACACAACCAGAATGGTGAGGCCGATTTCGGTGCCGCCGGCGTCGGTCTGCCCGGTTAGCTTCCACGCGGATGAACCTTCTCCGACGGCGTCAACGGAGGCGGGCTCACAGATTACGCCGTCGGGATTCGTGAAGACTTCGCCAAATGTCCGGGCAAGTGCGGGGCAGTCCGCGAGTCTGGCACCAGCCGCCGCCGCACATTCTTCGGCGCCATCCGGTGTTTCGTACAGCGTGCCCTGGGAGAAATACGCCAGGGTCGTGCCGTCGAAGAAGGCGGCGACACTGTCTGGCGGGAAGTTGGTGATCACGCGGCCCAAAAGGCGGCCGCAACTGTCGATGAGGGGAGCAGTCTCGGGATCGTCTGCCGCAGCAGCAGCGTTGTCCGTCGTCACATCGCTCTGGACTACCCAGTCCGGCACGGTGATGTCGCTCGGCTTGAGCAAGACGAAGTCGAGGAACGCCTCAGGGTCATCACCCGTATACTCCGCGCCGTCGTCGCCGGAACCGGAAGTTGCCTCACCGGAGGGCACTCCCGTTGGATCTGCAGCGAGCGCCGTCGCCGTCAGCACGGGTGGTGGTGTGTCGCCGCTGTCGTCCCCATCGTCGTCGCCGCCGCATGACACGGCCCCGACGGACAGGATGACTGCGCTCAGCACTGTGAACCATCGGAACCCACGCATGCGTATCCTCCCAGGGGCACTCTGTCCGGCCTCGCGTTGCCAGAACGATGGGCGACCAGAGCCGGAGGATCAAGCCCTCCCCGCCTCAGGGAGCGTGTATGTTCTTGTTCGGGAGCAGACCGAAGTTCTCGAATGGCCAGTATGACACCCACGCTTGGCCGATGATGTTCTCCTCGGGGACGAACTCGCAGTTCTGTTCGGGCGCGCAGCTATTCCCCCATGCATGTGAGTCAAAGCTGTTGCGGCGGTTGTCGCCGAGCACGAAGAACATTCCCTCAGGCACCTCGCGCGGGCCGTACGTGTAGTTCGATGTCGCGAGAATATAATTCTCTTCCAGCACGATGCCATTCACGATGACTTGCTCGTCGCGAATCTCCACGACATCGTTCGGGACACCGATCACACGCTTGATGAAGTCACGGCTCGGATCCAGCGGGTACCGAAACACGATGATGTCGCCACGGCGCGGCGCCCGAAACAGGTGCGACTCGCCGTCGTTCTCATCGCCTGGCAGGAACGGCACGATCTCGTTCAAGCGGCCGAGGTCGAGGCGGTAGAAGATCGCCTTGTTGACCAGCAGGTACTGGTCGTTGTGCATCGACGGTTCCATGCTGGCGCCTTCGACCCGAAAGTTCTGGACCACGGCACGTACGGCGAAAAATATGAGCAGAGCCAGGATGACGGTCTCGACCAGCTCGCGCGCGACCTTCCGGCTTCGGGCCCCACGCCTTCGCCGTTCGACGCGCTCGTAAGGAATCGCGCGCTCGTACGCGCGGTCGCTTAGCCCGACATCCGCGGATGTGTACGCAAGCTCCAGCGAAGCGGGCACGTCGCCATGCGGGTCATCGCTTGGTGCATCGACGAAGAACGGGCTGCCCTGAGTCGGATACCCGGCATCAGCAGCAGGTTGTTCGATGTGCGTCGAGAATCGGTCGAGAGACGCGCCAGCATCCTCCGCGATCGGATCGGGGGTTGTCTGCTCGCCAGGAAGGCTTGTCTCTGGGGAAGGCTCGTCGCGGTTACCCGGACCAGCGGGATCGTATGCCATAAGCTCCTCAGTCTATCACGAGGCGAAGTGCGGATTGCTGCTAGAATCTCGCGGACTCATGAATGAGCAACCTGCCGAAGCTACCGCCGCGCAGGCCGGCGCCGATCCGGCGGAGGTAGAGGCAGCGCTCGTCCGCCGCGCCCTCGATCGCGATCTGGAAGCGTTCAACGAGCTCGTCGACATCCACCAGCGCTCCGTGTTCAATCTCTGTCTTCGTATGCTCGGCAATGCGTCGGCCGCCGAAGATGCCGCGCAGGATGCGTTTCTCTCGGCATTTCGCGGCCTGCACACCTTTCGCGGCTCGACATTTCGGCCCTGGCTCATGCGTATCGCCGCCAACGCCTGCACGGACGAGTTGCGCCGTCGTGGCCGCCGCCCGGCGATCTCCCTCGACGCGCCGCTTGCGGGCACCGATGAGCACATTGACGTGCCAGACCCAGTTGCCGGCCCCGAAGCACTGACCCTGCGGTCGGAACAAGCCGCCGTCGTCCAGCGGGCGCTGCTCAAGATTCCGGCCGACCAGCGGCTCGCCGTCGTCATGTGCGACATCCAGGGGTACGCATACGAAGAGATCGCGACGGCAATGGACTGCTCCGTCGGCACCGTCAAGTCCCGGATTGCCCGTGGAAGAGAGAAATTGCGTCGCGAATTGGGGCCAATGCGGGCCATGCAGGAACAATCCTCGGATAAAGATCGTCAAGGGGTACAGACGTGATTCAGACTACCGCCACGGTAGAAGGAAACCTGTGAACAAGCTGTTGCGCCCGTTCCGAAAGCACCAGCCCGACATCGATGCGCTATCTGAGCACATCGACGGGCGGCTCAGTGCTGCGCGCTCGTCGGAACTCGAAGCCCATATCTCGACCTGCACGGCCTGCACCGACGCCCACGCGGAGCTCCTCGAAGCGCGCGCGCTGCTCGCCGCGTTGCCTGAGGTAGAGCACCCGCGATCGTTCCGCCTGCGCCAGGCCGACATCGAAGCACCTGTGCGCACGCCGGCACGTGGCGGCAGTTCCGCCGCGCTGCGATGGGCGCCCGCTTGTGCGGCGGTGTCAGCCGTTGTGTTCGTCGTCGTGTTGGGCGCAGACCTCGCCTCTCGCGAATCAAACAACTCCGCGCAGTTCTCGTCGTTGGAGTCGAGCGAACGCTTCGGCATGACGGCAGCCGACGAATCTGCGGATACAGCGCTAGCCCCAGGGGTTAGCGCAGCCGAACGGCAGAACTCGCCCACTACTGGTGGCGAGGGCGGCGGAGCAATTGATGGCACGTCCGGCACCGCGGCTTCACAGGCGGAAACCTCAAACCCACAAGATGCCACCGAGCCAACAGGCGCGCCCCCGAGCGGTGACGCTCCCGTCGAAGGGGCAACGGGTGCCGAACCAGATCCAGATGCCGACGCGACCGCCGCCGCCAACGCCGGTGGATCGAACTTTGTGCCGCCGACGGCCACAGCGGCCGCGCTCGGCGCCGTACCGCCGGATGCCGTTCCGCCTACAACAGATGTAGACGCAGATGTCGAACAGTTTTCCAAGAAGGACTCGGATGACGGGAACCGAAATGGCTTCCTCTTCGTCGAAATAACAGCAGCCGCGACTGCGGTGCTGGCCGGTGCGGCGTACGTCGCCTGGCGTTGGATGCGGAGGGGAAACGCAGCATGAACGGGAAGAAACTGGCATTACTCGCCGGCGTTAGCGGCGTCGTGTTTCTGTCGATGGTCGCGGCGACCTGTGGGGACACTACCACGACCGTCCAGAGTGATGGCGGCGAAAGTACTGGCGTCAGCGTTTCTGGCTCGGGAAAGGTGAAGGGCACGCCCGACATCGCCAACATCTCGCTTGGCGTCTCAGTGCTCGCCGCAACCGTCGCCGAAGCCCGCACGGAGGCAGCGACAGCCCTCGACGCGATGATCGCGTCGATGAAGACCAACGGCGTCGAAGAGAAAGACATTCAGACGGACCAGCTCAGCATCTATCCGGAGTACGACTACCGCAATGACACGCAGGTACTCCGCGGCTTCCGCATCCAGAACACCGTGACCGCGATCATCCGCGACATCGACACGACCGGCAAAGTTGTCGACGATGCGGTGACGGCGGGCGGCGACAGTACCCAGATCAACGCCATCGGTTTCAGCATCGAGAACCCCGAAGACCTCAAGCGACAGGCTCGTGAAGCCGCAGTCGCCGACGCCCGTGCCCGTGCGGAGACCCTGGCCGGCGCCGCAGGCGTGAACCTCGGCGACGCCATCAGCATTACCGAGACCTCGTACTCGCCACCGGTGTACTACGATGAGTTCGCGCGTGAGTCCGCAGCCGATTCCGCAGCAGGTTCGCTGGCTCCGACGCCAATCGAAGCAGGCGAGCTAGATGTCGTGGTCGATGTCAGCGTCACCTGGGCGATCGAATAGGCGCCAACCAACGAAGAGACCAAACAGGGCGCTCCCGTCGTAGGGACGAAGCTTAGCTCCGTCTTTGCCGGGAGCGCTTCTTCGCGCACTGTCTAGATAAGTGTGCGATCATCACACGATGGAGGGGCGATGGAACCACAGAACGGAATCACCACGACCGGCACGGGAAGCGTCCGCATAGCGCCGGACATCGCGCGCGTAAGCATCGGCGTGACCGTCCTCGAGCGCGAAGCCGACGCGGCGCGGACATCCGCGGCCACGGCGCTGGCAGCCGTCATCACTACACTGAAGGCGCACGGCGTAGCCGAAAAGGATCTCCGTACCAGTCGCCTGTCGCTCGTCCCGGAGTACGACTACAACGGCGGCAAGCAGAAGCGCCGTGGCTATCGCTCGACTCATGACCTTCTCGTCGTCCTGCGGGATATCGAGCGCGCCAGCGAGGCCGTCGACGCGGTTTCAGCGGCCGGCGGCGAAGCAATAACCATCCACGGGTTCTCGTTCGAGATCAACGATCCAGCGCCGTCGCAACGGGAAGCTCTCGTCGCAGCGTACGGCGATGCCCGAGCCCGAGCGGAGACGCTTGCTCACGCCGCCGGCGTCTCGTTGGGCGCACCGCTGCGGATCGAGGAAGCTGCCGCTCGTCCCACGCATGCCCCCGTGGCTCGAATGGCGATGATGGCGGAGTCTGCGCCAACACCCACCGCGCCTGGCGAAAGCGAAGTGACAGCGAGCGTAACTGCCACCTGGGCCATCGCCTAAGCCGGGTGCCATAGCCCATTCGGCGAAAGCCCTCCGCGCTCGCTACAATGGGCGTCTAGGGATACAACACCCCCATGCCCGTCGTGATCGACGTGCCGTTCTGCCGATCAAGGATTCGATGGCTACCGACCAGAAGCGGGATTACTACGATGTGCTCGGCGTCGCCCGTGGCGCCAGCGCCGATGAGTTGAAGAAGGCATTCCGTCGCCTCGCGATGGAGTACCACCCCGACCGCAACAGCGAAGCCGGCGCCGAAGCCAAGTTCAAGGAAGTGAACGAAGCCTACGAAGTCCTCTCCGACCCGGAGAAGCGCTCGATGTACGACCGCTTCGGCCATGCCGCTGCCGGTGGCGCCGACGGCTTCGCGCGCGGGTTCGAAGGCTTTGGTTTCGGCGGCCTCGGCGACATCTTCGACGCGTTCTTCGGTGGCAGCGGCGCGCGCACCCAACGTGGGCCGACGCGCGGATCCGATGTTCGCAAATCTCTGACATTGTCATTCGAGGAAGCAGTGTTCGGCCTCGACCGCGAAATCGAAATCATGACGGCCGAACTCTGTCCTTCATGCAACGGCATGCGCGCAGAGCCTGGAACGCAGCCCGAGAAGTGTTCCGCATGCAACGGCAGCGGCGAGACGCGCCGCGTCCAACAGAGCGTCTTTGGCCAGTTTGTGAACGTCGCCATGTGCGAGCGCTGCCGCGGTGAGGGTCGCGTCGTCACAACTCCGTGCAAGCACTGCAAAGGCGTCGGCCGCGAGAAGAAGAAGCGCAAGCTCCAGGTGAAGGTCCCTGCTGGTGTCGACCATGGCCAGCAGATGCGTCTCAGCGGTGAGGGCGAGCTGGGCAATGCGGGCGGCCCACGCGGAAACCTTTATCTGCAGCTCAACGTCAAACCGCATGACGTCTTCCGCCGCGACGAGGAAGACCTCCTGCTCGAGCTCGACCTAAACTTCGCCCAGGCAGCCCTCGGCGACATGGTCGACGTCCCGACGATCGACGGCGATGCGCACGAACTTCGCATCCCGGCCGGCACGCAGACAGGCGAGACGTTCATCGTGAAGGGCAAAGGCGTTCCGCGGCTGCGTGGCAACGGTCGCGGCGACATGATCGTTCATGCCCACGTCATCACGCCCAAGGCGCTCTCGAAGGAGCAGCGCGATCTGCTGAAGAAGCTCGCGGACTCCATGGGCGTCGACGTCAGCCCGCAGGAAGACCGCGGCCTCATGGGCAAGATCAAAGACGCCCTGGGTTAGAGACGATTCCGGAGCACGGGCTTTCAGCCTGCGCCGAGCGAGCCACGCTCTTGTGTTCGAGAACGACTGACAACAGTTACTTCGTAGCCACGAACGCCGCGTACAGCGGCTGCTCCAATTCCAACTCCCGTACGTCCCGCAATCCAGCCTCCGAGGCCATCTCCCGAATCTCCGCAAGGTTGAAGAATCCCACCGCATGCCCGCCCTTCGCGATCGCTTGGGGAATCTCGTAGAACAGGTCGATGTGCGCGAGGACGGCGTTGTACACGCCAGTGCACTCTTCCATACGCTCCGGACCGCGGATCTCCGTGATCAGCAACGTGCCGCCCTCACGCAGGGCGTTGCGCGCGTTGGTCAGCGCAATACGCGCGTCGTCCATTTCATGCAGCGAGATCTGTGTGTAGATGAAGTCGAAGGCATCGGAGCCGGTTAGGTCTTCCGCGCGCATCTCCTCCGCATGTACGCGCTCGCCCATGCCGGCATCCTCGATACGCTGTCGCGCCAGCGCGATGGACGTTGGGTCCGGATCGACGCCGGTGATGGTGCTCTCCGGAAACGAGCGACCGAGCGACACCAGCCCGGCACCTGCCCCGCAACCTAGCTCCAGGATCGTAGAACCGGCGCCCAACCGCTTGCGGAGGCCGGGAACCGCGGGTAACAGCACGCTGGGGAGGAACAGCTCGTACGCCGCCTTGCTGAATGCGTGGATGGTCTCGACCATCTCTTGGCCGTAGTCCGAAAAAGGAATGCCCTCGCCTGACGTGAAGCCGGCGCTGACACGGTCGGCCAGCCGCGACTCCACCGCGTTGTTGAACACGAGGCCAGCCAAATAGTGAAAGTCCTCATCATCGAGTAGAAGGGCGTCCATGAACGGCGCGATCGAGAAGCGCTGTGTGTCCGCGTCGTACGACAACAACTCCCCTGCGAGCGCCGTCTTCGCCCACGCGCGAAGGTAGCGTGGATCGATGCTGCATGACGCCGCCAATTCGTCGAGTGTCAGGCCGTCCTCGCTGGCGTGCATCGCCCGCAGCATGCCGTGCTTCAGGCCGTAGTACGCCATCCGCATGCTGGCCGCGCCTGCCGCCCACGAGTACAGCTTGGCGACCTGACCCTCTTGCGTGAAGAACTGTTGCAAGAAATGCTCCCCTGACTTCCCTCAGGAATCCGTGTGTGCCCATACCGCGAACAGCGGGTCATTGTATCCGCCTCCCGTCGCTGGAATAGAGCAGTCCCGCGCCTGCACGTCGCCGAACCCACCGGCGTACTTGAAGTACGTGGAGATCAGGGTCGCCCGCTCGCGATCGTCCAGCGAACGCCAGATCCGCACGGCTTTCGTCGGAAACATGCGATTCGAGTAGGTGATGACGAACGGCGCTCTGGGCTTCAGCACGCGCGCTACGTCCCGGAATATCTCGACCGGGCGCGTCATGTACTGGACGGAGACCGTCACGGCGGCGCCGTCGAAAGATGCGTCGTCGAATGGCATGCGCGGGTCGGCATTGAGGTCGTGGACGACATAATCCGTAAGTTGGTCGTTCTCGCGCAGTTCGGTCTCGTTCATGCCAAGTCCAATGAGTCGCGTCCAGTTGAGCTCCGCCGGGAGGTGGGACTTGTAGCTGGACATAAGGTCGAGCAGTGCTCCACCAGTCGGCAGCAGCTCGCCGTAGATTCGCCCGGCCGCTTCGATGGCGAAGTCATCGATATGAACGAGCAGCCGAGGCTGGACGTAGAAGAGCCCATCCGGCGTCTCATCCTCGCGCTCAAAGACCTCCGGCTTGAACGGCGTCTCATCCATACGTGCGATCCTACCCGGATGCGGCGTCAGACGGGCGGACGGGTTCGGGCGGGTCGTCATGGCGACGGCTTCCGATTCCAGGTTTGCGCCCCGGAGCCGTTGTTGCGGACAATGGAACGAATCACGAAAGGCCACGGAACATGCCAACGCTCAGCAAGGTGGACATCAAGGCTCGTCTCAAGGATATGGACGGGTGGGCTCTTGACGACGGCGAGTTGGTGAAGAAATTCAAGCTCAACGACTTCGCAGCATCGATGGCCTTCGTGAACAGCGTCGCTGAACGCGCAGAAGCCGCGGACCACCACCCGGACATCAGCATCAAATACAACAAGGTGAAGCTGAAGCTAGCAACCCACAGCGAAGGCGGCATCACCGAAAAGGACTTCGCCTTGGCTGCTGAAATCGATGCCGTTGCGCCAACGCGATCAGCTGACGATCTTGCTGCGGCCGAGGACGTCTAGCCACCGACATCCATGCAGACGCCGCGGTGACTGCACGATCCCGAGGAACCGTGGAAGAAGAACAATCGGCCTCAGAATTCATAACTTCGCCGCGCTTTCGGCAAATCGTCAACTGGTCTGCGCTTATCGCCGCAACATTCCTGTTCGTCGTGCCGCGCGTGTCTCCGTTCGAGGGCCTGAACAGCTTTCTCAATGACCTCAATTTCTTTCGCCGCTTCAGCGAATGGCTCATCGGCAAGACCGAGGACCTGTTCCGCGAGTACGGCTACTACGTCGTGTTCTTCGGTGTCCTCGCTGAAAACAGCATGTTTCTCGGTCTCTTCGTCCCAGGCGCGATCATTCTCATTCTTGGTGGGCTTGCTGCGGAAAACGGATCGATAAACCTCGCCCTCGTCATCGTTCTTGGCATCGCCGCCACAATCATCGGTGACACGATTAGCTACTTCATTGGCCGCATGGGCTGGGCGCGCTTTCTCGAGAAGGGGTCTATGGGCAAGGCGCTCGACAGGGTTCGAGGGCCGGTCGAATCGAACAGCGTGTGGATCATTCTCGGTTATCACTTCGCCGGTTACTCTCGCGTCATTGGCCCCGTGGCGGCGGGCATCTTCCAGATTCCCTACAGGCGGTGGGCGCCGCTCGACTATGCCGGTGGTGCTCTCTGGGTCGTCACGTTCACGATGATCGGAGTAGGACTTGGGCTTGCGGGGGTCGAGTTCGGCGACACTAAGCGGATGGTTTCGCTCGTCGAGATCGGTATTTTTGTGGCGTTTTGCGCCGCGGTCGTATTTGCCTTCATTCGCTTCAACAAGGGCGCCGGCGAAGGGAATGAAGGAGGCGACGCGTCGGGTCCACCTTCGGGCCGAACGGCCACCGTCATCATTCCTGTTGAAGACGAGCAGCCTAGATGACGGGCCGTGATACTGCTTCCGCCGTGAACCCTCTCGCCGACTACCTGCGCCCGAACCTCGACCTCGTCTTCGTCGGCATTAACCCGGGCACGAAGTCCGCGGCCACCTGCCACCACTACGCCGGCCCGGGCAACCACTTCTGGCCACTGCTGTTCGAGTCAGGCCTCATCGCCGAGCCGCTAACCTTCCACGAAGACGCGCGCATCCTCGAATGGAACATTGGACTCACAAACATGGTGGCCCGTCCGTCGCCGTCCATCACGGATCTCTCACTGGCTGAGATGCGTGCGGGTGCCGTGACCCTGCGCGAGAAACTCGAGCGGCACCGGCCTCGCATCGCATGCTTCAACGGCAAGCGCATCTACGAAATATTCGCCGGCCACCAGTGCGAATTCGGCTTGCAGGAACAAAGTCTCAGCCAGACAGACGTCTTCGTGATGCCGTCGACTAGCGCCCGCACGGCTGCGTATCAGCGGGCGGACAAGCTGAAGTTCTTCCAGGCGCTGGCGCACGTCGTGCGTCGCGAACAGCAGGTGGCATCATGAGTGAACGACCGCCGCAGACCGACATACCCGTCTTTTCTCCACGCCTTGACGAAGTGCTCGGCATGATGATCGCAGGCGAAGCGCCAAACGCCGGACGCTTCTGTGGGTACTGCTACACGCCGATGAGCAAGACTGCCGACAGCTGCCCATACTGCAAGCACGATGTCAGCACCACCGGCACGCTCGAGAAGCTGCCGCCTGAGGTGATCGCGCTCTATCGCCGCTGGCGAAAGCGCGAGAGCCTTGTTGTGAATTCGTTCGCGTTCGGCGGCCTGTTTCTGGCCGTACTCATCTTCATCGGACTCGTGGCGTACGCCGTCTACCGGATGGAGGCTTCGCTGTGGATGCTGTCGTTCGCGACGCTGTTTATGCTGGTGGGCGGTCGCGTCTTCGCGGGCATCTTCGGCGGCTGGATCGGCGACAACGTCGGCTACGAGTACGCGCACAAGAAGCTGGTGCTGGAATGGCAGGAGTTCGATCAGCTGCGCAGCTCCGGAGGCGCCCCGTCTTCAACTGATGGCGCGCCGAGTGCGACTGCACCAGCAGCGGGTGCACAATAACGCGTGCGCTACATCGAGATTCTCACACAGGTCGCCGCTTCCGACGCTGAGCGCACGGCGGATATCCTCCGCGACGTGACAGGCGGCGGCGTGTGGATCGAGACACCATTTTCTCAACGCGACCTCGAATCAGACGCCGAAGTGGACCTCGCAGGCACGTATATCGTGCATGCGTACATTCCGAGCGATGGCGACCGCGGCGGCGCGCTTCTCGACGCGCGTTCGCGCCTGACAGGGTCCGGCATCGTCGCCGAACTCGAGGCGCGGCTCGTCGCTGACGAAGACTGGGCGGAGGCGTGGAAAGAGCACTTCCACGTCGAGCGCTACGGCTCGCGCATCGTCGTCGTGCCGTCCTGGCGCACCCACGATCCGCAGCCCGACGACGTCGTCATCGCCCTCGACCCCGGCATGGCGTTCGGCACAGGGCAGCACGAGACCACGCGCATGTGCCTTGAAGCGCTCGAGCGAGCGGTCGTACCTGGCGCGCGCGTACTGGATGTCGGTTGTGGTTCGGGCATCCTCTCGATCGCTGCGGCGAAACTTGGAGCGGCGGCAGTCATCGCCGTCGACATTGATCCGATCTGCGTGCGTGTCACAGATGAAAATGCGGTGATCAATCACTCGACCATCCGTGCCGCTGTCGGCACACTGGGCGAGGGATGGCCATTCGTGAGTGCGCCGGCCGGAGCGTACGACGTCATCGTTGCGAACATTATCGCCCGCGCCATCATTGGTATGTCGAGGAGTCTTGCCGAAGCGTTGGCGCCAGGCGGCAGGCTGATCACGAGTGGCGTCATCGGCGAGCACGAAGCGGCTGTCATCGTGGCGCTCGAATCCCAGGGTCTCCGCGTCGATTCAGTCCGCGCGATGGGCGAGTGGCGTTGCATTGAGGCGGTGTTCGCATGAGGCGATTCTTTATCGATCCGGGCGCGCTGGAAGGCGGCAGCGTGCGTATCGAAGGACCGCTCGCGCATCGGCTCGCGAAGGTGCTGCGACTCAAGCCCGGCGAGGGGGTGGCGTTCTTCGACGGTTCGGGCACTGACGTCGTGACGACGCTCAGTACCGTGAGCGATAAGGCCGTGGCATGCGACGTCATCGAACGCGTGCCCGGCCCAGCGGAATCGCCGACGGTCGTTCACCTCTACCAGTCGATCACCAAGGGCGACCGGTTCGAGTGGCTTATCGAAAAGGCGACCGAGATCGGCGTTGCCCGCATTGTTCCGCTCGTGACCGCGCGCGCCGTCGTGAAGACCGCTGGCGAGGGCAAACGTGCCGATCGCTGGCGCCGTATCGCCGTCGAAGCTGCTGAGCAGTGCGGGCGAAGCCGCGTGCCATTGGTAGATGTACCGCGGCCATTCGCAGCCGCGCTTGAGTCATCGGTAGGCGTACGCCTGTTGCCGTTTGAGGCGGCTGATGATCTCGCGCCAAGCATCGCGACTGTCCTTCACGACCGCATCGATGAGCTGTACGCGGTGTCCGCGGTCAGCATCTTCATCGGGCCAGAAGGCGGCTACGAAGGTTCCGAAGTCGAAGCGGCACAGGCCGCAGGCGCGAGCGTCGTAACGCTCGGACACCGCATCCTCCGCAGCGAGACAGCCGGCCTCGTCGCCTCAACGCTCGTCATGCAGGCCTGCGGCGAACTAGGCTAGTTCTCGTCACCGCTAGGTGAACTATCCAGATGGGCGTTGTCCGCGACCGCGCTCCCGTCATCCGGGTCGGCATGAATGCTCACGAGGGCGTTGGGCACATGTTGCGATAGATCCCGCTCGATCGCTTCGGAGAGTACGTGTGCGTCGTGGACGGACATCGCTGGATCAACAAGGACGTGCAGATCGATGTGCGTCTCTCGTCCCGACTTGCGCGTCCGAAGCGCATGGAACCCTCGCTGTCCTGCGCGCTCCGTCGCGAGCGATGCTCTGATCGCCGTCATCGTTTCGTCTGGAAGTGCAGTGTCCAAGAGCTCCGTCAAAGTGCCACGCAGGATCCCGAACGCGACCCAGCCGAGGTATAAGGCGAGGAGTAGCGCGAACATTGGGTCGTAGATCGGATTGCCGGTGATGCCCACGAGCACGAGCGCCGCGCCGACAGCAACCGCCTGCACGACGTTCGTGAGCAGGTGCTTCGCGTCTGACGCCACGGCGACCGACCCGCTGATTCGCGCAGCGCGAAAGGAGTAGGCCGCGACGCCCAGGTTGACCACCGCAGTGATCGCGACGGCGACGAGCGACGGCCACACATAGATCTCCGGGTCGTCCGCGAATAGCCGCCTGCCTGCCGCCACGGCGATGAAGATGGCTCCGCCCGCTATCAGTGCTGCCTGAGACAGGGCTGCCAAGCTCTCCGCTTTTCCGTGCCCGTACGGGTGCGCCTCGTCCGGCGGTTGGAGTGCGAGTCGCACGCTGAAGAACACGAGCGCAGATGCAACGAGATCCTCAGCGCTGTCGATGCCGTCACCGAGTAGCGCGACGGAACCGAACAGCAGCGCAAAGACGAGCTTGACCACCATGAGCGTCGCGTTCGACGCGACAGAGAGAATGGCCGCCTTGCTCGCAATGTCGTAGGAGCGCACGCGCTCGATCACGGTGCTCATGGCGAGGCCGAGCCCGTGTCAATGCCAGCTGTCACTAGCGCAACGCTTGCTAGCTCACGGCGCGCCGCATCGTCCGCCATGACCGTGCGTGCGACCACGACGCGCACACCCAGCGACGTGACGGCGCCCGCCTGCGCCTCATCGCTTTCGTCGATGATCAGCAAGTCGATGAGACCCGCATACGCGTTGGCGACGCCTGCAGGGTCGACTGAGAGCCCAAGGCCCGCCATCATCTCCCCGGCAGGTGGCTGCAGTGATCGTCCACCGACGATCGGACTGATCGCGATGCAGGGCGCGTCAGATGTCTCCACCGCTTCACGAATGCCCGGAACGGAAAGGATCGGCCATATGCTGCCAATCGGATTGCTAGGCGCGATGAAGATTGCCTCCGCCTCCGAGATCGCCTCGATCACGCCAGGCGCAGTGCGAGCCTGCTCCGCGCCCTCGAATCGCACGCCGCGAACAAGATCCTTCGCGTGCCGCTCGATGAGGTACTGCTGGAACGCCAGGTCGCCGCTGTCCGCCACTACGACCGTGCGTACGCGGTCATCGGACATCGGTAGGAGTCGTGCACGTACATCAAACGCGGCCGCGATCTCCGTCACGCAGTCGGAGAGCGACGCTCCCGCGAGTAACCGCTCGGTGCGATAGACGTGCGTCGCCAGATCGCGGTCGCCGATCTGGAACCATGTCTCCCGTCCGAATCTCGCGACATGGACGTTCCAGCGAAAGGTCTCGTCCCGAAATCCCCACCCCCGCGCTTCGTCGACCTCACCGGCGAGTGCGTACGTGACGATGTCCGGATCGGGGGAAACATGAAGCCCGTGGAACTCGTGGTCATCAGCCGTGTTGATGATCGCGGTGATCCGCTCCGGGGCGATGACGGACGACAACGCGCGTAAGAAACGAGAACCGCCAACGCCGCCGCAGAGTACGGTGATCATACGGAGACGATCTCCGAGAGACGCTCGCGGCTGCCGTCGTCGCTCCCGGTGACTTCAGGATCGTCGTGCTCAGCACGATCCCACAAGATCAAGGCCACCATACCGCACGTCGCGATCGCGACTGCGTACATGAGGTACATCGCCTGCAACCCCCACGTGTCGGCGAAAAAACCCGCAAGTGGCTGCGCGCCCGCGAGGAGCAGGCTCAGCACGAGGCTTTGCACCGACAGCATCGTCGCGCGACGCTCGCTGGGAATACGATGATTGATGTAGTTCGCGAAGAGCGGGTTCTGCAAGCCGCCAACCAGGCCAAGGCCGATGAACGCGACCAGCACCCACGACTGGTCAATGCCTGCCAGCGCGAGCGTGCAGATGCTGAGCACGACGGGCAACGCAAAGAACACCGCCCGCTCGCTCGTGCGCGCCAGCAGCCAGCCGATAGATAGCGCAGAGACGATGCCCGCTGCCCGTACCGGCGCCTGCAAGAAACCCTGGTACGCGACATCAATCCCAAAATCTGAGAGTGTCGGTTGCTGGAAGACAAGCGGCCCGAACACGCCCACGCTAATGATCCCGCTGTAGAGGATGATGTATCGCAAGGCGGGCGCCCGCCACACTTCTCGAACGCCGGTCGCGATGGTTGAGAAGTACGGCTCGTGTACGGTGTCGCGGTGTCGCGGCTCGTGCATGAAGAACGCCACCGGCAGTGCGCATGCCGCAATGAGAGCGCTGAGTGTGATCACGAATGTGTAGCTCGTCGCCGCGGCCAGTGGAGCGCCCAGAAGGAGGGCGAGGACAACTGCGACACTGCGCAGGGCCCACAGGCGACCGTTTATCTTCTGGAACTCGTCCTCACGTCCGGCCTCCTTGAGGCTGTCATAGAGAAGCGCGATGTCGGCTCCGGACTGGAACGTGAGCGCCAGCCCCCATGCGACGTATGAAATAAGAATGATGGCGTAGCTGTCCGCAACCCCGAAGACGAGAATTGCCACGGCAAAGAACCCGCTCCCGAGCATGAGTGACACACGTCGCCCCCAGCGGTCGGCGACCGCCCCCGTTGGCACTTCTGCCAGTACGATGAGCAGGAAGAACGGCGTGTCCAGCAGTGTGAATTGCTTGTACGAAAAGCCGCGTTCGTCCACCAAATACAGGACCCAGATCGGCAACCAGAGCTGAAACTCCATCAAGAAACGATAGATGTATGACTTGCGGACGTTCGACTCGAACGCCATGTCGCTCTCAATGCGCGTCAGGAGGTCCATAGGCGGGGAGTATAACGATGGCTACAGGCGACCAGACGCGAAACAGGGACGCTCGCGAGAGTCCCCGTTGTCAATCGGTTGGTCAATGAGCGTGTCAGCCGCGCAGGAATTCAGCGCCACTCTCAAAGATAAAGAATCCGGGCGCCATGATGCTGGTGTCGGAAACGAGGAATGACAGGACGAGCGCCCACACCGCGAATCCCGCCGCGTTCGCAACCAGAGCTCGACCTGCCGGCGCATCCGTCGCGCTCATCACCGCGATCAGCGTCGAGCCGAACAGCATCGCGATCGCCGTCAGGCCAATCGCGTACTCGAGCTGGGGAATGAACATGATGAGGCCGATTGCTAGCGGCGCCGCCGCAAACCCCATCACACGCACCAGTTCGTTCGCATCAGCACGCGCCTTGAACACCTGCGTGAGTAACACATAGGTGAGCCCAATCCACACGCCATACAGGATCAATGAGATGACGCTGCCGATGATGAGCGACTTGAGAAAAATGTCGCCAGAGCCTTCGTAGAAGTCGCTATCGGGCCCATTGAGCGCCCACCAGAGGAAGCCGCCGAGCCCGAACAGCAGCGTTGAGACGGCGGCGACGATGAGCGCCGGAATCGTCGATGCCGCGTCTCCTCGGACTTCATCGAACACCGTCGTGTCGAGCATTGCCAGGCGGCGAATACGCTGCATCAGCGCGTTGGGGTCCATCCCTGTCGTTTGATCCATCATCGTCGTTCCTCCTGGGCTCCGCCTGGCGTGTTGCGAGGCAGCCTGAAGACATCCTGCCGAAACGGCTTAACTGCCATATCTAATACACCAATTGGATCAGGTTGTCTAGCCCCGGGATTTGGGGCTCACGAGAGCGGGGACTTCGCGGGCACGCCCGGTCGCCGTGGGTACTCGGATGGGGTTGAAGCCTGCTTAAGCACCGCGATCAGCTTCTGCACCGGTCCCGGAACCTCGAATGGCACGACGAAAGCCCGCCCGCCCAGCGTTCGAAGCGCGCCCGCAGCTTCAACCACCTCCGCATCCGCCCGCGAGCCCTTCGGTGTGATAAGGCGGCCGCCCACGCGTGCGAACGGCAGCCCCAGTTCGACGAGGGCGGGCAGCGGCGCTACCGCACGGGCCAGAACCAGGTCGAAGTGCTCCCGGAGGGCGGGGTCGTGGGCTGCAGTCTCCGCACGGCCCGTGATGACGCGCGTGTCGGATAGGCCAAGCTTGTCGACAACAGCCTGCAGAAATGCCGTTTTCTTCGCCGTCGCTTCCAGCAGGGTCAACTCAATGGCCGGCCAGGCGATCTTGAGTGGAAGCCCGGGGAATCCGGCGCCAGCACCGATGTCAAGCACCCTCGTCTCCGGTCGCAGTATCTCGCGTTCCCGAAGCGCGGCGCCCAGCGCCAGCGATTCCAGGAAGTGGCGGCGCTGGACAACCTCAACATCTGTGTCGCCCACCAGGTTCATGCGCGATGACCAGTCCACGAGCATGTTGTGGTACTGTTGAAAGAGATCCAACTGCACGTCTGTCAGCCGAAGGCCATACGCGGGCGCCTCTCGCGCCAATAATTCGAGCATGGCTAGAGCATAACAGCGCCATTTGACCCTCCCACGGGAGCGAGCCTAGAATCATGACGGAGGGTGTCCTTATGGCGACTGAAACCACCACGGAAACGGTAGCGCTGCACAAACTCGCGCACGACTACCTCGCAGGTCTCAAGAGCGCAGAGCTTCGCGAAGCAGCACAGCCTGAGATCCTGAAGTTCGTTCGGTGGTGTGGGCCCGACAAGGATCTCAGCGTCATGCGAGCGCATGAGATTTCGCAGTACGCAGAGAACTTTCCTCCAACGGTTTCAGATGCAGCAAAGCGCGCGGATTTTGTCCGCGCGTTTCTCAAGTGGGCGAAGGACAAGGGCCACACGACGGGCAACCTCGGCATCCACCTCCGGGTGCGCAAGGCGACGAAGTCTTCGTCCGCGGCCCAGACGATCGTCGAGCAGCCGATCTACCTGACGCAAGAGGGTCACGACGCGCTCGTGGAAGAACACGAAGCACTCAAGGCACGCCGCCCGCTAATCCAGCAAGACCTCGCCCGCGCGATGGCCGACAAGGACTTCCGCGAGAATGCCCCGCTGGACGCCGCGCGCAACGAGCAGGCACACCTCGAGGCCCGCATCCGTGAAATCGACCAGACGCTCCGCCGCGCCGTCGTCCTCGAACACGGTCAGCACCATGCCGGCGAGGCTTCTCAGATCGGCGACACCGTCACGATCAAGGACCTGCGGACCGGCCTCGAGAAGAGCTACACCCTCGTCAACACCGACGAGATGCGCGCGGGGCAGGGCAAGATTTCGATCGCCTCACCCGTCGGCAAGGCCGTCTACCAGCATCGCTCCGGCGAAGAAGTCGAAGTGGAGGCGCCTTCCGGCACTTTCCGCGTCCGCATCGAAGCCATCTCCTCCGACTAGATCACAGATTGCAACGGCCGACGGAGCGCGGGCTTTCAGCCCGCGTTTTTGGCGTGGCGATTCTGCTGATTGCGAGAGCGCAATCTCACAGCGATGTGCTGATTCTTATTCTTTGACTGTTGGCTCCAACCACGCGTTGAAATTTGCAGGTCGCTTCTCCTGAAACGCGCGCACTCCTTCGCGGCCGTCCGGGTGGTGATCGCTGATAGCCGTCTTCGCAGCGATGTCGTCGAGTGCGTGCGCCCACGTCATCTCGGCGGCGTTGTAGATCGTGCGCTTCAGCAGCCGCATCGACACCTGCGGACCTTCCGCAAGCTCGCGTGCCAGGTTCATCGCTCGCGCCATCAGGTCGCTGTCCGCCACGACCTCATGCACCAGCCCCAGATCCAATGCCTCACTCGCCGTCACGATGCGCTTTCGCATCAGGAAATCCATCGTCCTCGCGACGCCGAGGAGCTGGACGAGCAGGAACTGTCCGCCCTCGTCGGGCAGCAGCCCGAACCGCAATGTCGCACTGCCGAGTCGCGCGCTCTCTCCCGCGATGCGGAAGTCGCACGACAGCGCCAGCGACAGTCCCGTCTGTATCGCTACGCCATTGATCGCCGCGATGGTCAGCTTGTCGATCCCGCGGACGGTCGAGTTCAGCGTTTGCGATAGCCACCGCAGACCTTCGTACGTGCCGATGGGGTTGTCGTGACCGGTGCCGATCGGCGGCATAAGCGCCGTCGCGCCACCGCCGGAGAGGGAGCCGTGCGCGCTGATATCATCGCCCGCCGAGAACGCGCGTCCGCTGCCCGTGATCACGATGACACGCACAGCATGGTCCATCTGGGCCTGCGTCAGCGTCTCGACGAGGTCGCGCTTGAACCCCTGCGTCATGCCGTTCATGCGCTCCGGCTGGTTCATCGTCACGACGAGAACCCCTGGATCCTCAAGCGCCGTCTCAAACCCGCGAAACTTGCCCGTGTTCATACTGCGCCTCCGAAAGCGAAACGCCCGCCAATGGCGAGCGTCCGCGTCTAGTCCATCCTCTACCGTCCAGCTTCCAGCACCTAGATTCCCTTGAAGACGGGCTGCCGCTTTTCGACGAACGCCTTGGCCGCTTCCTGATGGTCCTGCGTCATGCCGGAGAGCTGCATGTTCATCGCCTCGTTGTCGAGTGCGGTCGCGAAGTCGATGGTCGAGCCCTTGTTGATGTTCTCCTTCATGCGCGCGTACGCCAGCGCCGGACCCGCCGCCATGTGGTCGGCGACGGCGAGCGCTTCCGTCATCAGATCGTCGTGCGCGACGACCTTGTTCACCATGCCGATGCGATGCGCTTCGTCCGCCAAGAGGATGTCGCCGCCGAGGTATAGCTCCTTCGCCTTCCCCATGCCGACGAGCCGCTGCAGCAGCCACGAGCCGCCGAAGTCGCCGCTGAAGCCGACGTTCCGGAATGCGGTCCCCAACTTCGCCTTGTCGGACGCGATTCGGATGTCGCACGACAGCGCGAGAGATAGTCCTGCGCCGACCGCATGGCCGTTGATGGCCGCGATGGTCGGCTTCGGCATCGCGTGCAGCATCAGGCTCGTCGCCCGCTGCGATGCGCGTAATCCCTCGACGCTGGCGTACAGCAACGACGCCGGCGAGCGCTCGCCATTATCGTTGTTTCCGCGCGAGAGGATGTCGCGTCCCGCCGCCATGCCCTTGACGTCGCCGCCGGCGCAGAACGCGCGGCCCGCGCCCGTGAGTACGACGACGCGGGTCTTGCGGTCGCGTGCCGCTTCGGCGAGGTACTCCGACAGGAGCGGCATCAGCTCGCCGCCCATGGCATTCAGGCTGTCGGGCCGGTTCAGCGTGAGCACCGTCACTCCGTTGTCCCGCTGTTCTCGAATGACGTCGCTCATGACAAACCTCCTACGCGTTCTTTGCGCGCTCCTTCTCGATGAGTTCTCGCCGCAGGATCTTCCCGGACGGATTCTTGGGGATAGCTTCGACCACCTCGATGTGGCGAATCTTCTTGTATGGCGCGACCTTACTCGCGACGAATATCAGCACTTCATCGAGATCGATGTTGTCGACGAGCGGCACAATAAACGCCTTGGGCACTTCGTCGCCGGCGTCGCCTTCCCTTACGGGAATGACGGCTGCATCGCGCACATCCTGGTGCTCCATCAGCAACGACTCAAGCTCCGCCGGGGCGATCTGGTAGCCCTTGTACTTGATCATCTCCTTCTTGCGGTCGTGGATGCGGATGTAGCCGTCAGCGTCGGCGGTGACGATGTCGCCCGTCCGCAACCAGCCGTCGTCGGTGATGGTTTCCGCGGTCGCGTCGGGCCGGCCCCAGTAGCCCTTCATTACCTGAGGCCCGAAGACGAGCAGCTCGCCCACCTCTCCCGGCCCGACTTCCTCGCCGGTTTCGAGCGACACCACCTTCTCGAGTGTGTCTGCGACCGGCGGCCCGACGGAACCTTCGCGTGGTGAATCGAGCGGATTGACGTTCGTGATCGGGCTGCTCTCAGTCATGCCGTATCCCTGCATGACGATCGCATCGAGGACCTTGGCGGCTTTGCGTCCGACCTCCGCCGGCAGCGGCGCCGCGCCGGACATCACGAACCGCAGCGACGATAGATCTGCCTTCTCTGTTGCAGGGTTGTTCACGAGCACGAGCAGCGCCGGCGGTACCACGAACAGGTCCGTGACCTTGTGCTTCTCGATCAACTGCAATGCCTGTTCAGGATCGAACCGTGGCAGCACGATCTGCGTCGCGCCGACGGCCATGCCGCAGTTCAGCAGCACCATCATGCCGTAAATGTGATAGAAGGGCAGGAAGTCGAGCATGATCGAGTCTGCGCTGAACATGTTGAGCGCCAGCGTCTGCCGGATGTTCGCTGTCAGGTTCTGATGCGAGAGCATCACGCCCTTCGCGATGCCCGTCGTGCCCGATGAGTAGGGCAGCACGGCGATGTCGTTCTCAGGATCGAACGCTATCGGTGCCGGATCACCTACAGCGCCTGCCGCCATCTCCCACGCCTTGTCGAGCTCGAAAATCTGCTCCAACTTCGAGAGGTTCTTCCGGGCTTCCTCGACTACTGGCATCAGCGCGCCGAGTGTGAACAGCGCCTTCGCGCCCGCGTCGCCGAGCTGATGCTCGACCTCGCGCTCGCGATACAGCGGGTTCAGTGTTGTGACGGTAGCGCCGGCGATGATCGCGCCGTGGAGAGCGACGCCGTACTCGACTGAGTTAGGGGCGTAGATGCCGACGAAGTCGCCCTTCTTGATGCCCTTGTCCTGGAGTGCCCGGGCCATCCCTTTCGCGGCCTTCCAGTAGTCGCCGAAGGTCCACGTCTTCCCGTCGGGAGACATGAAGGCGACCCTTTCCGGATGCCTGGCGACGACAGCCTCCAGGTACGCCGGGAGCGACGTCGGAGCATAGGGCGCCTGGCTCGGCCACGGGCTCGTGTAGACCATCGTCAGGACCTCCTTCGGAGAGCGCTGGATGAGACACCTACGCTATCACGTTCGGCCCAAACGTCATAGAAGGCCGTTATGGCTGAGGCTACCGGCTCGCGGTGTCGCGTGAGGTGGGCCTTCGAGCATGAGAGAAAAAACCGTGCAGAAAAAAAAGACGAATAATAAGGTGTCAACCTGATCAATTAACCGAGCTGCGAAGGCGGTAACTGACTCTCGAGTGGAGCGAACCCAAGTCTGCATATCGCGAGGATAGGCAGCGTGGGCGCGATCTCCAACCCATTGGTGGCACTCGCCGGAAATCCCGACACTGGCGTGATCACGGCGAACCTGCTGACGAAGAATCGGTGCGGACGGCAACGCTCTAGCGCCGGACGACCTTCCGGCCCGTCTTCTCGAGGTGCTCGGTCCACTCCGTCGCTGCTACCTCGAACGCTGCCACGGCTTCGGCCATCTGCTCCGCCATCCACTCGGGCTCGTCGTCGAACTCGGCTTTGCGCTTCGCGAGGGCTTTGCGTGCGTCGCGGATGGCGACCTGCGTCTCTTTGAAGCGAGCGCCGAGCGCAATCGACACCTCATCCTGAGGCACGATCTCCTCGAACACGCGCGGCGGGCGGTCACGGTTTCGGTCGCCGGAGCCGCGGTTGCGGTCGTAGCTTCCGCTGCTGCCACCCGAACCACCATCGCGCCGGGGCGGGCGGTCGTTGCGCGCGGGCGTACGGTTGCCATCAGCCGATGGCGGTCGGTGCGTGCGGCTTCCGCTCGTCCCACCCCCGCGCTCCTGACGCGGCTGACCGCGTGTGTCACGCCGCTGCGTCCGGCTGGCGTTCGTGCCGTCCGACGATGACGCGCCGCTTGCGGGCGCGCTGCTGGATGGTCCGGGAGGGCCAGGTGGCCCGGGCGGCGTGCCGCCTGCCGAAGCTTGCTGCTGGCCTTCGCCTTGAGGCTTGGGGCCGCGCCCACGCCGTCCCCGGCGCCGTTTGCCAGGCCGCGGCTGTTGTTGTTCGTCCGTCATATCGGCAGGGTACCACCCGCGGTTCTGAGTTCTAGGTTCTCGCTTCTGTCTGGGTTACGCTCAGCACATGAAGGTGAACAAGATACCGACACCCGCCCTCGTCGTCGACATCGCCGCGATGGAACGCAACATCAAGCACGCGGCCGACTACTTCGCGGCTCGCCAGAGCAAGCTGCGGCCACATTTCAAGGCGCACAAGACGCCGGAGATCGCACGACGGCAACTTGCGGCGGGTTCATGCACGGGTATCACCGTTGCGACCGTACGCGAGGCCGAGGTTGTCGCCCGCGAACGCCTATGCGACGAGATCCTCATCGCGAACCAGATCCTCGGCCCCGGCAAGGCCGATCGCGCCGCCGTTGTCGCAAAGCAGGCTTCGCTTATCGTCGCCATCGACTCCGACGAGACGCTCGATGACCTCGCGCGCGCGGCGCAGGCGGCGGGCATTGAGATCGGCGTGCTCGTCGACGTCAATGTTGGGCTCCCACGGTGTGGCATCGCGCCGGGCGAGCCAGCCGTCGCGCTGGCGAAACGGGCGTCGCAGACGCCGGGTATCGTCCTGCGCGGCGCGATGGGCTACGAGGGGCACGTGATGGGCATCCGCGACCGAACCGAGCGCGAGGAGAAGGCGCACAAGTCTATGGACCGCCTACTCTCGACCGTGCGCATGATGCGCGATGAGGGCCTACGTTGTGAGATCGTCTCTGCGGGCGGCACGTGCACGTTCGACATCACAGGCGGCATCGAAGGCATCACGGAGGTTCAGGCGGGCACGTACGTGCTCATGGACAACACTTACCTGTACGAGGATCTCCCGTTCGAGCTTGCCTTCGCCATCCACGCCACCGTCCTCAGCCGCCCACGTCCCGACCAGTGCGCCGCCGACGCCGGATTGAAGGCGATGGCCTCCGACCACGGCGTCCCAGCGATAGCGCCATTGCCGGGCATGGAAGACGCGACCGTCCTTTTCCTGAGCGACGAACACTGCACGATCAGCCTGCCAGCCGACTCAACGATCCGGCCGGGCGAGCGCATCAAGCTGCTCCCACCGCACATCGACCCGACGATCAACATGCACGACGTCCTTTATGCGGTTGAAGGCGATGAGGTTGTCGAGATCTGGCCCGTCGCCGCCCGCGGGTATGTGGAACAGCGTTCGATTTAGATAGAGATCCGCGTTCCATCGATATACTCACCTCCGATGGCCGTCGCCGCTCCCGAACAGCGCGCCAAGCACGAAGATGCCGCCGCCACGCGGACATCCGTGTCGCCGCACCTCATCTTCCTCCCGATCGCGCTGATGGCGACGCTCGCGCTTCAGTTCACCACGCTCAACCACTACTTCTATTTCGACGACTATGTGCCGTTCGCGGAGATAGTCACCCAGTCGCGCTGGGAGTACATCTCCAACCTGGTCACATCCACGGATCTGACGCCGAACTGGCGACCGCTCCCCGGACTGCTCTTCCTCGCGAACTACGAGATCGCCGGCATGGATCCGCTGCCCGCCCGCATCGTCATGGTCGCGATGCATGTCGGCACGGCGGCGATGCTGTACTACGTCGTCCAGCGCACGACGAGACAGGCATGGGCAGCCTGCGTCGCGGCGCTCGTCTTCGGGCTGAACCCTGCGTACGTCGGAGCGCTCTCCCAGGTGACGACGGCGACGCAGATCATGGCCGGCTTCTTCCTCGTCGCCACGCTGATCGCGGTTATCGAGTGCGCGCTGAGCGATGACCGAAGGCGATCGTTGATGTGGCTCGGCGCATCGGCGGTGCTCTATATCCTCGCGATCGCGTCGCACGAAGGCATGGCGATCATGTTCCCTGCGTACGGGCTCGCCTTTCTCACGTTCGACGCGAACTCCAGGGGGCGCCTTCGCCGCAGCGCGCTTCGGATCGCGCCGCTTGCCCTTGTGGCGTTCGCGACGGCTATCTCGTTCACGGCGTGCGGATGTAACGAAGGCACCGACGTCTGGGGCACGAGCTATGTCGCCGAGCAGACGCTGATTTACCTTGGTCGCCTGCTGTATCCGGTTGGTCTCGAACTCCCGAACGACGTGGGGCTCGCGCATGCGGTCGCCGCGCCAGTTCTCATCGTCGTCATGGCCGTCGTGTCGTTTGGTGGCCCGAAGGTCGGGCGCGTCGGGGCGCTGTGGGTCGTACTTGCGGTCGCTCCGCACGTCTTCATCGAGTACTTCACCGCCAGCCGCTACCTCTATCTCGCAACGCCTGGATACGCGCTCGTGTTCGCTGCCGCCGCGATGATGGTGGTTGAGCGGCTTCCGACCGCGGTCGATCGCCGTGCTGTGGCCGCTGTCGGGGGCGCGGCTGTCGTCCTGCTCGCCGGGTGGTATGCGTACCAGACCTACGAGCAGGACGAACACTTCCGCGACGCATCGACCGCGTGGCGCGGCTATCACGATGACGTCACCGCACTTTGGCCCGACGTTCCGCCTGATACGCGCGTCATTACGATCGGCGGGCCGTTCCAGAAGTACGAGTATCAGCTCTACATCCTGCCTGCGTTCGCCGAGACGACGTGGGGGCCGACGCGCATATTGCAGGACTACGAGCCGGGCTCACTGCCGGCACAGCTCGCGCTGACGTCCGACAGCCCATACGTCGCCGTTTATCAGGACGGTGTGCTCACGCCGATCAATCATGGCGATCGCTGAACGCACCGCCCTTGCGAGCGGCGATACCGAAGGCTTGAAGCGTCCATCGCGGCGCATCCACGTGCTGCTGCTTCTGGCGATCGCGTTCACGTTCGCGGCGCAGGCACGCACGCTGACGTTCTATTTCTTTCAAGACGACTATGTTGCCTTCGGTGAGATCGTCACCAACGGTGCAGGCGACTACACATGGAACCTGCTGACACTAAACGACCTGACGCCCAACTGGCGCGTCTTCACTGGCATCACGTATCTCGCGAGCTACGAGAGTTTTGGCATGGCAGCATGGCCAACCCGCGGCGTCATGATCGTGCTGCACCTTGCGATCGTTGCGTTGCTCTATCGAGCCGTTTGGCGCACGATGTCGAGCGCGTGGGCGTCGTTTGCGGCGGCTGTCGTATTTGGGATCAGCCCCGCCTATGCCGGCACACTCGGCCAGCTCGGCAGCGTCACGTACATGTGGGCGGGCTTTTTCCTCGTAGCGGCATTGAACTGCGCGATCGAATGCGCGCTCGCGAAAAACGCGCGCATCTCGACCTTGTGGCTCTGCGCTACAGTGGCCGCTTTTGCCTGCGTGATGGCGTCCAACGAGTCGATGGCGATCATGTTCCCCGTGTTCGGCCTGGCGTTCCTGCTCTTCGATACGAATGCGGCTCTGACGACGCGCCTTGCGCGAACACTGCTTCGTACATTGCCGTTCGCCATCATCGGCTTCGCCACTGCGCTGTACTTCACGACGTGCGGCTGTACGGCTGCGGAGGACACGTTTGGTCTCGAGAACGTACACCGCACGTTCCTGATTTACGCCGGACGGCTCGTCTACCCGGTCGGCCTCGAACCGCCGTCGTATATCGACCCTCCGCACCTTGGCTTCGGGCTCGCGCTTCTTGTGGCGTGCGGACTGATGCTCGCGTTCGGTCCCTCAATCGGCCGCATCGGCGCCGTCTGGCTGCTGTTGGCGATCGTCCCGCACGCGCTGATCGAGACGCACACTGCGCATCGCTTCGTGTATCTCGCCATGCCTGGCTTTGCGTTGTTCGTCGGCGGCGCCGTAGCGTGGATGGCCGAGCGGTTCGAGCAACATAAAACAGCGGGCCGGCGCGAACTCAGCTCGATGCTGGTCGCTGCGGCCATCCTCTTCGCGATCGCGCTACCGTGGTATGCGTGGCAGACGCATCTCCAAAACGATGCGTACTTCGTGGCGACGGAGGACTGGCGCACGCTCCATGACGACCTCCAGCGCACATTCCCCGCCGTTGAATCCGGAGCGACGGTCGAAGTGATCGGCGGGCCGCTGACGCATCCGCTCGACAACTTCTACGTGATGCCCGCGCTGGGCTACACCATCTGGGGACCGGATGTCGGCCTTCAGACGATCGCGGCGGACGACCCGTACGCCGAGACTGTGCGCGGCGGCGCAAATCGCTATGCGGCTGAATTCGAAGGACCTCGTCTGGTGCCGCTGCACGAGGACCAGGGAGGGCCGTGATATCCTCCGCAACATGAACGAATCGCTCGCCCGCCTAACGATCGCCATGTTTGTTGCCTGTGCGCTCGTTGTTTCTTCGTGCTCAGGCGGTGACGATGATACGCAGGATCCCACCACCGTTCCGACAGAAACGGCAGAATCGCCCACAAAGTCGGCTGAAGTGACTGCTGCATCCCTGTGCGCTGGTGCGTCTGCTTCGGTCGCCGGCGCAGTCGCGTCGCCGGATCTCATCGAGATCTCTGGGCTCGCGGCGAGCCGCACACAGGATGTCATCTGGGCGCACAACGACAGCGGCGACACCCCGCGCGTGTTCGCGATGTCGCTCACCGGCGATGATCTCGCGACATACGAAGTCCGAGGCGCCGAGGCGACGGACTGGGAAGACATGGCCATCGGCCCTGGTCCCGAGGCCGACACCGACTACCTGTACCTCGCCGACATCGGCGACAACGCATCGCTTCGGCCGGAGATCGTCGTCTACCTCGCGCCCGAACCGGTGTACGATGCCGCCTCATCGCTGCATGCGGTCGATGCGGAGGCGTTGCGATTCGTGTACCCGGACGGCGCACACGATGCTGAGACGTTGCTTGTTGACCCGGTTAGCGGCGACATCATCGTTGTCACGAAGAACATCGCGGGTGGCGTTTCGGGCGTGTACCGCGCCGTGTTTCCGCAGGATGCGGCGGTCACGACGACGCTCGAGAAGATTGCCGAGATCGACTTCGCCGCGCTCACGCCGGCAAAGACGATACCAGCGGGCAGCGGTGCACTCCCCGAAGCGCTGGGCAAGATCCCTACGGGCGGGGAGATCTCGCCTGACGGCAGTATCACCGCGATTCGGACGTACGGAACGATCTGGCTCTGGCAGCGCGACGGCAACAGCATCGCCGCGTCGTTCGCGCAGGCGCCGTGCGAAGCGCCATCAGCCGTCGAGACTCAGGGCGAAGCGATCGCATTTCGTTCAGACGGCCGCGGATACTTCACGGTGAGCGAGGGCCAGAACGTCGCGCTCAACGCCTTCGCGCTGGAGTGACCGGAGCAGGCTTCGGCGCAAGGAACAGCATGCCCAGTGGTGGCAGCGTCAGTACTAGAGAGTGTGGCCTGCCGTGTGAAGGCAGATCCGTCGCAACGACGTCATCGCCGTTGCCCAGCGCGCTCCCACCGTACACCGCCGCATCGCTGTTCAGCAGTTCGTACCATACGCCGCCGGTCGGCACACCGACGCGGTAGTCGCGGCGCGGCACCGGTGTGAAGTTCCCGACGCAGAGCACGACGCGACCTGTTGAGTCGCGACGCAGAAAGCTGATGACGCTGTTGGCGGTGTCGCCACCGTCGATCCATGAGAAGCCATCGAACGAGCAGTCCAGCTCGTGGAGCGGCCGGGACTCCCGGTACAGATGGTTGAGATCGCGCACCCAGCGCTGGTGACCAGCTTGACGCTCGTCGCCCATGCGATCCCACTCGAGCTGGCCGTCATGGTGCCACTCGTCGCGCTGACCGAACTCAGTGCCCATGAACAGCAGCTTCTTGCCCGGCTGCGCGTACATGTATCCGAGCAGCAGTCGCAGGTTGGCGAACTGTTGCCATTCGTCGCCTGGCATCCGGCTGAGGATCGAGCCTTTGCCGTGCGCGACCTCGTCGTGTGAAAGCGGCAGCATGTAGTTCTCGGCGAAGGCGTACATCGCGCGGAACGTCAGCTCGTGTTGGTGGAACTGACGATGTACGGGTTCGCGCTTCATGTACTCCAGCGTGTCGTGCATCCAGCCCATGTCCCACTTCATCCCGAAGCCAAGGCCGCCTGAGAAGGTGGGGCGAGATACGCCGGGCCACGCTGTCGATTCTTCAGCGATCGTCTGGATGTGCGGAAGGGCGCTGTACGCCTCTTCGTTGAGGCGCTTGAGGAACGACACGGCCTCGAGGTTCTCACGTCCGCCGTGCACGTTCGGGATCCATGCGCCCTCGTCGCGGGAGTAGTCGAGGTACAGCATCGACGCGACGGCATCGACGCGCAGGCCGTCTGCGTGAAACACATCGAGCCATAACATCGCGCTGCTCAGCAGGAAGCTGCGGACTTCATTGCGCCCGTAGTTGAAGATCGAACTGTCCCAGTCTGGATGATGTCCCTGACGCGGATCTTCGTGTTCGTACAGGTGCGTGCCGTCGAAGAACTGCAGTCCATGTTCGTCCTTCGGGAAGTGGGATGGCACCCAATCGAGAATCACACCGATCCCGCGCTGGTGCAGTGTGTCGATCAAGAACATCAGGTCCTGTGGCGTGCCGAATCTCGATGACGGCGCGAAGTACGACGTCACCTGGTATCCCCACGAGCCGAAGAACGGATGCTCCATCACGGGCATCAGTTCGACGTGCGTGAATTCCATCTCGGCGACGTAGTCGACAAGTTCGACCGCAAGTTCCCGGTAGGAGAGTGACCGCCAACCCTCCGCTGGCCGCCGCCGCCACGAGCCCAGATGCACTTCATAGACGCTGATTGGCGCCGCGAGGGCGTTTCGCTCCTTTGCGTGCCCCATCCATTCAGCATCACCCCACTCGTAGGCGTGATCCCAGACGACGGAGGCTGTGTTCGGCGGAATCTCCGCCGCGAACGCGAACGGATCAGCCTTCTGGACGCGGTAGCTCTTCACGCGCGACCGAATCTCGTACTTGTAGAGCGCGCCCACGCCGACGTGCTCGACGAACCCTTCCCAGATGCCCGAACTTCCGCGAGGTGCGAGCGCGTCCCTCGAACCGTCCCAGCCGTTGAAGTCGCCGACCACGGACACAGAGCGCGCGTTCGGCGCCCAGACAGCGAAGTGCGTCCCCGCGCTGCCGTCCGCCGACGTGGCGGGATGCGCGCCGAGACGCTGCCACAGCCGCGCGTGTCCACCTTCGCCGAATGCGCGGAGATCGTCATCACCGAGCAGCGTCACCGTCGGCGGCGCGCTGATCGCGGTTCGCCGTTGGCGCCTTGGCTGCTCGGGCGTGGTTGCCATACAGGGTGATCGTAGTCGATCGCGTGGCGGGGGGCATTTAGTGCAGCCCGTAGGCGCGCGTGGCTGTCCCGCCGAGAATCGCATCGCGCTCGCTCACTGCGAGGGTCGAGGTTGCGCCCTTGACGATGCCCGTGACATCGTCATACGACCCGGTGAGCGTGCACACAGGCCAGTCGGAGCCCATCATGCACCTCTGCGGACCAAAGGCCTCGAGCACCGTGTGCAGGTATGGCTCGAAGGTCGAGGCCGTCCACCCGGACCAGTCGGCCTCGGTGACCATGCCTGATAGCTTGCAGAAAACATTGTCCTGCGCGGCGATGGCCTTGATGCCTGACACCCACGCATCGAAGCTCGACCTGTCGCCGCCGACATGATCACGGATGTGCGGTTTGGCGATGTGATCCAGCACGAAGACCTGCTGGGGGAACGCGCGTACAAGATCGACGGCCTCGGCAAGCTGTCGCTGGTAGATCAGCACATCGTACGCCAGGTCAAACTCCCGCAACGCAGCGATTCCGCGCCGAAAGTCGGGACGAGCCATAAACCCCTCCGTCTCGGCCTGCACGACATGACGGATGCCTACGAGCTTCTGGTGCGCGGCGACGTTCGCCAGTCGCTGTCGAACGTCGTCATTGAGCAGGTCCACCCATCCGACGACACCGCGAATGAACGGATGCTCGTCGGCCAGCGACAGCAGCCATTCCGTTTCGTCGACGACTTGTTGAGCCTGTACCGCGATGCAGCCATCGAACCCCGCCGCAGCCAGCAGCGGCGCAACACCATCAGGCAAGAAGTCACGACGCAGCGACTTCATTGAGTCATCGATCCAGTCGTGGGTTGTGGGACTGTACCGCCAGAAGTGCTGGTGTGCATCGATGCGTCGCGTGTTGGTCATGACTCCGGCACAGGCGTCCCACCGGCCGCGCTCGACTCATAGCACGCCTCGACCACAGCCATCGTTCGAAATGCGTCGTCGATCGGCGACACAAGTGCTTGGTCTTTACCAGCGACATAACGCTGCAGGTTCGCCATCGGCCCCTCGAACGCCTCCGTGAACCAAGACCCCCTTAACTGCACGCCAATCCAGTCCGCCGTACCGCGCGCGCAGAACTCCAGCTCGTCCGCCTCACCGTCGGGGTAGTTCAGGTTCACGCCCATCGACGCCCGGGCGGCCGCCAGCGTTCCCTCGACGCGCAATTCCGATGCTGCATGTTGCGAGCCGAACTCGTGCGTGTGATTCATCGTCAGGCTGCAGCGCAGGAAATCGCCGTAGTCGAGAATGATGCTCGTGCGCACGTCCGGGAACGCATCCATGCCGGGGTAGCGCACACCACGGCAGTACACCCCGCGAGGCTCGCCCGCGATCGAGCGGATGAGGTCAAGGTAGTGAATCGAGTGCATCAGCACCTCGAGCCTTGGTACGCCCTCGAGAAATTTCCAGTATCGCCACGGTGTGTAGAGGTTGATCCGCACGTCGATGTCGGTAACTTCGCCCAGCACACCGCGCCCGATCGCATCGCGCAGCGCGAGCATGTTCGCCGCGAACCGCAACTGGAAGTTCATCGCCGCAGTGAGCGAGCGTTCTCGGCACAATTCCAGAATTCGGCGTGCTTCGTCGAGATCCCTACCCATCGGCTTCTGAATCAGCGTCGCCGAGCCAGCCGGCATGCGTTCGAGGATTCCGGCGATCTCACCGGGCGGTACTGCGAGATCGAACACCGCATCGGGTTCCGCGAGCGCTGCGTCAAGCGAGTCGAACACGCGCGACAGTGAGAACTGCTCGGCACGCTGGCGCGCGGCACCTGCGTCCACATCGAAGATCCCGGCGACAGGAAGACCGAGCCGCGTGTACACGGGAAGGTGTGAGTCCCGCACGATGCTACCCGCGCCGATGATCACGATCGGTCGCGGCGACGTCGGTAAGGGCCAGGTCTGTCGCAGGTCGTCGGGCGGAAATGTCATCGCGCCAACTCGAACACGAGCCGCATCTCGGCCCACCACTCGCCGGTCGCTGCTTCAGGCGCGGGCTCTTGTAGCGACTCCATCAGGCGCTGCCATTCCGCTGCTCGCGGCGTATCTCGCTCGTAGCGCTCGAAGTCGCGCGCCATATCGAACCCGTCGACCGTCTCCATGTGCATGAACAATCGCCGTCCGGCGAGCCAGATCTGCATCTGCTCGATACCGATCGCCTTGAGGCCCGACTCGACTTCGGGCCAGATCGCAGCGTGCTCAGCGACGTAGCGTTCGGTCACGCCGGGCTCGTCCTTCAGCAGCAGCGTCATACCGTAATGCTTCACGTATGCCCTCGGGTCAGAAGACCAGAACGCCGCCATCGATCGGATAGCACTGGCCCGTGATGAACGACGCTTCGTCGCTGCAGAGATAGAGCGCGAGCGCTGCCACTTCGTCGGGCTGCCCCATCCTGCCGATTGGCTGGTACTCGCTCAATTCCTTGAACATCTCGTCTTCGCGACCTGGGTACGTGTTCTTCAGATATCCATCGACAAAGGGCGTATGCACGCGTGCCGGCGCGACACAATTGCAACGGATGCCCTGTTTCACGTAGTCCACTGCGATCGACCGCGTCATCGCCAGCACGGCGCCCTTGCTCATCGAGTAGGCGAACCGATCAGTCAGGCCAATGAGGGACGCGATCGACGCGAGGTTCAGAATGACACCGCCGCCATTCTTCAACATCATTCCGACGCCGGCCTGCGAACAGAGGTGCAGTCCTTTGACGTTCACGGAGTAGATGCGGTCGAGGTCCGCCTCAGTCGTCGACTCTACAGTGCCGATATGCGCGATACCGGCATTGTTAACGAGAATGTCGAGCCGACCCGCGGCAGCACGCACCGCGTTGAAGGCAGCCGCTACGGACGCCGCGCTCGACACGTCGCACGAGACGACGTCCGCCTTCCCGCCCGCCGTCCGAATCCGGGCTGCAGTCTCATCGCCAGCGCTGGCACTTAGCTCGAGGACGAAGACGTGAGCGCCCTGTGCGGCGAACGTTTCGGCAATCGCCGCCCCGATCCCGGAGCCCGCGCCTGTTACGACGGCGATCCTGTTATCGAGTCTGAACATTGCGAGAGGATAGCGCGGGAGACCGACAAGCGCAGTAGTTCGTTGCTATCCATCCGGCTAGGTGCTCCGGTTCGCTTGGGCGCGTATCCTGAGCGAGAGACTCAGCGCTAAGTCCGGAGGAGCCGCAGATGACGATCGTGTTCGAAGGCCTCGTGATCTGGCTAATAATTGTGCTCGTCAGCATGCTGGTGGTTGCCTACCTCGCACGGCGCTGGGGCCACGACCCTTTCGGTTGGCTCATCCTCGCGGCCGCTATGGGACCAATCGCAATAATCGCGCTTGTCGGAACTCGTCACAAGAATGAAGAGACCGCGCGCCGCGGGGCGGGTTCCGTCCGCGATGACGGGCCGGTGCCCGTGATAATCGCGTGCGACGGATCCGAGGCAACCTCACGCGCCGCGCGGTACCTCACGTCATCGAACCCAGGTTCGAGGATCGTACTCCTCGTAGTCGAAGGCCACGAAGCAGAGCCCCGCACGTCGCAAGAGTCAGAACAACAAGCGGCCAGGGTCGCCCGCATGGTCGCACCTGCGGAAGCCGAACTGAAGAGAATGGGCGTCGCGAGCGAAACCGTCGTCGTGTATGGCAAGGCGGGAGAAGAAATTGTTCGCTACGCCGACGCCTCAGGTGCCACTGCGATCGTCGTTGGCCGCCGGGGCGCTGGCCTTTCGCGAGCCCTGCTGGGGTCCGCATCTGATCACGTTGTGCGCAACGCGAAGCAGCCAGTCGTGGTGGTCAGCTAGGCACCCACTCACGACCAGTCGGATACGTCATCGTCTCTAGCGAATCCGGCAACATCTCGATGCTGAAGCCGGGCGATGTCGGTGGCATATACCGCCCTTTCCGCACAAACAGTGGGTTGATGAAATGCTCGTGCAGGTGATCCGCGAACTCCAGCATTCGTCCGTCGAGGGATCCGCTCACGCAGATGTAGTCGATGAGCGATACATGTTGGCCGTACTCGCATAGCCCAATGCCGCCGGCATGCGGACACACCGGCACGCCGAACTTTGCGGCGAGCAGGAGCACAGCCATGACCTCGTTCAGGCCGCCAAGCCTGCAGTTGTCCATCTGCAAGAAGTCGATCGCCTCTGCCTGCAACAACTGCTTGAACATCACGCGATTGTGCGCGTGCTCGCCCGTTGCGACACCGACTGGTGCGACGGCGCGACGGATCGCCGCGTGCCCCAGCACGTCGTCGGGCGATGTCGGCTCTTCGATCCATAGCGGCTTGAACTGCTGCAGCGCGTTCACGTACTCGATCGCCTCGCCGACATCCCATGCCTGGTTCGCGTCCACCATAAGTAGGCACTCGTCGCCGATCTCCTCGCGCATCAACGCCGCGCGGCGCACATTGTCGGCGTTGTCGCGTCCGACCTTCATCTTGAACGCCGTCCATCCGTCCGCGAGCGCCTCCTTGCACAGCCTGCGCACCTTCTCGTCGGGATAGCCAAGCCAGCCCGCCGACGTGATGTACGCCGGATAGCCGTCACGCAGCATCTCGGCTTTGCGCGTGGCCTTCGTCGCCGCCCGTGCACGTAAGATGTCCAGCGCTTCGTCCTGCGTGAGTGCGTCGCTCAAGTAACGCCAGTCGATGCAGGCGACGAACTCCTCTGGCGTCATGTCCGCGACAAGGTCCCAGACCGGCTTTCCTTCTGCCTTCGCCCAAAGATCCCACGCGGCATTCGAAATCGCCGCGGTCGCAAGGTGAATGACGCCCTTCTCGGGGCCGAGCCAGCGCAGTTGCGACTCGTTCGCCAGCCGGCGCCAGAAGGCGCCCATATCGTTGCGGATCTCGTCGAGCGTGACACCGACCATCTGCGGTGCCAACGCCTTGACGGCCGCCAGCACGACTTCATTCCCGCGTCCGAGCGTGAACGTCATGCCGTGACCACGGAGGTCGCCGTCGGTTTCCAGCACCACGTATGCGGCGGAGTAGTCCGGATCCGTATGCATCGCGTCCGAGCCCGCCAGCGTCCGTGAAGTTGGCGCGCGCACGTCTATCGTCGTGATGCCTGTGATCCTGGTCATCGTCACCCTTCAGGCGATCGCTGGAGTGCAAACGATCGCGCGGAATCGTATCATTGGCACATGTCAGACCGAAGGGAGAGCGCCATGGCACGTCACGACGTCCGGTTCACGATCCCGGAGCGCACACTCGGCAACAGTGATATCGAATTTACCGTCTACAGCGACGACGTGCGTCTCGGTGTGCTGAAGGTCAGCAAAGGCGCGCTCGTCTGGCGCAGCGCCAACAAGAAGCGAGGCCACATGCTCGCGTGGGATGCGCTTGATCGTCTGGCGCAGGAGCATGGCCGCCGTGAACCCGTCCGCATCCCTTCGCTATAATCCCCCTATCGAGCGGGGGTAGCTCAATTGGCAGAGCGCTAGCCTTCCAAGCTGGATGTTGAGGGTTCGAGCCCCTTCCCCCGCTCCATTTCAATCACGAACGCAGGAGCGCCCGCCTTTGGGCGGGCGTTTTCACACGCGAGGGAGTCAGCGATGCCAGCATTCTTCATCCACGGCGTCCCGGACACGGCAGAGCTCTGGGACGCCGTCCGCAGCCATCTCAAGCGCGATGATGTCGTTGCGCTGAACATGCCCGGATTCAATGCCGCTGTCCCTGATGGCTTCGATGCCACGATGGACAGCTACGCAGCCTGGCTCATCGCCCGCATCGAGGAGCTTGGGCAGCCGGTCGACATCGTCGGCCACGACTGGGGCTCGCTCCTCACGCAGCGCATCGTCCAGCAGAGGCCGGATCTGATACGCACGTGGGCGGCCGGCGGCGGTCCCGTCGATGTCGAGTACGTCTGGCACGACATGGCGAAGGCATGGCAGACGCCCAACGTCGGCGAGCAGGTCATGCAGGCGTTCACACCGGATGCGATCGCAAGCGCGTTCACGCAGCAGGGCATCGACGAAGCGACCGCGCGCAAGGTAGCGTCGCATATCGACGACGCGATGAAGGACTGCATCCTCAAGCTCTATCGGTCGGCGAAGGATGTCGGGGCGACGTGGCCGATGCTCGACAACAAGTCGCTGCCCGGCGTCGTGCTCTGGGGCGCTGACGACCCGTACTGCCCGGCGTCGTTCGCTCAGCGACTTGGCGACCGCACGGGCGCCAAGGTAGTCGTCCTACAGGACTGCTCGCACTGGTGGCCGACGCAGCGCCCGAAGGAAGTGGCGGCGCTGCTAGAGGATCTATGGTCGAGCGCAACGTAGGCGCGCTCGTCCAGCGTCGCCCCGCCAGGGAAGTCGACCGCGAATTCTTCTACGAGCTCAACCGAGCGACGATGCGCGACTATGTCGTCGCAACATGGGGTGCGTGGGATGAGGACTTCCAGCATCGCTACTTCGACGAGCACTTCGCCTCCGGAAGCACGGACATCCTTGAAAACGACGGCCAACCCGTCGGCATCCTGAGGATCGAGCAGCATGAGACCGCCATCTTCCTAGCCGAGATTCAGATCCTGCCCGCGCACCAGGGTCGGGGCATCGGAGCACGGTTGATGAAGCAGGCGATCGCACATGCCGAAGCTGCAAGCCTTCCGCTCGCACTGCAGGTACTCAAAGTCAACGTGCGTGCTCGGGCTCTGTATGAACGCCTGGGACTACATGTAACGGGCGAAACGGACACGCACCATCTGATGAGCACGTACAGAAGGCCCCGCATGCGGGACCTTCCATGTATTTCTCTGGGTTCTTAGCTGCTCTGCGGCGAAAACCTACCGCCGTCCCGCGAACGCAGGCCTGCGCCGCCGCGTTCCGAACCCACCAGAGCCCATGCGGGATTGCGGCTTCGGGGCCATCTGCTTGATCTCGACGCCGTCCGGCGACAAACGCGGCATCGTCTTGCCGAGACCGCGCTCGATCTCCTTCCATTTCGGGAAGTCGGCCGGCCCGATGATCGTGATCGCCTGGCCGCTGCGGCCCATGCGGCCCGTGCGTCCGACGCGGTGTGTGAACAGCTCCGCCGTCTCCGGCAGTTCGTAGTTGATGACGCGCGTGATGTGAAGCACGTCGAGCCCGCGCGCGGCAACGTTCGTCGCAAGCAGGATCGGCGTCTTTCCGGCGCGGAACTTCGAGAGTACGCGCTCGCGCTGGCCCTGGCTCAGGTTGCCCTGCAGCACATCTACCTGGTAGCCCATGCGCTCCAGCTTCACGCCGAGGTTGCGCACGCCATGCTTGGTCCGCCCGAAAACGAGCGTCGTGCCGCCTTCTTCGCTCGGCTCGTCGAGGAGCTTGAGCAGCACCTTCATCTTGTCGTCGCTGAAGCACTCGTACACGACGTGCTCGATGTCGGGCTCGTACTCGACATCGTCGTCGATCGAGCGAACAACGACCGCATCGCGAAGGTGCTTGTCCATCACCTTCATCACCCATTCCGGCGTGGTCGCCGAGAAGAGCGCTGTCTGGCGAGCCTTGTTTGTCTGGGCGAGAATCCGCTCGACATCCGGCGCGAAGCCGCGGTCGAGCATCTGGTCCGCTTCGTCGAGCACCATGTAGGTGACGCCGTCGACGCGCATCGTGCCCTGGTTCAGGTGGTCAAGCACGCGGCCAGGTGTACCGACGACGATCTGCGCGCCGCCGTAGATGGCGTCGCGCTGCGGGCCGTACGCCCGTCCGCCATAGATGACGGTCGACTTGATTTTCGTCGCCTTCGCCAGCATCTCGATCACGTCGTGAACCTGGATCGCAAGCTCACGCGTCGGCACAAGCACCAGCGCTTGGAGCCACTTGTTCTCGGGCACGATGCTCTCTATGAGCGGCAGCCCGAAAGCCAGCGTCTTGCCGGAGCCCGTGTGGGCCTGTCCGATGACGTCGCGGCCCTCGAGCAGCGGCGGTATCGAGTTGGCCTGAATGTCGGTGGGTGTGATGATATCCATCCCGTCGAGCACCTTGAGGCTCGATGGGCGGATCTTAAACTCGTGGAACGTGGTCAATGGCTCTCCTTCTCTGACTGAGGTCTCCTGACACCCTCGCTTGTTGAGGGGCTCGACGAAGCCTCGCCGAGATAGGAGTCATGTGGCTAACGGCCGTGGCAACAGGCCTTGGTGGGGCGGTGTGATGCGACAGGCGTATGCCTTGCGTATTGATACTCCTAGTGTACGGTTTCACACACCCGCGCGGCAAATCAGTGATTCCCCGCGGATTTGAAGGCGAATCGCACGAAGGACGGCGGCATGTCATACGAAACCATCGACTACACCACGGACGGCGCGATCGCCCGCCTGACCCTCAGCCGGCCCGAACGGCTGAACGCCATCAACACGCAACTCGTCGCCGACCTACGTGCTGCCGTCATCGCCGCGAACGACGACGGCGCGGTGAAAGTGCTCGTCCTCAGCGGTTCCGGCCGCGCGTTCTGCGCCGGCTACGACCTCGACTGGGGCACGAAGGCAGAGGACGCATCCCAGCGCGCGGCGTCCGGCATCTGGGATCCTGTCCGAGACTTCGTCGGCATGTCACGCAACGTTCGTGCCTACATGTCGCTCTGGGAGAGCCCGAAGCCCGTCATTGCGCAGGTCCACGGCTGGTGCGTCGGCGGCGGCACCGATCTCGCCCTGTGCAGCGACCTCATCTTCATGGCCGACGACGCACACATCGGCTACCCACCCGCGCGCGTCTGGGGAGAACCAACGACGATGATGTGGGTCTACCGCCTCGGCCTCGAGCACGCGAAGCGCCTCGTTCTCACCGGCGAGTCGCTTTCTGGTACCGAAGCCGAACGTCTCGGCCTCGCATCGAAGGCCGTTCCCGCGGCACAGCTCGCCGACACGGTCGACGCGATGGCCGCGAAGCTCGCGACGATCCCGCTCAACCAGCTCGTCATGAGCAAGCTGCTCGTGAACCAGGCGTACGAGAACATGGGGCTGCGCACGACGCAAATGCTCGGCACCGTCTTCGATGGTATCGCCCGTCACACACCCGAAGGCATCGCCTGGCGCGACATGGCCATGCAGGATGGGTTCCGCGAAGCCGTTCGCCGCCGCGACGCGCCGTTCGGCGATTACGGCGAACGCAAGAAGTAGCGTTAATGAGCACGTAGCGCGGGCTTTTCAGCCCGCGCGGTGGTGGTAGATGTAGCGCGGGCCTTCAGCCCGCGCCGGGCTCGAGAAGATGGACATGACCGACACAAATCGCACAATCGTCATTGGCGCGGGTGCCGCCGGTCTCGCCGCCGCCCGTGCGCTTCACGACGCTGGCGCACCAGTGACACTCCTCGAAGCCCGCGACCGTCTCGGTGGCCGCGCCTGGACCTCGTACGACATCGCTCCGCACCCGGTCGAACTTGGCGCGGAGTACGTGCACGGCGAGAACGTCGTGACGTGGGAGTACATCAACCGCTATGGCTTCAACACCAACGACCAGACGACGGTCATGAACCTGTACGGCGTGCTCGACGGCAACCTCGCGCCCGCTGCCGACATGCTCCGCACAACAGGCATGGCACTGGCCCTGAGCACGCACGCGGCCGCTCTTGACGCGAACCCTGGCGACACGCTCGTCGACGCGATGCGCGTTTGGGTCGCTGCGCAGGGCCGAACGGCGACTGATGACGACTGGGCGATCTGGCGCAGCTTCACGCGACAGTACTTCGCCGCCGACCCTGAGCAGATTGGTGCAGGCGAATTCGGTGAACCGACCTTTGATGGCGACGGCACGCGCCTGCAATTCCGCATCCTCGAGGGCTATTCCGCGCTCTGGCAGCGCATGGCCGAGGGCATCGATGTCCGCCTCTCGACGCCTGTTACTCGGGTGAAGTGGTCCCGCGACGGGGTTCAGGTCGAGACAGAGGCCGGCACGATCGAAGGCCGCCGCGCCGTCATCGCGTTGCCGGTGTCGTTGCTTCAGCGCGAGACCATCGCGTTTGACCCGCCGCTGCCCGCCGCGAAGACGCAGGCAATCAGCGCTATCGGCGCTGGCGCGAACGGCAAAATCGTCTTCCATTTCGACCACATGCCGTGGCCAGAGGACCTCACACTGCTCCTCACCGGCGACGACACGCAGCTCTGGTGGCGTCCCGGCCGGCTGCGTGAGGACGAAGCGCCGGTGATCACCGCATTCTTCGGTGGTTCGTCCGTCGGCCGCTTCCGGGCGCTTGGCGACGATGCGCCGACAGCAGCGCTCAGCGTCCTCGAAGGCGCGCTCGGCAAGAATCTTGGCGCGTCGCTGGTCTCAGCGCGATTCGTCGACTGGGAAGCCGACCCGTGGGCAGGCATGAGCTACAGCTACCTGCCCGTCGGCGGCGCCGGCATGCGCGCTCGCCTCGCCGAGCCGATCGACGGCACGCTGTTCTTCGCTGGTGAGGCGAGCAGCCCAGTACGCCCATCGTGTGTGCACGGCGCTCTCGACACGGGTCGTCGCGCCGCCAGCGAGATACTCGCCATCAACGGGTGATTCCTGTGACGCCGGTGCATTTAGGGACTGCGCTGGGCCTTCCAGACAGCTGCCGCTAACGACCCGACGATGAGCAGCATGCCGATCCCGCCGAGGCCGGGTGAGTCATCGGCCTCACCTGCCATCATGGCAGCGACGCCCAGCGCTATGACGGCGAGCGCGGGCACGAAGATAAGGAAGAACGACTTCACGAGCATCCCTTTCCACGACCAAGTGCGGCAGTCAACCGCATCGTAACGCGTAGTGTGCGCGCCACGATGCAGGCCGTGGGTAGCGAGTCCGCAGCTTCACATGCTCGCCGTTTGTGGATGCGCTCTACGCGTCCTCGTACTTGAACGACAACTTGATTTTCGCGCGGAACAGCGACACTTTGTTGTTCTCGACGGTCATGTCCAGTGTCACCACCTCCGCGACGCGCAGGTCGCGAAGTGACCCACCGGCCCGCTCGACGGCAGCCCGCGCCGCGTCCTCCCATGATTTATCGCTCGTCCCCACCAGCTCGATGATCTTGTACACGCTCTCGGCCATGTCACGACTCCTTTCCGCTGCTCGACGTTGGATTGCGATCGTACACCCGCTGTCAATACCCCGGCCTGTATTGGCCCATTAAAGGCCAGCTCTGGTGGTAGGTCGTCGAACATCGCGATAGCGCCAGCAGAACCTCACTAGAAGCCCCACCGACCCTCTGTGTCCGCTTCGTGCGTCTGTGCCTCTGTGTTTAACCTCGCTAAGATGCGCCCACTCACATCGCAGGAGACAGCATGTCAGCGCAGCCACCCGCAGCTTCGCTCCCGCCGAGCGGGCTCCGAGGCTACAGGGCGCGTACGTTCTCTTCGCTCGCCATCCCCGACTTCCGGCGCCTCTGGCTCGGCAATGTCGGCACCATGCTCGGGCAGTGGATCCAGTTCGCTGCGCAGGGCTACCTCGTGTTCCAGCTCACGGATTCCCCATTCCAGGTCGGCGCGGTCAGCTTCGCGCGCGGAATCTCGTCCGTCATCTTCGCGCCGTTCGCCGGGCTGATCACCGACCGCTTCAGCCGACGTTCGGTGCTGATGGTGATGACGACGCTCAGCGCCATCGTCGCCGTGCTCCTTGCCATACTCATCGTCACCGACGTCATCAGCGTCTGGATGATGTATCCCATCGCGCTTGCCGAAGGGATCACGGACGCGATCAACCAGCCCGCGCGCCAGGTGATGGTCTACGACGTCGTCGGCGAGGAAGAGCTGGCGAACGCGGTCGCGATCAACTCGCTCGGCTCGAACACGATGCGCGTCGTCGGGCCGTCGGTGGCAGGTGCGCTCATCGGCTTCTCCGGCATCGAAGCGGCGTTCATGCTCCAGGCGGTGGCGTATGCCGTATCCGTGTACTTCACGTCGCGTATCCGTACGCAAGGCATCCCCACGTCAAAGTCCACATCGTCCGTCCTGCGCAGCATGATGGACGGCATCGACTACGCCCGCCGCGACCGTGACGTGCTCTTGCTCGTCGTGATGGCGGGCATCCCGTCCCTGCTCGTGTACCCGTATGTGCAATACATAGCGGTCTTCGCCGAAGACGTACTTGATGTGGGTTCGGTCGGCTTCGGATTCCTCGCTTCGGCCGTGGGCTACGGCTCGATCATCGGGGCGCTACTAGCCGCGAACATGACGCAGATCAAGAAGCGCGGCCAGATCCTCGTCTGGACGACGTTCGTCTACATGGCGCTCGTGACCTTGTTTGCGCTCTCGACGAACTTCGCCCTGTCATTCGCATTGCTCGTCGTCGCGGGCATCGCGAACTCGATCTACCTCATGTTCAATCAGGTAATGTTGCAACTCACCGTCGATGATGAGTACCGCGGGCGAGTGCTGTCGCTGTATGTGATGGTCAGCGGCATCACACCGTTCAGCGCGCTGCTCATGGGCGCCCTCATCGGCGTCTTCGGAGCGCAGGTTACGGTCGCTGTGTTCGTCGGCCTCGCCGCGACGATCGTCCTCTTCATCGGCATCTTCAGCCGCCGCTTGCGGGAGATCTAGCGTCACCGACGACCGACGACCGACGACCGGAACCTACACATTCAACGACTTCCACTTGCCCGATCGGAAGCGCCACGTCGTCAGCCCCGCTCGCACCCAGTTCTCCGTTACGGCCGCCGTCCACACGAACGGCACCGAGAACCCAAGCACGAACACCATGAACGCGGCTATAGGCACGCGGATGCCCCAGGCGCTGAACGTGAAGGTCGCCAGAACGAACTTCACGTCGCCCGCGCCACGCAGCGCACCCGACAGCGAGGCATGTATCGCCATCCCGGGCAGCGCGAATGAGAACACGCGCAGCAATCGCGTGCCCGTCGTCACGACATCCGGATCATCGACGAATATCCGCACGATGTACGGCGCCATGACGAACTGCACGACGGCCATCACGCACAACGCCGTCAGCGCAAAGAACCGCACGCGCTTGGCGACTTCCTCGGCGCGATCCGGATCGCCCGCGCCCAAACTCTGTCCGACCAGCGCCGTCGCCGCCGTCCCCAGCGCGAACGCCGGCAGGATTGCCACCTCCAGCGACCGCAACGCGAGCGAGTGCGCCGCGAGTTGGTTCGTTCCGAGGTCTGCGACGATGCGTGTGTACACGAGGAACGCCAGCATGAACTGGCCCTCCTCCAGCGCCACCGGCACGCCAATCCGCCCCAGTCGCGCGAACGACTCGCGATTCGTCGCAAAGATGTGCGCGATGTCCAGACGCAGTGGCGCGACGCCGCTGACGAGTAGACCAAGCGCGATGATCCCGGAACTGATGCCTGCGAGGGCGTACCCGATACCGGTGGCCTGCACTCCGAGATCGGCGACAGCGCCACTAATGAGCAGGAATGACACGCCAGCGTTAACCAGATTCACGACGATCAGGATGATCATCGACATCCACGTGTTGCCCATCCCTCGCAGGGCTCCCGCGATGGCGTAGAACACCATCAGGAACGGCAGCCCGAAACATGCAGCCCGGAGAAAGGTCACGCCCAGCGCTTGCACGTCGGCATCGGCGCCCATCACGCGCATCATTTGTGGCGCGAACGCAAAGATTGTCACCGCGCAAGCGAGTCCCCACGCGAACGCGGCGAGAATCGCCGCATGCAGCCCCGCCTGCACCTTCGACTGATCTCCGGCGCCGACATCGCGCGCGATCACCGCCGTCGACCCGACGTCCATCGCAAGCGCGCCCGCCAGCGGAATCCACAGCAGCAGCGCGCTGATGCCGATCGCAGCGAGCCCGTCCGAGCCGACATAGTGCCCGACGAGCACCGCATCGACCGCGCTCAGCACCGATAGCGACAGGCGTTCGAGGATGACCGGCCAGGCCAGCTTGATGATCGTCTTGTTGATGCTGTCGGCGTATACCGCAGCCCCCAGCGGTGGGCCGTGAGGAAGCGCCTCCGCTTCGATTGACACTGAAGACTCCCGCAGGCGCGAGCAAGCGCACCGTGATCAGCTAGGTGTGATCCAGCCTAGCAAGGCTGACGGCGGCGCGGACGACCTGGGCGGGAGGGGTGTTTAGGGCGTCGGCTCTTCCAACATCAATTCGGGCGTGGGCGTCTCCGTTGGCGGCACGGATGTGTCGGTCGGTATCGGCGTCACCTGTGGCAGCGGTGTGTGCGTTGAGGTCGGTGGCGGCGGAACGGCTGTCGGCGGTTCCAGCGACGGTTCTGGTTCCAGCGTTGGCTCCGGTGTCGGCTCTTCAGTCGGCACTTCTGGCGTGATCGTCAATTCAGCAAGCGGCAGCGGCGTCCGCGTCGGACTCGGCGTAAACGACGGCCAGAGCACAGGTGTGCCCGAGATCGGTGCCTCGCCTGGATCCTCAGCCTGCTTCAACTCAGGGTTCAGGGGCACAGCTTGAGGATTGAACACGCGTGACACGCGATACGGCGTCAGCCCGATCTTCTGAGGCTTGCCAGGTCCGTAGTTGCCGCTCACGTACGACCTCCCGTACACGGGCACGCCGTTGTTCGTCGGAATATCGTCGAACGCGATCGGCTGCGACTGCGTGAAGAACTTACCTTCGACGAACGGCTGCACCTGGAAGTGCAGGTGCGCGCCAGGATCAAGGCCCGTGTCGCCGGAGCACGTCACGCCCGTCTCGCCGGATATCGCGACCGGCTCGCCCTGACGTACTTCCTGTCCGACAGCGACCTGCGCCGAGTCGTACGCGAGGTGTAGGTAAAGGCCGGCCGTTCCGTCGCCGTGATCGATCACGACATAATTCGCCGAAGCGGAGTAGAACGAGCTACAGCCGCCCTGGTTCGAGTCCTCGCGGACCATCGCGACCTTGCCCGAACGGGCGGCGACCACGGTCGTGTAGCTCAGATCGAAGTCGAATGCGTACGCCGCAGAGCCGTTGTGCGTGAAGCCGGTCTCTTCGCCTTGCGTGACGGAGTGGATCTGACCGCCTTCCCATGGCAAGAGGTAGCCGGGGGGCGACGGGTAGACGGGGTTCTCTTCGGAACCGCCAGGGATGTTGATGATGGGCGTGATCGCCATGACGGCTGAAAACGCGATGCCTATGGCTGCGGCGACGAACGGCACTAATCAACCCTTAATGGCTGGGACGCAGCGTCTGCCACCCAACCTGAAGTTCTTGCAAGGTAAGTAACGCGGCACCGGGCGGGGAATGCGCCCAGTATGGCCGTATGCGCGATAGATGTCGAGTCCGTCAAGTCCCTGGCGCCCAGACATAGCTTCGGCATAACAGAATCATAACCGCACCGGCGCGCGAACCAGACGCGGGATTTCCCGCCCTTTGCGTTCGGCAGAGGCGTGGAGTTGTCATAACGGATAGCTAGAGCAGTTTCGGCGCCAGAAACGTGCCGTCGGCCTCCCGCAGCATCGGTAGCACCTTGACGATGGCATCCCGATTCAAAGGCCCGTAGATGTGGGGATACATGGCGTTGGGGTCCTCATACCGAATCTCCGCCACCACCTCGTCCTTCTCGATGGCCAGGGCGATGTACATCCGCTGGTCGTCCTTGTAGTAGCGGTTGGCCACAGCCGCGACGTTGTCCTCGCCGTCAGTGCAGTGGATGAAGCCCTCGTCGGCGAAGGGCTCCGGCACATACGGCACGCTCGAATCGCAGTCGCGGAAGTACTCGCCGGCAACAAGGTGGTACGTGATGCTCATGGCACCGCCACAGCAGCAAGAACGCGCTCGACGATGTGTTCCGACGTCACGTTCTCCGCCTCAGCCTCATACGTCACGACGATGCGATGGCGCATGACGTCCGCGGCGATCGCCTTCACGTCATCAGGCTCGACGTACCCGCGGCCGTTCACAAACGCGTGCGCGCGCGCCGCCTGTGCGAGAAAGATGCTCGCACGCGGCGACGCACCGTACTCGATGAGCTGCACCATCCCCGAGAGCTTGTACGCATCCGGTTCGCGCGTCGCGTACACAAGATGCACGATGTAGTCTCGCAGCCGTTCGTCCATGTGCACGTCGGCCAGCGCGCGCGATGCAGCCAGCACCGCCTCCGGCGTTGCTACACGCGCAATGTCCGGTTCTTCGCCCGGAACGACGAAACGATCCAGGATCTGCTTTTCCTCATCCCGCGTCGGATACGTAACGTGGACCTTCAGCATGAACCGGTCGAGCTGGGCCTCCGGCAGGGCGTAGGTGCCCTCATGCTCGATTGGATTCTGCGTCGCCAGCACCATGAACGGATCCTCAAGTGGGAACGTCGTCCCGCCGATGCTGACCTGACGTTCCTGCATGGCTTCCAGCAGCGCCGACTGCACCTTCGCCGGTGCACGATTAATCTCGTCCGCAAGCACGATGTTCGCGAATACCGGACCCTTTCGGACGTGAAACTGCCCATCCTGTGGGCTATAGATCGTCGTCCCGGATATGTCCGCTGGCAACAAATCCGGCGTGAACTGGATTCGCACAAACGATGCCGCGATCGCCCTCGCCAGCGTGTGGACCGTCAGCGTCTTGGCAAGGCCGGGCACACCCTCGATAAGGATGTGGCCCTTGCACAGCATCCCGATGATCAAGCGCTCGACGAGCGCGTCCTGCCCAACGATGACCTTGGCCACCTCGCGCTTGACGCCGTCGACGAACGCGCTCTGACTACGCACCCGTTCGTTGATTGCCGAAATGTCTGTACTCAGCGCCTGACTCCGTCACAACAGATTCGCAACACGACGCATCAGTCTACAGGCGGATACTGAAGTTGCGATTCGAGAATGAGCCAGATGGCCATTCCGATGACTAGCCTCTGCAATCGATACTGAGTGTGATGGCGCTACGTCTACTCCGGTTCTCGCTCGATCACAAGGGCATCGTCACGCTGGCCGTGCTCGTCGGCCTGCTGCTGAATCTGATTGTCATCGGTGTCGCTGACCCGTCGGACAACTCCTTCGATGGCGCCCTGACCAATGCCGCTTCCTGTCAGGGCGGCGGCGGCCCGGGCTGCGCCGAGCAGCCACTTATTCCACCTCCCGCCGTCGGCATGCCCCACTTCGACGCTCCGCCGCCGCCCGTCTTTGGCGCACTGGTCCTCGTCGAACAGAAGGCAGCGGCCCCTCTTCATGAATCCCCGCCACGCATCG
>JAKFYB010000003.1 GCA_021731085.1 Dehalococcoidia bacterium
GGACGATTGGTGCGGTCGGAGCCGGTGGCGGCACGGTGGGCTGAGCTGGCGGCGGTGGCGCGGGCGTGCTGGTAGGCACGACGGCGGGTACGGTGCTCGTCGGATCAGGCTGGCTCGCGGTGCCCGTTGCCTGCGGTGTCGCAGTGGTCGCGACGGCGGTCGTTGTCGGTGGCGCCGCGGTCGGCGTATCGTCATCTGTGGAGTCGCCGCCGCAAGCAGCCAGCATCGCAACGCTTGCAATCATCGCTACCGCGAGAGCGGCGGCATGTAGCCGGTTCGACTTTAGTGCGTATGTCATCTCATCTCTCCGTTCGGACTATCTCGCTCGCGGATCATGCTGTCTCCGCTTTAGGATCAGTATCGCCACCGGCAGCCTACAGGCGCATCAGCCTTTGGACGGACGCGGCATCCGTCGTAAGCAAAAGGGGCCGGCGTCGCACGACGCCGGCCCGCACATTCACACTTAGCTGAGCCTGCGTCCTAGCGGCGCGTCGTGACAGCACCGACACCAAGCGCGAACGCTCCCGCGATCAGCGCCATCACGGCGATGGTCGAGTAGCCGACCGCGCCCGATGCGTCGCCACCGCTGCCGGTGTTCGGCGGTGCGATTGGGCCACTCGGAACTGTGGCGGTGGGTGCCGGAGCCGTCGTCGGCTGCGGCGCCACGGTTGGTTCGGGAGCAGGAGCGAGCGGCGGGAGCGCCGAGACGCCCTCGATCTTTACGATCTCGCCCTCGAACACGCCGGGGATCGAGAGGCTGTTGTTGCTGACGTACGCCGTGTCGCCATCGAAGACGATCGCGCCAGCGAAGGTCAGGCCCGTCACCAGCGGCGTCAACTCGCCGTCAGCGGCGACGCTGAAGATGGTTGCTGAGTACGCCTCGAAAGGGCCGCCGCCGCTGAAGTCGATGTCCTGGTCGGCGAAGTTCATCGCGTAGAGCTGGCCGCCGGGGCCGAACTCTACGTCGATCATCGAACTTTCACCGCTTGTGATCTCTGTGGTCGTGCCACTCGGAATGCCGACGCTGTAGATGGTTCCGTCCTCAGGCGCGAACGGGAACGTGCCGAGGTTGGTGACATACATTGGGCCGGAGTCTTGCGACGCAATGCCGGTGGACACGGGGTGGCCGCTGAACTCGGCGACGCGAGAAATGTCGCCATCCGTCTCGATCTTCATAAGCTGGTTCTGGTTGCCGTCCGTCACATAGAAGTCGCCACCGCGCACGACCATTGCGTACGGGTTGCCGCCGGGCTCGATGTCCGGCTGTACGCCCGAAGTGATGTCCGTTACCGGGTTGTCGATGTTGAATTGGCCGATGTCGGCGACGAGCTCAGTGCTCCCGTCGTCATCGATGCGGTAGACGCCTGTGGGTGTGTCCGGGGCGCCGTACGCCTCGCCACCATGCGTCTGCACGTAGTACAGCTGGTCACCGATGAAGGCGATATCGGCGGGACCGACGGAGTCCATCGTTGCGGTGCTGAAGTCAGAGTGCAGGCCGTCCGCAACCGTCGTGCGGTCGCCGGTCTCCGGATCGATCTTCGAAATGCGGCCGCTGTCGCCGACGAGGTGCTCAGCCCCGTCAACGGTGATGCTCGTTGAGCCGCCCGTGCCGGCTTCCGCGACGTACAGCATGCCGTCCGGTCCCAGCTTGAGGCCGCGCGGGCTCAGGAGGCCAGTGGTAATAGCTACGCCTGAGGTTGGGCCGGGGGCCTGCGCGCTCACACCCATCGATGCGAGCCCTGCCGCACCAACAGCCAGGGCGGCCAGCCCAAACATGATCTTGAAACGCATGTCTTTCCTCCGTGTTGTCGCAGCCATGGCGGGCTGACGAGTTGCAATTACGCGAAGAGAGGATCCACGAGCGGATCCTCTCTTCACTAGAGTGCGAAATGTTAGCGCCGAGCTGCTACAACACCTGCGCCTACTGCTGCGGTTCCTGCGAGCGCGAGCAACAGCACGAGGGCCGCGTACGACTGCGCGCCTGCGCCATCACCCGTACCGGTGTTCGGCGGTGAGATGGGACCAACGGGAGCCGTTGCCGTCGGCACTGGCGCCGGCGGAGCGACGGTTGGCTCCGGTGCAGGAGCTTCTTCAATCGGCGTCAGGGCCGACACGCCTTCGACCTGAAGCACATCACCGGTTAGGGAGGTGATGTACGCGGTGTCGCCTGAGAAGTTCACCGAAGTCGGCAGTGTGATGCCGTTGACGAGGACGTCGAATGTCGCATCAGCGTTCCACCGAAGGAGGCGGCCTGGCGGTGGCGGGCCTGCCTCATCGACCTGCTGGTCGCCCATCTGGAGCACGTAGACCGCACCGCCGGGACCAAACTCAACGTCGATGAGTTGCGCGTAGACGTTCGAGCCTTCGAGCGGAGTCGTGACGCCCGTCGGGTAGGCGATCGATGCGACGTAGCTGTCCTCGGCAAAGTGCGGCGCCGGGCTGAACCATGTGTTCAGGATCGGGCCGGGGCCGCCAGCGGCCAAGCCTGTCGGCACGACGTTGTCGAACGCGGCGAGTTCGTCGATCACGCCGTCTAGCGTCGAGCGAAGGATTCGGTTGTGATTGCCGTCGCTGATGATGAACGAGCCATCGCGGAAGTCGATTGCGAAGGGGTTGCCGTCAGGACCTGCGTCGTCGAAGGCGACGGGATTGTCGACCGCAAACTGGCGGATGTCGGCGACGAGGGTCCAGGACTCGTCGTCCTCGAAGCGGTAGACGCCATTGGGCCACGGTACATCGACTCCGGGAGGAGCACCGCCAGTGAGAAGGATGTAGAGCGTGTCGCCAACGAAGATGACGTCAGCCGGCGCCGCAAACGGTTCGCCGCCTGCCACGTCGGACACCGAAAGCAACCCTGTCGCGTAGTCGGTTACCTCGCCCGTCTCGGGGTCGACGCGAACGACCTTGCTGTGCAGACCGACCAGCACCGATTCGATGCCGAACGCTTCGGCGAGTTCCGGGGGGAACGTGACGACTTCGTCGCCCGCCAGGGCAGAGCCGCCGACGCCGGCGTACAGCGCGCCGTCGGGACCGATCACGGCGCCAGTGGTCGAAACGCCACTCGCGATTGTCGTGCCGGCGCTTGGTCCTTCATACGAGATCAGGGTCGGTTCGCCCGGATCTTGCGCGAAGGCTGGCACGACGGCCAGCGCGACGGCTGCTAGTGCGGCAGCCGCTGCCGCTCCAATTCGTCTTCGATTCATCTCATGAGCCTCCAACTGCGGACAGGGCCACATCCGTCGCGTGGCCAACCAACGCGGCAATTATAGGCCCGAAAACGGCCCATGAGAATAGGTCTTTTGCAGGAATTGGAGCTTCTTTGGCTTTGGTGCGGGAATGAAACAGTCGGGAGGCCGCAGCTTTAGCCGCGAGCTTCCCACAGTGTCCGGTACGACGGGCCTGCGATGGCGTCCCGTGTGGCGGCGTATTCGCGACGGTAGAGGTCGTCGAGAGCCGCGTCGCAGGTCTCTCGCGCACCTTCGAAGCCAGATCCGATGACGCGGTCGCGAATACGGCTCCAGATGCCGCTCTCCTCGAGATGGCGGACGCTGTGGGGCCAGAAGAAGAACATGAAGTTCTGCGGCATGCCGAGGGATGGGCGGTGCTGGCCGAGCCAGAAGAAGCGCTCCTGCACGTTGTCCACGGGATCGACAATGGCCATCATCGGCAGCCCACACACGCCTTCGGGGTCTGAGGCGTCGTGTCGCGTGTCGACGAGCACGCGCTCCGGGAAGAGGCGGAGGGCCACGGTGAACACGTCGGCATCCTTGATGATGTGCTCGATTTCGCGCAGATCCACGAGCGGGCCATTCTCCGTGTACATGTTCGTCCTTGGATGTAGCGTGGGCTTTACAGCCCGCGTGGTCCGTCGGTGGTCTGTGGGATTGCATCAGCGGCCGCCCGTCGTCGGTGAGTTCACTGACGACTGACGACCGCTGATCGAACCTATTCCCTAGTACATCGGCGGGCCGCCCGGAGGCATACCCATCCCACCACCGCCGTTCTTTTCCGGCAGATCTGTCACGAGGCAGTTCGTGGTCAGCACCATTCCGGCGATCGAGATCGCGTTCTCGAGCGCGGCGCGCGTGACCTTGAGCGGGTCGATGATGCCCTTCGTGATCATGTTGCCGAAGTCGTCCTTCGCGGCGTCGTAACCGTCGCCCACCTTCAGGTTCTTGACCTGCTGCACGATGACGGAGCCATCCTTGCCGGCGTTGATCGCGATGCGGCGGAGCGGCTCCTCGAGCGCGCGCTTGAGGATGTTCACGCCGGTCTGCTCATCGCCGTCCAGCTTCACCTTGTCGAGCGCGCTGAGGGCGTTGATGAGGGCGACACCGCCGCCAGAGACGATGCCTTCTTCGACAGCGGCGCGCGTCGCGGACAGGGCGTCCTCAACGCGGTGCTTCTTTTCCTTGAGTTCGACCTCCGTCGCGGCGCCGACCTTGATGACGGCGACGCTGCCGGCGATCTTGCCGAGGCGCTCCTGGAGCTTCTCGCGGTCCCAGTCCGAGGTCGTCGTCTCGAGCGCGGCCTTGATCTGCTTCACGCGGCCATCGACAGCGGACTTCTTGCCCTTGCCCTCGATGATCGTCGTCGTCTCCTTGGCGATGATGACGCGGCGAGCACGGCCCATGTCCTCCGGCAGCACGCTGTCGAGCTTGCGGCCGAGGTCCTCGCTGATGACGGTCGCGCCGGTGATGGCGGCGAGGTCGGCGAGGTTGTCCTTGCGGCGGTCGCCGAAGCCGGGGGCCTTCACGGCGACGACGTTGATCGTGCCGCGGAGCTTGTTAACGGCGAGTGTCGCGAGCGCTTCGCCATCGACGTCGTCGCCGATGATGAGGAGGTTCTTGCTGACCTGCAGCAGGCGCTCGAGCATCGGCAGGATGTCGGTGACGGCGCTGATCTTCTTGTCGGTGATCAGGATGTACGGGTCATCCAGCTCGGCTTCCATCTTCTCGCTGTTGGTGACGAAGTAGGGGCTGATGTAGCCGCGGTCGAAGGCCATACCCTCGACGTACTCGACTTCGGTCGCGATGCCCTTCGACTCCTCGACGGTGACGACGCCGTCCTTGCCGACCTTCTCCATCACTTCGCCGATGAGCTGACCGACGGTTGCGTCGGCGGCGGAGATCGATGCGACCTGCGCGCTCTGCTGGCGGGTGGTGACAGGCTTGGCGTTCTTCTTGAGCTGCTCAATGACGGCCTTGCTGCCGGCCTCGATGCCGCGCTTGAGGGCCATCGGGTTCGCGCCGGCGGCGACGTTCTTCAGGCCTTCCTGGACGATCGCCTGTCCGAGAACGGTGGCCGTCGTCGTCCCATCTCCGGCGATGTCGTTGGTCTTCGACGCGATCTCCTTCGCGAGCTGGGCGCCGATGTTGGCGAACGGCTCGTCGAGGTCGATGTCCTTGGCGATGGTGACACCGTCGTTGGTGATGGACGGCGCACCGAACTTCTTGTCGAGGACGACGTTGCGGCCCTTGGGGCCGAGGGTGATCTTTACGGCGTCGGCGAGGGCGTCGATGCCGCGCATCATCGCGTGCCGGGCCTCCTCATCGAAGAGCATCTGCTTGGCCATGAGTAGCTATTTCCTCCGCTAGTGGTAGGTTGGTTCTGAATCTGAGTCAGTGAGTTTCTAGCACTCTCGCTGAGGGAGTGCTAACCGATTCTAGGCCAATCTGCCACGCGGATCAAGGGCCGAAGGTAAGCAGGCGGGACTCTAGCGGCGCTGCCGGACGAGGCTGACGACGACCAGATGCGTTGCAGCGAGCATGAGGAACGCCCCTCCAGCCGTCAGAAGGTGGGCCGAGCTCGTTGTTTCGGTGTGGCCCGCGACGTGGCCTCCCGAGGCGAAGTGCAGGTAGTACTCGCCGTAGAGGCCTGACACGAGCATGCCGGCTCCGACGACGAGCGATGCGCCGATGCCGGTTCGGAGCCAGTCGATTCGTGGCGCAGCGGGCGTGCGCGTCGCGAACGGGGCAGCGGCGAGGATGACGGCGCCGACGATAACGATGAACAAGCCATCGCCACGACCGGGGAGGTAGAACGCGGCGGCGGGGTCGAGGATGAGCGAGTCGAGGTTGCGCAGGTCGCGGTAGGCGACGATGGCGATCGCTATGCCGGCGAGCAGGGATGTCCAGCGGAGGCCGCTCCAGACGCCACGCACGTTCGTGAGCAACGACGCGAGCACGGCGGCGGCGGCGAGGGCAATGAAGTACTTGCCGTGACCGGCGACGCCGTTGCGCGCGATCAGGCCGGCGTAGAACGTAGCCCAGGTTGTGTAGGCGCCGACGAGGACGGTCGCGGCGCCGGCGAGGATGAGGAGGTGGGGCAGAAGACTGCCCCACCTGCCCATTTGGAGGGAACGCGCGGAAGCTCCCGTAGTGCCGGTGATCTGTGCGGTCGCCAGTGCCATGAGTGCCTCCGTTTGTCCGCTGGTTGGTGCGAGCGTCCTTGCTCGCCGCGTGCGAGCGATCGTGCTCGCGTTGTGCGAGCTTTCGTGCTCGCGGGAAGGGTGGCCACGTAGGGCCGCCCCTACGATCTCTCTGCTTACCTGACGCCGAAGAACAGCACGATGTTCGACGGGATGTCTGCGGTGGCCATGGTCGTGTCGCCCTGGACTTCGCGGAGCGTCTCGATCGACTTGCCGGCTTCGAGCATGTCCCAGGCAGCGCGCGTGTTCACGCCGACGACGACAACCTTCCACGGCGTCTCACCGGCGCCGGAGAATCCGGCCTCGTTCGGGTCGACGATGTGGCTGTGCGGCGGCAGCGGGATCACTTCGCCAAGACCGATCGCACTGACGTCGATGTCCGACGGGTGGGCGACACACTCACCGGCGTCCGGACAGTGGAAGGCGATGCCTTCGGTCTCCATGAACAGCGGAACGAGCACCCAGACCGACGGGACCGGGTCAGCCGTTCCGGGGGCGTTCATGCCCGCCGCGCCGGCCTGGCACTGCTCGGTGTCGCAAAAGAAATCCTTGGTGTAGAAGACTTCGGCGACGCCGCCGCCGCCCCAGCCCGGGGTCACGCCGAGCTCGCCTGCTGCGGCTGTGCCTTCGCCTGCGGGCTCTGTGGCTTCGGGCGCGCTGGTCGGTTGTGCGGCCATCGTCGCGGCGGGTGTGTTCTCGCCGCCGTCCTCCGGCTCGTCGTCGTCGCTGCACGCCGCAAATGCGCCTACGGCCAGCACAGCGGCAGCCGTCAGCGCGACGAGCCTGCCTTTCCTTCGAATCGTGTCCAACATCGAATGTCCTCCTGAGGCATCCATTCCGGCGGCGTGCCTGCGCACCCGCTCCTCGGCCTCTCTCTAAGGACTCATTCGCAGCGGATCGCCGATGGGATCACGGTCGAACGTTGCAATCGCGCATACGGGTCGAAGATTCCGGATCTGCTCGGTTTGGAGCTCGCCCGCCGACGTGTAGGCGGAGGGCATGTGTTTTCGCGACGATAGGCGGCGGCCACGCGATCGCCAAGCGCCGGATGGCACACGGTGGAGAATCCACGTGAAGTCCCCGCCGGCCGACGGGTGCGGGCGCCCGTCCTCCTGACGCGTGCGTACGTACAGCCGGGGGGCGGCTGCGATCCTGTTAGCCTTGCCAGCGCATCGGGGTGGGTCGCGGCGAGTCGGCGACTCGCCCCTACAGAGTTTGTGTCCTCGCGACGGGCGGGGGCGCCCGTCCTCCTGCCGCTTCGTAGGGAACTAATTCTTGGTGGTGCCGGGGACGCCGATGGCTACGTTGACCTGAACGAAGAGGGCGATCTCGACGGTACCGCCGCCGTAGCCGAGGCCTTCGATTTTCACTACGGCGGCATCGCTGCCGAGCACCTTGCTGGGATCGGCGGAGATGCGGAGTACGGCCGTGCGCTCGCAGGGAGAGCTTTCGAGGCAGGTGAGATCGTTGCCGACGGCGACGCCCGCCTGCTGCGAGACAGTGACCCACGACTTATTCGCGGTGACCTTCCACGGAATGATGCCGGTCTGGGTGTTCGAGATGCGCACTTCGGCCGGCGTTGCGGACTGCCCGGGGCGCACGTTCACGAGGACGATCGAGCGATCGACGGACAGGCGAGGCAAGCCGAGGGCGACGAGACGTCCGAGGATGGGCGGCTTCGGCGTGTCGTCGGTGTGCGACGGTTGCGGCGACGGGATATCCATTTTGTCGAACGAACCGCGGAAGTTGGCGAGGTCGAGCGGCGTGCGCCAGTAGGCATTGTTGAGGTCGGGCAGGCTGGCGTCGATCGGCTTCCACAACTGCTGGCCCTGTACGGTCGGCGGGTGGGCGATGCAGCCGTACACCAGTTCCTGGTACGGGTATTTCGAGCGATCGTGCCCGAGGCCGTCGCTGGACGGACCGCAGCTGTAGGGCGTACGCGGCCACGAGCCATAGATGGGATCGAGCGGGTGGTTGCTGCGGTTCGCTCCCGGACCGGTGAAACCGTTGTAGCCCCACACGGCGAAGTACCAGTTCTCGATAATGTGCGGATCGCTCTCCGTGTCGATGCCGGCGATAGGACGATGCTCCGGCGCGCCGTTCCACTTGTCGATCAGGATCGCCGCGCCACGCCCGATGTTGTAGGCGTAGTGCGTCGCGACGAGCGCTTGCTCGTTGGTCGGCTGTCCGTTCTCACCCTCGGGTGATGTCATGCCGCTGGTGACCTGAGCGACGCCATAGCCGCAGTCGAACGACACGAGCGCAGGCCCGATGGCGCCGAAGGGCAGGCCCTGCGAACCCTGCTGCGAAAGGCTCTCGAGCCAGCTGATCGACTTGAGTAGCGTCGGCGGCACGTAGACGGGCTGCTCTGATCGGTTCTGCCGCGTGCCTGCTTCAACGAAGCGTTGCGAGAAGAACGGGTCGTCCGGAAACAGCATGTCGTGCCCGGCGAGATCCATCGCGAGCATGTAGAGTTTGCGGTCTTCGGTTGCTTCGTAGGTTGTCGGAGGCTCAACGAAGGCACATGCCTCGGCGACGGGCGTCCGGTGCGTCGGTGTCGGGATCGAGATCGCTGCGACTGCAGCGAATACGCCGAGCAACAACAGCGGCGCGCGGCGGACGGACCAGCGGGTCGCGCGGGAGGCGCGTGACGTGATGCGTAACATCATGGCGTCCACCCCACGATCGTGACGTCGCTGCTTTCGGAGATACGCTCGCGTCCCGCATCCGTGACGATTTCGACGTGGCTGGCGCCTGCTTCGTACGGCGTGTCGCCTTCGACGGCGCGAATCGCCAACGCGGCGCCATCGGGCGACCATTCGAGTGGCAGGTCCATCTGGTCGGCGCTCTCCGATAGCTCGGCGAGACCGGTATCGCCCACCGACACGGCCGTCGATCCGCCATCGAGGTTCATGGAGGCGATAGTTAGCGCGCCGTCCGGCGACCATGCGGGGTTGAACTCGCCGCGCGCGACGCCGGTGCTCGGCGGGCCGATGGCGAGCGCGTCGGAAGGAAGCGCATCGCTGATCGTGCCCGTCGCGAGATCAACGATGCGTGCGACAACGGATGGCGAAGTGCCGCTTTCGGCCGCGGCGTACGCGATAGCTGCGCCGCCGGGCGAGATGCGCCAGTCACGTGCGACTTGATCGCTGAGGTGTGCGATGAGCGCCTCGCCGCTGCCATCAGGCGCGACGCGATACAGGTCTGTGCCGGCGGTGCTCAGTGTGGCGAAGTAAAAGGTCGCGCCGTCGGGCGCATAGCCGATGGGGAAGGCCGACGCGCTGCGCCACGACGTGATCGTCGAGCGCGATCCGTCGAGTCCGAGGCGCACGAGCTCGAATGCGCCCGCGGGATACTCGGCGCAGTCGAGACCGGCGTCGTCGCACGCGGTGTTCTTGCGCACGACGATGCTTGCGCTGTTTGGCGACCAGACAGGCGCGATTAGCAGGTCGATGTCATTCGCGAGGACGGCGACCGTTCCGTCCGCTGCAACGACGCCTGCTATCGATGGTGCATCCGGCGCGGAGCTCGGCGCGTCGACGGGAAGCGCTGTGTAGGCGATCGCCTGGCCGTCGGGCGAGAGCGTCGCGAAGACGCCGTACTCCGGCGCGTGGTCGATGGTGGCGATCACTTCGCGCGAACCAGCGACGTCGTTGGGGTCGATGGCGACGATGGTATCGGAGTTCGTGCCGAATTCGCTCACGAGCAGGCGTGTGCTCTGTGATTGGAGACGCTGGAAGGCTGTGGGGTCATCGCCGGGGAAGTTGCTGTAGGCGAACCATCCACCTGCGGCGGCGGACGCAACGGCGGCGGTCAGCAGGATCGGCTTCGCAACGCCCGCAAGCAATTGGAGAATCATTGGCCGTGCACTTCCCTGCCCTCAGCCCCGTCCACACCCCGCACAGCGCGGGTTGCGCTGAGTCAGCCATTGGTGCGCCGGCATCCCGCCTACACCGTGCGCCTGCGTTTCACGCTCTTGCGCCGCTCTTCTCGCCTTACGGTTTTGGTTCGGCGGGCGTCGCGTCTTCTTTACGCTCATCCCACCAGACCTTCTTCACTGAACGATAGACGTACCAGCCTATGCCCAGCAATACGATCGCCGCGACCGGATAGTCCGCAGGAGCCATCCATTCGCGCAAATCTTCGTAGTTCTCGCCCAGTTTATAGCCTCCGTAGGCAAGGCCGGTAGCCCAGACGAACGAACCGAGGAACGTATAGATAATGAATTGCCAGATGGGCATCTCGACGATGCCAGCGGGAACGCTGACGAGCGATCGCACTAACGGCACCATGCGGCCGAAGAAGATCGTCCAGGGGCCGTACTTATCGAAGAAGCGATCGGCCATGTCGATGTCGTCGCGCGATATGAGGACGTACTTGCCGTACTTGTACAGCAGCGGCCGCCCGCCCCACTTCGCGGCGTAGTAGATGCCGATCGCGCCGAGCGTGCTGCCCGTCGCGCCGAAGATGCCGGCGAGGATGAGCCACCACCAGCCGAGATCCTTAGCCTCGATGAGCTTCCAGCCGGCGAGCGGCATGACGATTTCGCTGGGGATCGGAAAGACGACCGTCTCCAGCGTCATCAGCAAGATGACGCCGGGCCAGCCGATCGTGTCGTAGGTGTCTGAGATGAACTCGAGAAGCGCGTCTTCGATGCCGCCCAGCAGGAGACCACCGCCCATCCACACATGCCGCATCGTTTTGTGAGCCGCAATACACAGCTCTCGACGGCCTTGGCGAGTCTAGCCGTCGCGTCGAAGGGGTGTCAATTAGTGGATTCCCGCGCTCGTAAGGAACCACAAACGGTGACCTCGTTCGTTTGGCTTCGGAGATTGAGCTGGCGCAGCACCTCACCCCCCGGGCCCCCTCTCCACGTCGTGGAGCGGGAGCTTATTTCACAGACTTTCACGAAGGGACATGGTGGGACTTCAGCAGCGGGACGGAGGGGCGGAAGCCAACGGCGAAAGTTCTATGCAAACAGAAAAGCCGAAGGCCCCGCTTCCTTCGGCTTCTCTACCAAGACGTGCTGTCCTGCACAGTGCAGGCCCCCGCCCGCCGTTGGTTGCTGTGTAATGACCCTCTGGTCAACACGAGCATAGGCGCGGTCCATTAACGGCTCGTTATCGCGGATTAAGGCTCTAGGCCCCGGGCGTGAACTTGACGGGCATGTGCTTGATGCCGTTGATGAAGTTCGACTGAAGCCGCTGCACAGGGCCATCGAGTTGCATGTCGGGCAGGCGGGTCAGGATCTCTTCGAACATGCAGCGAATTTCGAGGCGGGCCAGGCTCGCCCCGAGGCAGAAGTGCGGGCCACCGCCGCCGAACGCCATGTGCGGGTTCGGCGAGCGTCCGACATCGAAGGTCTGTCCGTTCTCGAAGATGGACTCATCGCGGTTGCCGCTGGGGTAGTACATCGCGACCTTCTGGCCGGCCTGCATCTCGACTCCGCCTACAACAGCATCTTGCTGCAGGGTGCGCCGGAAATAGATGAGTGGCGAGACCCAACGCAGGAACTCCTCGACGGCGGTGTCGATGAGCTTCGGGTCGTCGATGAGGCGCTGGCGTTGCTCCGGGTGCTCGATGAGCGCGAGCATGCCCCCGGATATGAGGTTGCGTGTGGTCTCGTTGCCGGCGACGGCGAGGAGAATGAAGAAGCCGTCGAAGTCCGCTTCCGACATGCTCTCGCCGTCGACCTCGGCGCCCATCAGCACGCTGACGAGATCGTCGCGTGGGTTGGCCTTGCGGTCTTGCGCCATCGCGTTGGCATACATGAACATCTCCATCGCGGCGACGCGCCCGTCCTCCGGCGTGGTGTGGTATTCGGGGTCATCGAAGCCGATCAGGCGGTTGCTCCAGTCGAAAACCTTCGCGTGATCCTCGGGTGGCACACCGATCATCTCGGCGATGACGGCGAGCGGCAGTTGCGCGGCGATGTCGGTCACAAAGTCGCATGAACCCTTCGCGATGACGTTGTCGACGATGCGCTTCGTGATCTCGCGGACATGCGGCTCCATCTGGCGCGTCATCTTCGGTGTGAAGCCGGTGGCGACGAGCTTGCGGTACTTCGTGTGCTTAGGCGGGTCCATGTTGATGAGGATCGTACGGATCAGCGCCATCGCGTCCTCGTCCATATCCTCGAGATTCGTGCCGCCGCGTTCGGATGAGAAGAGCGTGTTGTCGGACGACACCTGGACGATGTCCTCGTACTTCATCAGCGCCCAGTAGCCGGGACCGTTGGGCTCCGTCTGCCAGACGACGGGCTTCTCACGCCGCAGCGCCGTGAAGGTATCGTGCGGCATCGAGTGCGCGTACGTCGCGGCGTCGTAGAGGTCGGCCATGTGCATCGTCGTCATCGTCGGTCTCCTTGTGTGTCTTCTATGCCAAGCAGTCGCGGCACGGCGGTTCGGAGGAATTTGCGCTGGCGGTCGATGGCATCATCACTCGCCGGATCGTCGTGCATGACACCGCGCAGTAACGCCGTGTCGACGAAGTAGCCGAAGATGAGGTGGTAGATCCCCGCGGCGACGTGCGGCACCTGGTCGGCGGGCCATGAGTCGCCGCGCTCGCGCAACAGGCGCACGCCGCCATCAAAGAGCGGGCGCACAAGCCGCAGGACGATCTCGCGTGCGGCGGCGTCATCGTCGAGCGACGCGCGCTGTATGAGGCGCGCCATGTTCGGATGCGCGACGAGGTACGTGACAACACGATCGACGTACGAGCCGACGGTTTCTGCTGCACCGCCGTCGCGCAACGATCCTGCGCGCGCGCTTTCTTCGACGACGCCGATGAGCAAGTCAACGCCACGTGCGAGCACGGCCTCGTACAGCGCCTGCTTATTGTCGAAGTGGTGGTAGAGGCTCGCCTGGTTCTTGAGGCCGACGTCGGCCGCGATCTCCCGCACGGAGACGCCATCGAAGCCGCGCTCGGCGAAGCGTCGTTCGGCGGCGTCGAGGATGGCGTCGCTGGTCGTCGGTTCGAGTGGGGGTGCGGTGGCGGTGGTCATGCGCGATCGTACTCAAACAAACGTTTGTTTGTCAACGACTATCGGTCGAATTGGATAGCGGATTGCTGTTTCGCATGTTGCCCCAAACGTAGTGCTCCCGTACATTGCCGATCGCTGTCCGAAATCCCTTGCTGGATTGCGAAAAACGAAGCTTCGGCCCGCTTTTGACGGGCCTTCAAGCAAGAACGGCCCAAGGAGGCGTACAAATGGGTAACAGGCTGGAAGGTAAGGTCGCGATCGTCACCGGCGGTGGCCGTGGAATCGGGCGCGGCGAGGCGCTTTCGCTGGCGTCGGAAGGCGCGAAGGTCATCGTCAACGACTTCGGTGGCAGCGCTGCCGGCACTGGTGGCGAGCAGGGTCCCGCGGACGAGGTGGTCTCCGAGATCAAGAAGCTCGGCAGCGACGCCGCAGCGAACTACGACAACGTCGCCGACTTCGAGGCCGGCAACCGCATGGTGCAGCAGGCGCTCGACACGTTCGGGCGGCTGGACATCGTCGTCAACAACGCCGGCATCCTGCGCGACAAGATGATCTTCAATATGACGGAAGAGGAATGGGACATCGTCCTCGATGTCCACCTGAAGGGTCACTTCAACCTCAGCAAGCACGCGTCGGTCGTCTTCCGGCAGCAGCGGAGCGGCGTGTTCGTGCACACGGCGTCGGAGTCCGGTCTGGGTAACCGCGGCCAGGGCAACTATGCCGCGGCTAAGGAAGGCATCATCGGCCTCTCGCGCACGCTGGCGCGCGACATGGGCGGCTACGGCGTCCGCAGCAACGCGCTGCGGCCACGCGCCGGCACACGCCTCGTGATCAGCGACGAGATGCGGGAAGCAGCGCAGAAGGGTGGCGCGGCAGGCATGGCCGGCTTCCAGGCGCTGGAGGCGTTCGGCAAGGCGAACAACCCGGACGCGATCGGGCCCTTCGTGACGTGGCTCTGCACCGACGCGGCGTCGAACGTCAACGGGCGCGACTTCATGGTCAGCGGGCCGCTGATCGGGCTGTACTCGCTGCCCGAGATCACATCGAAGGCGACGGCGGAGGCGGGGCACATCTGGACGGTCGACGAGCTCGACCAGAAGATGCCGGAAGTCGTCGGCGAACTGCGCAACATGTGGCCGGCGAAGGACGCGAAGCCCGCATAAGGTTTCGCTCCCGGCCCAACGCAAGATCTTGAGAACGGCCTCGCGCGCGCGGGGCCGTTCTGTTTTCGGCGACAGACGACGTGACCGGCGCGGGCGGTCAGCGAGACGACCGACGGGCGGGGGCGCCCGTCCTCCTGCGCATCGGTGTTCCTCAGGGAGCGAGCACGTGCATCGAGGGCGAGTAAAAAAGCGTGCCGGCGGCGTCGTGGAATTGACGGGCGATTTTACATTCGCTTGATTTTCACTTTGGCGGGGCATGATAGGATTGCGGAACCCGCAATGTATCCGTAACAACTGTGTTCGCAACACGTACTGTCAGGAGGGAACCCGTGCTTCGACGGCTGACGATGTCGGGACTCATACTGCTCGCCGCATTTGCGTCGGTGCAGCAAGTCACGACCACATCGGGCACGGTGCCCATCAACTTCACACGCGGCACGATCGCGGGCAGCGGCTTCGCGACGAGCCTGCCTTCGACGCTGGAGGTCGGCCCGGACGGCCGGCTCTACGTCGCCGACACGAACGGCCGCATCCAGGCCTTGACGCTGGACGCGAACAAGAACGTCACAGCCGTCCAGCAGATCACGACCAATACACAACTTCAAGAAGTGTTCGGCATAGCCTTCGATCCGGATGACGCGTCGGTGCCCGCGCCGATCTACGTCACGAACACCATCTCTGGCTTCGGCGACGCGAGCCCTGCGCCGGGGAGCGGCGAGCCTGGTTCGTACGCAGGCAAGGTCACGAAGATCTCCGGCGCCGGCTATGGCACGCGGACAGACATCATTACGGGCCTGCCCGTCTCCAACTCCGGACACGAGGCGAACGGCCTCGCCTTCGGTCCCGACGGGCGGTTGTACGTCGGCCAGGGCGGAACGACAAACGGCGGCCTAATCAACCCGGCCGGCGGCTTGTTCCAGCGTCATGAAGTGCCCACCGGCGGCGCGATTCTCGTCGCCGACGTGAACGAGCCTGGATATGACGGCAACATCACGTACAGCACGCCCAACATCTACAGCGCCACGGTGGACCAGACGGGCGGCGACGTCTCCGTGTACGCTTCCGGACTTCGTAATCCGTACGACATCGTGTGGCACACAAACGGCCTTCTCTACAACACCGACAATGGCCCAAACGGCGGTTATGGCCCGCCGTCGCTGACGTGCATCACCCAGGGAACGGACACGGCAGCACTCGACGAGCTGAACCTAATCGAGGAAGGCAACTATTACGGCCACCCCAACCGCAACCGTGGCCGCACGGACGCGCGTCAGTGCACGTACCACGCGGGGACAGAGCCATCGAACGCCGGGTACACCGCGCCGATCGCAGCAAACCTCCCGGCATCTTCCGACGGTCTTGTGGAGTACAAGCAGAACCTCTTCGGCGGGCAGCTCCAGGGGGACCTCCTGTACGTCTCCTGGGTTGAGAACACGCTGCACCGCGTGCAACTCAGCGGCGACGGACGCACCGTCGTGGAGGACTCGACGCTGGCGACGGGCCTGCAGAACGCGCTTGATGTCGCGGTTGGACCGGACGGCACGATCTACGTCGCCGAATACGGCGCGTCGCGCGTCACATTCTTCCGGCCGAACACAGCTCCCGTCAGTTCGATCAGCGTCACGGGCGTGTCGCCGGTCGCCGGCCCAGACGCCGGTGGACAGCACGTCACGATCTCCGGCACGAACTTCACGACCACGGCTGAGACGACGGTAACGTTCGACGGCGTCGCCGCGACGAACATCAAGGTCGAGAACTCGACGACGCTGACAGCGACGACACCGGCGGGCGCCGTTGGCCCCGCGAACGTCTTTGTTTCGAACTCGGTCGGCTCGGCGACGCTGAACGGCGGATACACCTACGCGACGGGTGGCGGCACGATTCCGCCTATCGCTGACGCGGGCGACGATGTCACGACGCCGATCGCGCACGTCGACCACGCGCATGTCACGCTCGACGGTCGCGGCTCGATCGACCCGGACGGCTTCATCGCCTCCTACGAATGGCGCGAGGGCACGACGGTGCTTTCGACGAACTACCTGGACTCCGTGCAGATGTACGAAGGCCAGCACACAGTCACGCTGACCGTTACGGACAACGACGGCTTCGTGCATACCGATGATGTGCGCATCATCGTCACGGCAACGGCCGAGAATCCAAAGCTCTACTACTGCAACGACATCAACGACGACGGCGTCAATAACCCCGCCGACCTCGGTCTCGTCGCGCAGGCGTACGGCAAGAAATTCACGATCACTGGCTACCAACCGCTCTACAATCGGCTGAAGGACGCGAACGGCGACCGTACGATCAACGTCGCGGACCTCGGTATCACGGCGTCGATGTACGGCGCCTGCCCGCTCGTGGATCAGATGATTCGCGACTCGGCGCGCGCGATGGAGACCGTGGTTCCGCCGGGATCGACGACAGGCATCCCCAATATCGGGTTCCAGGACATCCGCAACGCACGTGCCTTGGGCTACGTGCAGGTGACGCCGTTTATCCCGCAGCAGGGCGCGCACTACATGCGCAGCGGTGGTCTCACCGGCCAGGATGCGGTGATGGATCTCCTCTACCCGGAGAGCCTGCTGTACGAACCGTCTTCAACGACACCGGGTGGATGGAAGTTGGGCGCGCCGATGTACGTCGTGCCGTATGACCTGACGCTGGCCGTGCCAACGGACCCTGACAGCGGCATCCCGCCGGACGGGTTCCCCGGCAACGACGACGCTTGGCACTATCACCTCGACCTCTGCGTGTGGGGCTGGAACGGCACCGGTTACACGCAGGTCGCGGAGAACGTGCCGCAGTCAACGTGCCTCGGCCGGCCGGGGAACCCGGTGTGGACAGCGCACGCTGGATGGCTGCTGCACATCTGGAACTTCGAAGTGAACCCGGTGGGCCGCTTCGTGGAGAACAGTCCGAACTTCGTCGGCAACTGACGAAGGAACACGTAGAAACGAGCAGAGAGGCCGGGCCATGTGCCCGGCCTCTCTCGTTGTTCTCGACTGTAGTGCCACTTTTCGGGGCTAGTCACCCCGCGCCCATGAGACGTATACTACGCGCCACCGCGACTCGTGAAAGGTGTTTCTCGATGCGCCGCGTATCCGTCAGTCTGCTTGCCATCATGACGACCGTCGCCAGTCTGGTGCTTCTCAGCGCGCCGGCCGCGGGTATCCCGCTGCAACAGTTCGCGACGTCGGGCGTCGCCGAGATTAGCGTCGATCACTGCTACGACACCAATCCCGCCAACGCTCCGGTGGTTTCGGGTGGACGCCTCGTCTGCAATCCGGGCAATCCCGGCCTGCTGGCGTCGGCAACGACGTACACAGCCTGGACAATCGTCAACCTGCCGATCGGCAACCGACTCGCTGTCCCGACGACGTTTACGCCGATGGACACGAACGAGTGGTTGTCGGCAGCGGTCTCATGCGCGCCAGTGGACGCCAACAACCGTTGCACCGCTTCTGCCACAACGGGTGCGATCGACGTGCGCACGGACGTGATGTGCGACCAGGTGGTGGACATCCTCGGTGCAGGCGGCCCGGGAGGGGCTACTGGCTCGTGGCCTAACCCGGCTCTCTGGACACCGCCGACGTTCACGCGCATCGCCGCCTCTGGAGCGCTTGGCGGCGCCGGCGAGTTGCTCCCGGCCGACGCGGACCATTACATCCACGGCGCAGCCCCGCAACCAAGCAGCTGGACCTTCCAGTCGTCCGATCTTGCACAGCTGACGACGCTGTACGTCGACGGTACGACGCCGTTCACCATTGCCGGAAGCGCAAAGCTCAACCACGTCGCCTACGCGTCGAATTATCCGGGACAGTCAGGGCTCGTCGCGACGGCGACGATCCTGGGCAACTCGCCCGACAACCCGCCGAACGACGACATGTCGCTGTGCTATTCCGCGCCGCGCGACAGCATCACCTCCACGACCTTCATGACGACGCCGGCGGTCGACACGATCCTGCCGCGCTGGACGTTGCTTGAATCGGAGCCCGATCTCGGCGACCGTTCGGTCTCACGCATCCTCGACTGGCAGTGCGATGTGATTGGCATCGGCATTCCGTTCGACGCGGACGGCGACTGCTACCCGGACATCGTCGACCCGAATGACGCGAACAAGGATATTGACGGCGACCTTGTGCCGGACGGTGTGGAATACGCAAACAACTCCGACCCGCTGATCGTCGATACGGACGGTGACGGCGCTGATGACTACACCGAGATCTTCCAGTTCACCGACCCGCAGGACGCGGACAGCGACAACGACGGTCAGGCCGACAAGCAGGACACCATTGCCACCTGCAACAAGGCGCTCCCCCAGTGTGGTGGAGGCGTTCCTAGTGGCAACAACCTGACTATTGCGCAGCTAAACCCGGACTTGTTTCTCGACGCCAATGAAGCGACCGACGACAACTGCCCAAACGAAGCGAACGCGTCGCAGCTCAACACTGACTCGCTTTGGCAGTACCACGGCATGGGCGGCAGCGCAGATCCGGATGGCGCTGGGCCACTCCTCGGGCAGAACACGAGCACCGGCGACCGCACGAATCCCGACGAGGATCCGTGGGGTGACGCCTGCGACACGGACGACGACAACGACGAGTTGCCTGACGCTTCGGAACCGCAGCTCCGCATCCGCGAGTGGTCGGGGCCGACGGACCCGGGTGGCGAGTGCGCTCCCGCGCCGTTATGCGGGACGTCCGGTGACATCGCCGACACATCCGTCTGTGTAGGCGTCGCGATGTATCCCGATGGGACGCCGGGCGTCTCGATGCCGATCCGCACGATGAGCCCCGTGCTTGGCGACGTGGACTTCGACATGATGCTCGATGGCCGTGAGTGCCAGTTCCGCAGCCGCCCTGACGCCTCCTGCCGCACCGCTTCGGCGGATGCAGGTTGTGTCTCCACACCGGAAGCGAAGAGCTGCACCGCGGGGGCAGTCGTTACTCCCTTCGCGCTCGGGTGCGCGCAGCCGGCTGCGAATGCTTCAATCCCAACTGGTGGCGACACGGACGCGGACGGTCTGTACATGCCGGGCGCTGCCGCCCTGCACGCCACGACCGAGACCTTCTTCCGCACGATGAGGATCAGCGTCAGCCCTAGTGGCTTCATCGACGATATCGACGGCGACGGCGCAAACGGCAACACCGACCGCGATTCCGACAGGGACACGGTTGGTGCGACTGGCACATTCGGAGGGCTCCGCGATGGCGTTGAAGTGCGCTTTTACGGTACGGAGCCATCCATGGCCGATACGGACGGCGACGGCTGCCGAGACGGCGACGAAGTGACGGACTTGAACGGCGACGGCGCCCAGAACGCCGTCGACCAAGGGCTGCGATCCCAGGCCACCGGCTCTAACGATGCGAGCCCCTCAAATGGACGCATGGACACTAATATTTCGAATCAGCAGGGTGTGAGCCGTTATTCGTTGGCCACTAACCGTGACATCAGCAAGGACGGCCAGGGTGCCAGCGACGACAGTGGCATTATCGCCGCGGCGATTTCCGCACCGGGTTCGTGCTCGCCGTACAACGAGGGCGGAATCACGCCGGCCAAAGCGACGAAGGGGCTGCCGTAGCGCGCCGGTGCTTTAGATCGTGCCGAGCAGCGAGTAGCCGCCGTCGACGAGGAGCACCTGGCCGACGATCATCTTCGCCTGATCGGACGCGAGAAAGGCGACGGCATCAGCGACGTCGGTTGGCAGCACATGGCGGCCGGCGGGCACTTTGGTCTCGTAGTCGCCCACCATGTCCTGATCGAGCATGCGCACACCGTCGGTCTCGGCGACCAGTCCGGCGGACACGCAGTTGACGCGGATGCCGCGCGGCGCGAGTTCGACGGCGAGGTACATGCTCAGCGATTCCAACGCACCCTTCGAGACGCCGACGGGCGCGTACTTCGGCAGGTAGCGGTCGCTTCCGGGGCTGAGCAGGCTGATGATTGCGCTTCCTTCCGCCATGTACTTCACGGCGGCCTGCGCTGCGAACCACGGCCCGAACACGTTCACGTCCATCGTGTGATGCAGATGCTTCGGCAGTGAGTCGATGGCCGCGCGCGGACGCTCGAGGCCGCGGGCGGCGCTGTTCACGAGAATGTCGATGCGGCCGAAGCGCTCGCCGACCTGCTTCACCATCTCGAAGACGGCCTCGCGGTCACCGACATTGCACTGGAGCGCGAATGCTTCGACACCGAGCGCCTGCAAGTCAGCGACGGCAGCGTCGGCGGACTCTTTGCTGCGTGAGTAGTTGATCGCGACGTTCGCGCCATCTCGGGCGAGGCGCATGGCGATGGCTTTACCGATGCCGCGGGTGCCGCCGGTTACGAGCGCTGCCTTGCCGTCGAACTGTCCCATACGAAGGCCAATGTAGCGGCTGCACCCGCTAACCGCCTATCCTCAGCGCATGGGACTAGAAGGACGCGTCGCGCTGGTAACGGGCGCCGGTGGGCAGGGGATGGGGCGGAGTATCGCCCTCACGCTGGCTCGCGACGGCGCTGATGTCGTCGTGAATTACCGCAGGAACCGCGATTCCGCAGATGGCGTCGTCGCGGTGATCGAAGGCATGGGGCGGAGGGCGATCGCGGTCGCTGCGGACATCGCCGACGCGGGCGCTATCGATGCAATGTTCGCCGAAGCGGCCGAGCGGCTGGGCACGGTTGGGATCGTCGTCAACAGCGCGGGCGCGGTCTGGAAGCCGCAGGACATCACCGAGATCGAACCCGCGCACCTGCGCGACGTGCTCGGACGCGAGATTGAGTCTTCGTACTACCTGCTGCGCGCGGCGCTGCCCGACATGCGCGTTCGGCAGTGGGGGCGGTTCGTGAGCATCGGCGGGCACATGGCAGACGACTGGCGCTTCGGGCCACCAGACGCGCCGCTGGACTATCCGTTGGGCAAAGCCGCGCGGCACTGGCTCACGCGCACGCTCGCGCCGCGCGAGGCTCCCCACGGCATCACGATCAACGCCGTCGCGCCGGGGCCGACGGTGCGGTTCACGGCCGAAGAAGCGATGGCTGCCGTGCGCGGCGAATTGCCGCGACGAAACGAGAACACGCCGCAGGACATCGCCGAGATCATCGCGTTTCTGTGCTCGGACGCGGCCGCGCGCGTGACCGGTGCCGTAATCCCCGTACCGGGTGCGCGGCCGGTGTGAGCGGGGGAGACGTCGCGATACGCGACTTCGAGCCACGCGATCAGATCGCGGCGCGATCGCTTATCATCACCGGGCTCGGCGAGCACTTCGGGCATGTGGACGAATCGCTGAACCCGGATCTGGACGACATCGCAGCGAACTACGCGGGCAGCCAGCTCATCGTCGCGGAGAAGGACGGCCGGCTCGTTGCAACGGGATTCCTCAAGCACATCGATGCGCACACGGTTGAGGTCGTGCGGATGTCGGTCGCGCCTGATGCGCGCAGGATGGGCGTCGGGCGCATGGTCCTCGACGAGCTGGTGCGTCGGGCGCGCGGGCGAGGATATGCGGCGGTGACGCTTTCTACGCTGGCGAGTTGGGATGCCGCACCGTTCTATCGTTCGTGTGGGTTCATCGAGCGGCGACGCGTCACGGTGCCCCTTGGTGAAGCGATCGTGTTTGAGATGCGCCTGAACGTAGGGTAGTGGCGCTCGCGCAGCGTGTTCACTGCTCGGTGATTGTCGAGTGGCCGAGGGCGCGGCAAGCGGCGCCCCTACACAAACATTTCAGACAACTCACGACATCCGGTGCTGCTCGACGACGCGGGCTGAAAGCCCGCGCTCCGGGCGCTATTCGACGACCGCTAGAGAATCTTCGACAGGAAGGACTTCGTGCGTTCGTGTTGTGGCGCGTCGAAGAACGCGGCTGGGGCGTTGGCTTCGATAATGCGGCCTTCGTCCATGAGCATCACGCGGTCGGCGACTTCGCGGGCGAAGCCCATTTCGTGCGTGACGACCATCATCGTCATGCCGCCATGGGCGAGCTGCTTCATCACTTCGAGCACTTCGCCGACGAGCTCCGGGTCGAGGGCGGATGTCGCTTCGTCGAACAGCATGACCTTTGGGTTCATCGCGAGCGCGCGGGCGATGGCGACGCGCTGTTGTTGGCCGCCGGAGAGCTGCGATGGATACGCGTCGAATTTCTCGCCAATGCCGACCATGGTCAGCAGCTCTTTCGCTCGCTCGACTGCCTTCGAGCGCGGGATGCCGCGGACGTGGACGGGCGCCGTGACGACGTTGCCGACGGCGGTCAGGTGCGGAAAGAGATTGAAGCGCTGGAACACCATGCCGACATCCGCGCGCGCACGAGACGCGGCAGCGTCAGAAAGCTCGCGCAGCTTGCCACCGCGCTCCTCGTAGCCGACGAGCTTGCCGTCGACGAGGATGCGGCCGGCGTCCATGCGGTCGAGATGCGCGACGAGCCGCAGCAGCGTGCTCTTGCCGGAGCCGCTGGGGCCGAGGATAACGACGACCTCGCCTTCCGCGACGTCGAAGGTCACGCCCCGCAGCACTTCGACCTTGCCGAAGCGCTTGTAGATGTCCTCGATGCGGACCATCGGCGGCTTGATGTCGTCGGTCATGGCCGCGCCCCAGTATCGCCGCCGAGCCATCGTGATGGCGGGCGCACGCCGTTCTTGAGGCGTGTCAGGAGGCCCTGCGATTCGTTGTCGGGGAACATGCGCGCCTCGATCTCGTCCTGGATGACGCCCCAGATGGTCGTGAACACGAGGTACCATAAGCTCGCGACGACGAGCAGTTCCAGCACCTGGTAGTTGCGCGAGTACACACCGCGCGCGGTGTACAGCAGTTCGCTGTAGGCGATCACCGAGGCGAGCGATGAGTTCTTCAGCATCGCGTTGAACTCATTCCCCGTCGGCGGGACGATCACGCGCAGAGCCTGCGGCAGGATGATGAGCCGCATCGCCTGCAGATTGCGCATGCCGAGCGCCTTCGCGGCGTCCATCTGCCCCTTCTCGATCGACTGGATGCCGGCGCGAACGATCTCGGCCATGTAAGCGCCCTCGTTGAACGCGAGCGCGATGAGCGCAGCCTGGAACGGGCTCAACAGCAACAGGTCGTGGTGATACTGGAAGATCCACCATCCGAAGTCGTCGGGCGCGTACAGCGGCAGCGCGGCGTACCAGAACAGGATCTGCAACAGCAGCGGTGTGCCACGAAAGAACCAGACGTACAGGCTGGCTATCTGGCTGAGGACGGGCACGCGCAAATGCCGCGGGATCGCGACGAGCACGCCGATGAGGATGCCGAAGATCTGCGCCAGCACCGAGATCCACAGCGTGTGCCACGCCGCTTCGAGAAAGATGCTGTCGAAGAGGTAGTGGCGAACGGTGTCGAAATCGAAATCGGCAATGAGCGTGGGGACGGTTGGGAACACGTGCATCCTGTGTAAAGGATAGGTGCTTTTGCGAAAAGCATAGGTGCTTCTAGCGAAAGCATAGGGCCCCCATTTGGAGGCCCTATGCTCGTTGTCAAGCTAATGGTGCGCTGTTGTCGCTACTGGAGCGCGCCTGCTTCCAGTTCCCACTCCGCGAGAATGGCGGCGTATGTGCCATCCTCGATGATCTGGTCGACTGCGGCTTGCAGCACGGCCTTCAACTCAGTGCTCGTCTTGCGTGTGGCGATGCCGTAGTTACCGGCGTCGAACTGGTAGCCCGTGATGATCTCGATCTCGCCTTCGTTCTGCGTCACTGAGTACGTCGCTACGGGGTAGTCAGCCATTTCGGCGTCCGCCTGGCCTGCGAGGAGGGCCTGGACGGCCTCCGGGTCAGACGGGAACTTCAGTACCGTGATCTCTTCCCCGCCGGCGTCGACGCATGCCTGGCTCTGGCCGCCACCCGCCTCGGCCGTGCCCTCGAGGTACTCGACCTGAATTGTGCCGTCCTGCACAGCAACCGTCTTACCGCAGAGGTCCTCGATGGTCGCGATGCCGTCCGGGTTGCCGGTTGGCACGATGATGCCGGAGCCAGCGGTGAAGTACTCGACGAAGTCGACCTCAAGCTTGCGTTCGTCGCTCGCCGTCATCGCCGACCAGATCACATCGTAGCGCTCTGCGGCGAGCGACGGCAGAAGGCTGGAGAACGCTTCGTTTGTGAACTCGACCTCAACGCCGAGCGCTGCGGCAATTGCCTCAGCAAGATCAAGATCGAGGCCAACAGGTGTGTTGGATTCGTCGAAGAACTCGAGCGGTGCGTAGGCGATGTCGGAGCCTGCGCTGAGCAAGCCGTCCTCCAACTCCGGCACGCCAGAGATGTCGATCTCGCCGCCTGTCGTTGCGGTGCCGTCCGGCTCTGTTGTTGCGGCGCTTGTCGCGGCCGACGTCGCCGCTGGTGTCGTGTCGCCGTCTTCCGGGTCGTCGTCGTCACTGCACGCCGTCGCGACCAGCGACATCGTGACTACGCCCGCTAACGCGAGCGCCATGAACCTGCTTCTCGTCTTGAACATCTTCCTCCCTGTTCCCTCCAACTGTGGTTCGAACACCTCGACGAGATCGTCGAGGCGTTCGCGTTGCCCAGCGATCAATCATGGGCGGGAACGCGAAATTGGTCAAATTACGAGTGTGTTTCGTGCGCGCCCTCCCCCAACCCCTCTCCCAGAACGGGAGAGGGGAGACAGGTATCACGTACGCGCCGCAGCTTGTAGCCTGCGAGTTCCGGAGGGTTAATGCGACCACAGGTTGGCATTATTGGCGGCGGTGTCATGGGCACGACCCACGGCAAGGCCACGCACTTCTGCTTCAAGAGCGGCCTCATCGACGGCGAGCTCGTCGGCATCGCGGAGGAGGATGACGCGCGGCGCGAGAGCTTCGCCGCGGCCTCACACGCGCGCCTCGTGACGGCGAACGCTGACGAACTGATCAATTCACCCGAGATCAACACGATCTACATCTGCACGCCGACGTTCAACCACCTCGAACTCGCGCGCAAAGTCGCGGCCGCGGGCAAGGCGCTGTTCTGCGAGAAGCCGCTCGCATTCAACGCGACGGACGCGGCACTGATGCGCGACGCCGCGAAGGCCGCCGGTATCACGCACCAGGTGGGGCTGGTGATGCGCTTCTCGCCCGTCGTGTTCGTGACGCGACAACTGATGCAGGAAGAAGCGTCGGGCAGGCCGATGACGTGCGTGATGATCGACGACCAGTTCTTCCCGATCCAGGGCCACTACCAGAGCACCTGGCGCGGCGACGTCACGAAGGTCGGCGCCGGGACGCTGCTCGAACACGCGATCCACGACATCGACATCCTGCTGTCGTACTTCGGTGACGTGAAGCGCGTGTACGGCACGACGAGCCACTTCTTCGGCAAAGAGGGTGTCGAGGACATGAGCAGCGCGATGCTCGAGTTCGAGATCGGCGCCGTCGTCAACCATGTCTCGATCTGGCACAACATCCTGCACCGCGGCTCCAGCCGCCGCATGCACGTCGTCTGTGAGAACGCGCAGTACAGCTGGGAGGACGACGACTACGCCGGCAACATCCGCTGCGAGACCAACGCGGCGGGCCGCCGTACGGACATCGCGTCAAAGGAAGTGATCGAGCGTTTCGCCAACGGTCTGCCGATCGACGACGCGCGACTCCGCGAGCACGTCATCGAGCACGATCTGGGCCAGTCGTACCTGCTAGAGGACTACACGTTCCTGAAGGCGGTGAGCGAAGACCGCCAGTCGTGGCTTGACTTTGATGTCGCCGTTAAGGCGCACGCCGTGGTCGACGCGATCTACGAGTCAGCACGCACCGGCCAACCGGTCGATATGAGCGCGAAATAGCTATGCCCGAGTACGACCTGATCCTCCGCAACGGCAGCATCATCGACGGCACGGGTGCGCCAGCCGTCGCAGGCAGCATCGGCATCAGCGGCGGCTCGATCGCCGCGGTCGGCGACGTAAGCGGCGATGCGACGGCTGAGATCGATGTCGCTGGCATGGTGATCACTCCGGGCTTTGTCGATGTGCACGCGCACGATGATGCGGCCGTCGTGCGCGACCCGCGCGTCGACTTCAAGATCATGCAGGGCGTCACGACCGACGTCGTCGGCAACTGTGGCGCGGGCAACGCGCCCGCGAACGACCAGTTCCGCCCGATGTACGCCGCTGGTTTCGGCGCGATCCTCGGTGGCGACGGTGAAATACCGTGGCGAACGACGGCTGAGTACTTCGACGCCGTCGATGCGGCGCGTCCCGCCTGCAACGTCGCCGCATACGTGCCGCAGGGCGTCATCCGCATGAACGTCATGGGCAGCGAACGTGGCCGCCCGACCGATGAGCAGATGGCCGAAATGAAGCGCCTGGTCGACGACGCGATGCAGGCCGGCGCAATCGGCATGTCGACAGGCCTCATCTACGTGCCGGGCGCGTACACGGAGACGGGCGAACTGATCGAGCTGGCGAAGGTTGTCGCAGAATACGGCGGCATCTACACCAGCCACATCCGCAACGAAGGGGCCGACGTCATGAAGGCCGTCGCGGAGGCGATCGAGATCGGCGAGAAGGCAGGCTGCGGAGTCCAGATCTCGCACCACAAGAGCGCCGGTCCCGGCGCGTACGGCCTGACGAAGGAGACGCTGCCCTTTCTCGCTGCGGCGCGCGCGCGTGGCGTTGACGTGACCATCGACGTGTACCCCTACATCGCGTCGTCTTCGTCGCTCGCGGCGATGTATCGCGTCGGGCGCGGGGCGGCGTTCGAGGGCGTCGAGGCGATCGTCGCGAGCGTGAAGTACAACAAGGAGAAGTACGAGGGCCGCTACATCCGCGACATCGCCGCCGACCTCGATCTCCCGATCAAGGAAGCCGTCGCGAAGGTGCTACAGGACGAAGAGAACACGCCGAGCGTGATCATGTTCGTGATGGACGAGGCCGACGTGCGGCGCGTGATCTCGGACGACCACTGCATGATCGGCTCCGATGGCCTGCCGACAGACGGTAAGCCTCACCCGCGACTCTACGGCACGATGGCACGCGTCCTCCAGACGTATGTCCGCGACGAAGGCCTGATGACGCTCGAAGAAGGTGTGCGCAAGATGACATCGCTGCCGGCGCGCAAGCATCGGCTCGGCGATCGCGGCGAACTCCGGAAGGGCTGGGCGGCGGACATCGTCGTCTTCGATCCGGCGACCGTCGCCGACATCGCGACGTACGACGACCCGCGCCAATATCCGGCAGGCATCCAGTACGTCATCGTGAACGGCGAGGTCGTCGTGCGCGATGGCACGCAGACGGAGGCCCGCCCCGGCAAGATGCTCCGCCGCAAAGCAACGGGCGCCTGATGGAAAACCTGCCCGACATCGAATCCCTCGCCCGCCGCGGCTTCGGCTCGCAGTCCGAGACGCGGGACTTCGGCCGCATCGAGTGGGTTGCGCGCGATGGCTCGCTCGCGGGCTCGGAGCTCGCGGCCGCGCATGCGACGTTCGATGCGGGCGGCAGCAACGTCGAGCACACGCACCCGAACTGCGAAGAGCTGGTGTACGTGCTGGAGGGCGAGGTCGAGCACACGCTGGGCGACCAGAAGACCATCCTGCGTCCCGGCGATATCTTCCTGATCCCGCGCGACATGCCGCACCGGCTCATCAACACCAGCGCTGTGCCCTGCAAGATGCTCATCATCTTCAGCGACCCGGCCCGCGAGTTCGTACCCACGGGCGCCTAGGACACGGATTCTTCGCCTTTGGTGATACGATTTACGCATGACTAGGGCGCTCATCGACCTCCGATTTGATGGTCCCATCGGCGAGATACGCGTCGTCGAAAACGGTACGGGCACGCTCGGAGCGATCGCCGGAGCTGCCACACAACTGGCCGCCGAAACGTCGATCCATGTCGTTACTCTAGTCACCCCTACCGACGGATTCGCGAACATCGATGCAACCGGCGTCGATGCGGTGGCGTTCATCGAACAGCTGCCCCAACCCGTTATCGCCTGCATCGATGGACTCGTGACTGGGGCCGGCCTCGCGCTGGCTCTCGCCTGCGATATTCGCATCGCATCACAGTCGGCCACATTCGCGCTCACCGACCTCGCGGACGGTCGCCTGCCGCCACTCGGTGCGACACAACGCTTGCAACGGCTCATCGGCCACAGCCGGACTGCCGCGATGGTACTTCTCGGCGAGGGCATCGACGCCGACGCAGCGTACGAATGCGGTCTCGTGAACGAGGTCGTCCTGGCTGGTGCAACGACCGATCGTGCTCGCGAGATCGCGAAACGCATCGCCGCGCAGGGGCCGGTCGCCGTGCGCTACGCGAAGGAGGCGATCCGGCAGGGCCTCGACATGCCGCTGGAGCAGGCGCTGCGATACGAGACGGACCTCACGATCATTCTGCAGTCCACCAACGATCGCGCTGAAGGCGTACGCGCGTTTCTCGAGAAGCGCCCGCCGCAATTCAAGGGCTCGTAGTGGCGGGCGACGCCTCGTCGGCGCTCGGACTATGCGCGACGTGCGTTCACGCTCAGCGCGTTGAGTCTTCGCGCGGTTCGGCGTTTCTGATGTGCGGCCTTTCGCGCACGGATCCAAGGTTTCCGAAGTACCCGCGCTTGCCTGTCATCCGCTGCGCAGGTTTCGAGCCGCGCGAGGACGCGCCGGAGCCGTGACCCTCGGTCGCTAGCAAGCGCCGAACTGGCTCGCGACGATGCCGAGGTCGGCAGGGTTGATCGTGCCGTCCTTATTTGCATCGACCTGCACGAGGTAGAGCGGCGAGGTGCCCGGGCCCGTCCGGCTCGCCGTAATACCGAGGTCAGCGGGGTTCACGGTGTTGTCTCCGTTCAGCGACGCGACCTCCTTCCCGTCGGAGCAGACATCGCCGTCAGTGTTCCGCGATGAGAGATCGGTGTTGTAGAAGCGGAACTCTACACGATCCTGGATCTTGTCGCCGTCCGAGTCCACCGCCGCATCGTTCGGGTCGTAGGCGTCGGGCACGCCATCGTTGTCGGCATCGGGTCCGACGATGTGCGGCGGGACGCTGGACAGGAGGCCCGGATTCGAGCCAAGGAGGCACTCGGCGTTGTCGAGCGTGCGATCGCCGTCCGTGTCGGCGAGCAGCGGGTTCAGCGCACCGCTGCCGTTGCAGCCTGCGGCCTCGCTTGCGTCGGGCAGCCCATCATTGTCGTCGTCGTTGTCGCATGCATCGCCAGCGAGATCCGACCTCGCTCGCGTCGCGTCGTCGGCGGGGAGCGGCCCCATGTCGATGAAGTTGCGGTCGCTGTTTGTCTGCGCGGCGTTGGCGACGGATGGGCAGTTGTCGACGACGTTCGCTATGCCGTCGCTATCAGCATCACCACCTGCCGCGATGCGCCGAACGCGGCGATTCGCGCCGTCCGACACGAACACGTCGCCCGCGCTGGTCACGGCGATGCCGGCGGGGCGATTGAGCAGCGCACTGGCCGCTGAACCGCCATCGCCGCCCATGTCGCAAAAGCCGGTGCCTGCGACGGAGATCATCGTTTCGCCCACGACGAGACGGAGGCGACAGTTGTCGGTGTCGGCGACGTACGCGGATCCGCCGGACAAGGCGACGGCCATCGGCTGATCGAGGCTCGCGGTGATTGCCGGCCCGTTGTCTCCACCGTACGTGCATGCTCCGGTTCCGGCTGTGGTGGCCATCACGCCGCCCGCGACCTTACGCACACGGCAGTTGTACGTGTCGGCGATGTACACGCCGGTCGCGTCGGCGGCGACGGCGTGCGGGAACGTGAGTGATGCAGTGCCGGGCGCGCCACCGTCTCCGTCGTAGAGGCACGCACCATCGCCTGCGAAGCTCGTGATGACGCCGCCCGACACGCGGCGGATGCGGCAGTTGAATGAGTCGGCGATGTACACATTCGAGCCGAACACGGCCACGCCCTGCGGGTAGGACAGCGATGCGCTCGCCGCCGAAGACCCGTCGCCGCTGTAGCCGCAGGCGCCGTTTCCGGCGAACGTGGTGATGATGCCCCCGGTTATGCGCCGAATGCGGCAGTTGCTGCTGTCCGCGACGTACACGACGCCCGCGCCATCGACGGCGACGCCGCGCGGTCCGTTCAGGGAGGCCGCCGTCGCCGCCCCACCGTCGCCGGCGTACGCGCAGGCGCCATTGCCGGCGAATGTCGTGATGATGCCGCCGGTGTCCACTTTGCGGATGCGGCAGTTGTTGATGTCAGCGATGTACAGATTGCCGGCGACATCGACGGCGACTTCACCCGTTGTGGAGAGCGCGGCGTTGGTCGCCGGCCCGCCATCGCCGCCGTACTGGCACCAGCCCGTGCCCGCCGTCGTCGTGATGACGCCGGCCATGATGCGGCGCACCCGGCAGTTGTTGGTGTCGCCGATATGCAGCGTGGCGCCGGACACCGCGATGCCGCGCGGGCGGTTGACCTTCGCCGAGGACGCGGGGCCGCCATCGCCGCCGATGTTGCAGTCCCCGTCTCCGGCGACCGTACTGATTGCGAGCGTGGGGTACATCACCTTGCGGACGCGGCAATTGTCGGTGTCGGCGATGAGGACATCGCCGGCGGCGTCCAGCGCGATCGCGCGGGGCTTGTTGACGCCGGAGGCGTATGCGGGCATGCCATCGCCGGTGTACGCGCAAGTGCCATTGCCGGCCAGCGTGCCGATGACTGCGGCCGGTGAGACAATGCGGATGCGGCAACTGCTCGTGTCGGCGATGTAGACGTTGCCGACGGCATCCGCCAGGACACCGCTCACATGGCCGACGCCCGCAGAGATCGCCGGACCTCCGTCGCCACCAGATCCACAGGCACCGGTGCCCGCGAACGTTGTGATGATGCCGCCGGCCACTTTGCGCACGCGACAGTTGTCTGTGTCCGCGATGTATACGTCGCCCGAGGGGCTAACGGCGACGCCATCCGGATCGGCGAGATACGCCGACGTCGCTGAACCGCCGTCGCCGCCATAGATGCACAGATTGCCGCCAGCAAACGTCGTGATCGTACCGCCGCTGTCGATCCTGCGGATGCGGCAGTTCGCGCTGTCGGCGATCAGGATGTCGCCCGTGGGCGTGACTGCGACCGACTGCGGGAAGTTGAGGCGCGCTGCGGTTGCCGCGCCGCCGTCGCCGCTGTAGCCGCAGACGCCCGTTCCGGCGATCGTCGAGATCACGCCACCCGTTGTCAGCTTGCGGACGCGGCAGTTGGTGTTATCGGCGATGTATAGGTTGCCGGCGCCGTCCGTCGCTACGCCGGCCGCATTCGTCGCGGCGTTCAGCGGCGATGAGCCGTCACCAACGCCGCCGCCCGCGTACGTGGTGATTTCGCCGGGTGCGGCAAGGACGGAGGTCGAGTCGCGCGTGTGAGCCAGCGTCGTCGCGAGGACGAGCGCGAGAAGGAGGGCAAGCAGCGGTCGTCGCAGCACGAGCTGTCTCCTGGCGTGACGCTGTGCTCCCCTTCCGGGGTTAGCATCGGCGGGCAGGAGGGCGGCGTCAAGGCGGGACGCGAGCTTACTTGACGGCGGTCTGGGGATGGTGGGTTAGCGGAACATATCCCGCTCGGCGGGGCGGATCAACAGGGACGTGCTCGCGTCCTCTGAGGCGGCGTATTCCACGCCACGGACGACGGCGACGGGCACCCGCGCGAGCTTGCCGTGCACGAGTTCTGCCGCGGCCGCCAGCTCATCGACGACGGCCATCTGCGTGACCCGCAACTCGTAGCCGGCGGGGTCGACCTGACCGGAATAGTCGATGACGGGCGCGATGCCGGCGAGCCCTATTGCGAAGTTCACGTGCCCTTCGCGCCAGGGGCGGCCGAACGTGTCGGACATGATCACGGCGGTGGTGACGCCGAGTTGCGCTTTGACGGCGTCGCGGATAGCGCGCACGGAAGCGTCAGGGTCGACCGGCAACAGGCAGACGGTGCCCGTCTTCTCGACGTTAGAGGCATCCACGCCGGCGTTGGCGCAGATGAAGCCGTGGTATGTCTCGCAGATCATCACGCCGTGCTGCTGGCGAACGATGCGCTTCGACTCGCGCAGCACGACCTCTATCTGCCGCGCGTCCTTCTCGAACTCGCGCGCGTATGACTCCGCGAACGGCGACGGCGTGATGTCGTCGAGATCGACGATGCGGCCTTCCGCCTTCGAGACGACCTTCTGCGTGACGACGAGCACGTCGCCTTCTTCGATCGCGATGTTGTTCTCGCGTGCAGCGGTGACGATCATCGACGGAAGGTCGTCGCCTTCGTGAATCTCCGGTATGCCCGGTATGCCGATGATGCGGACTTCTGTCATGCGATGCCTGCGATCCTGATGCCGGCCTGCGTTTTGTAGGCGCGGTTGATGCTGACGAGCAGCACCGTGATGCCTTCGACCATCTGGGAGTTGGCGAGCGCGCCGCCGTTGACCCCTCGCACGCCCTCGATGTCTTCAGCGAGCGCCATCACCTTCGTGCGGGCGTCTTTGTCATCCGCACAGACGACGACGTCGGCTTCGAGCGGGCCGCCCTTGAGCAGCTTGCGCGCGCTGAGGTTCTGGAACGCCGCGACGACGATCGACTCCGGCAGGAGCGCCTGCTCCTGCTGCGCTGCTGAGCCTTCTGGCACTGAGGTCAACGACGCGCGCCCACCCTCGAACGCCATCGGCACGACGGTGCTGATGACGATCTTGCCCGTGACTGCAGCAGCGAGTGGCGGCAACGTCGCCGCTTGTGCGGTGTACGGCGTCGTCACAATGACGATGTCGGCTTGCGCGACAGCGTCGTCGTTCGTCGCGCCAGTGATCGGCAGCCCTGCGTCCTTCTCTTTCAGTTCGGCGACGGCCGCGTCCGCCTTTTCGATCGCCCGCGACCCGATGACGCAGTCGTGCCCGGCCTGTGCGAACCGGTACGCCAACCCCATGCCTTCTTCGCCCGTACCGCCAATGAAGCCAATTCGCACTATTTCACCGCCCAGACAACGTAGATCTTCGCGCCGTAGTTCAACCTGTCTCCGTCCTTGTGCTTGTTCATGCCGGCCTTGATCTGTTCGATCACTTCGGGCGGTGCCGCATCGAGCGCGTTTCGTGTGGTCGTGAGCGTCGCGCGGTTGAAGGCGATCTGCTCCTCCGCCGTGCCAGGCCACGCCCATTCGATATCGCGCACTTCCTCGTGCACATCGTTGAACCCCGCCTGGCGAAGTTGCGCCGTGAGCGAGCCCGGCTCGCCGAAGCGGAACGGTGTCGGTGCGTCAGGCGGTGGAGGCTTCAGGAGGCCGGCGGCCATAAGCGGCCCATTGATGACGGTGAAACTCGGGTTCTCGGCGATCGGCGCCCAGACGGTGAACGCGACGCGCCCGCCCGGCTTCAGCACGCGCTTGATCTCGCTGAGGGCGAGCTGTGTGTCCGGCGGGAACATGATGCCGAAGCGTGCCGTGATGCGGTCGAAGCGCCCGTCCTCGAACGGGATGTCCTCCATGTCGACCTGCTGGAAGGTGATGTTCGTGAGGCCTTCGTCCTTCGCGTTGCGTTGCGCCGCATCGAGCATCGGCTGGACGAGGTCGGTGCAAATGACGGTGCCTTCCGGCAGGATCTGCCGCGCGACGGTCAGCGATGGTTCGCCCGTGCCGCCCGCAAGGTCGAGGACGTGGTGGCCTTCCTTGAGATCCGCCGCAACGACGATGGCCGCCGTCACATGCTTCGACATCTCCGCGAACTTCGGGTGGTTCGCGCCCCATGCCTCGGCCGCTGTCGACCACTGGTCGCGCATTGCCTGCTTGTAGTGCGCTTGCTGTTCGGTAGGCATCTGGACCTCCCTCCGCGTGCGGGCATCACCCGACGACCGACGCTAGTGCATCTCGCTCCCACCGGTGACGTTGATCGACTCGCCGGTGATGTTGTTCGCCTTGCACAGGAAGACGACTGCTTCGCCGATGTCCTCGACCGTCTGCGGGCGCTTGAGCGGCACGTTCTTCACGGCGGCCTGCTCCCACGCCTCTTCCTTCGTGACGCCTGTGCCGAGCGCGATCGCCGGCAGCAGCACTTCGCGCCACATGAACGTGTCGACCTCGCCCGGGCAGACGGCGTTCACGGTCACGTCAAACTGGCCCATCTCTTCCGCCAGCGCCTGCGTGAAGCCAATGACGGCGAACTTCGAAGCGCAGTAACTCGAAGCGCCCGCCTTCCCGCTTTTCCCCGCCATAGACGCGAGGTTGACGATGCGCCCCCCCTTGCGCTGCATCATGTGCGGCGCGACGGCCTTCGAGCAGAGGAAGGTGCCTTTGACGTTGACGTCCTGGATGAGGTCCCAGTCCTCCTCGCCGAACATGAACACGGGCCCGACTTTGATCACGCCGGCGTTGTTCACGAGGATGTCGACCTGACCCCACTTGTCGAGCGTCGACTGCACCATCGCCTGGCACTGCGCGAAATCGCGCACGTCTACATCGACCGCGATCGCCTCGCTGCCGAGGACCTTCACACCGGCGATGGTCTCGTCGCGGTCGGCGGCTGTCGCCGGCAGGTCGGCGATAGCGATGCGCGCGCCCTCTTTCGCCAGTTCGTACGCAATGCCGCGACCGATGCCACGGGCGCCACCCGTCACAATCGCGACGGTGTTCTTCAGTTCCATGTGTATGCCTCCTGAGCGTCGTATTGTCGCTCACGGGGGCGGGTGGTGGAAGCGAAGCTAGCTACGATGGCCATTCGTGATACGGCAGCAGATCGCGGAGGGGAACGACGCCCGGCTTCAGGATGACGCGCGCGTCGAGGTTCGCCTCATCGACCTGGCGGATGAACTCGCGGCAACGGCCGCACGGCGGCAGGATCGTGACCGCGTCGCGCTCGTCCTTCCAGACCGCGACGATCGTCACGATTCGCGATTCGCCGGCTGTGATCATCGCGGCGATGGCGGCGTGCTCTGCACAGAAACCCATGCCTGACGACGTATCGATGCAGACGCCCACGTGGACGGCGCCAGAGCCTGTGATGAGCGCTGCGCCCACCTGGCCGTACTCCGAGTTGCCGGCGCGGCGGTGGTTTACGACGTCCGCGGCGCGAGCGATGAGCTCTTCGTCCGTCATGAGGTGGCAGCGTTTATCAGCGGCTTCTTGCAAACGCGTTCAAGTGCCGCTGCCGTAGTCGCGACGACAATAGCGGCGAGCGTGGCGATGAAACCCAATGCAACGGCACCCGCCGGATCGTCCCCAGCATCGCGTGCATTTATCACAAGGACGATGCCTCCCGTTACGATCACACTCAGGGTGATGAGCGCGCAGAACTTCATGGTCCGTAGTGCAGTCACAGCGGCGTGCGAGAACATCCGGTCTTGTCTGGCATACCCCAACAGCTTGAATGCCTGAAAGAGTCCTACGAAAAACGGAACAGAGCCCAGGTATACGAACGCGAGGAATGGATCCTTGAAGTAAATCTCAAACAGGGTGGAGTCTACGTTCCTACCCTCGAGGTGCGGCTCCCAGAGCATGCCGACCAACACGCCGGCACCAAGAACCACAATGCCTACTTGGGCAAGCACTGTTAAACCTCTTCTCATAGACACGAACTCCATACGACGAGTCTTTCCTACGTGGCGGAGAGGGTGGGATTCGAACCCACGGTACGCTTGCACGCACACACGATTTCCAATCGTGCCCGATCGGCCACTCCGGCACCTCTCCCCGTGTACCAGGCACCCTTTGCCCGGCTCGTCCAACACAGCGAGGACAGGTCTGAAGACCTGTCCTTACGTATTTCGTAGTGGCGGAGAGGGTGGGATTCGAACCCACGAGGCTCACGCCTACCGCTTTTCGAGAGCGGCACCTTCAACCACTCGGACACCTCTCCGTGATGGTGGGATTATAGCAACGCGATGCTGGCGGCGACTTAGCCCTGCTTCGAGAGCTCTTCGTAGCGTTGCTGCTGCTCGTTCTGGGCGTCGCGCGACGCTTGCTTGCCCTCGCGCACGGCCCGCTTGATGCGGCCGAAAATGCCTGACGACGGTTGCTCGGCCTCACCCGCGAGCGCGTTCGCGTTGCGCAGCTCCGGCGGCACGGCGTCCAACTCGTCTTCTTCGCCGGGCCGCGCGAACAGCCAGATCGCGATGCCAACGGCGGCAACGACGATTGTAAAGATGACGAGCGCCGGCACAAGATTGCTGCGCTTGACGATCACGACCGGCCCGTGGATGCCGCGCTTCTCCGCCTCTTTCGCCGCAAGCTTCGCGATGCGCTCGGCCTTCTTCGCGGCAGCGCGCTCCGCTTTCTCGGTGCGGCGGCGCTCCTTCTCTTCGTGCAGATCCTTGGGGTCGAGATCGAACTCGACCTTCCCGAACGGCGTCGCGAACTGCCACTCGTAATCGATGTTTGTGTTGTCGTTCTTCTTTTTGCCGTCCGCGGTGGACATCGGCGCGATCGCTTCGACGACGCTCTCGATGCCGCGACCGACATCGGGCGCATCAGCTGCGTCGGCAATCGCCGCGACAGCCTGTGCCGCTTCGACGGCGGTGTCGATGTCTTTCGCCTTGAAGAACATGGGGCCTCCAACGAATGACTCTGGTCAACGAGTGGGCGCGAACTACTTGCCGTTGTTTGTGTCGGCGCCCGTCAGGCCACTGACGACGCTCGCAAACTTACGCACACCAGCGAGCACGCCGTACGTCCGGACGATGGGCTTGACGGCGGATTGCGACACGTACTGCGTCGTGCCCTGGACGCTGTCCGCGCTTGCCTTCACCGACGTGAGCGTGGGCTTCACGTTCTCGTCGATGACGCCGATGGACTTCTTCAAGAGGATGCGCGAGAGCAGCCCCAGCACGACGATGAAGACGATGGCCAGCGCGAAGAACGTCGCAGTGACGATGGCCATGAAGATGATCGACCAGTCGCGGGCCAACTCGACGTTGGATTCCAGCAGGATGCGCGGAAGTAAGTGCACGGGCGGTTCCTTGGATTCGCTAGCTTCCGCCGATCATACCAAACGTCTCACTGGCTAAGGCGTCTTCCTTGACTAGACAGCAAGGCGGAATCGCAACAGCCGCCATGCCACTGTTGCATAGCTCAACGCGCCGACGATGACGAGCGCCCACCAGCACTGCCCGACGATGGCGCCAATCGCGAGCAGCAGCAACCGGACATCGCGCGATGCGACGCCCATGAGTTCGGACGCGGTGTCCATCCCGCCCATCGTCTCCAGGCGGGCGCGGGAGTACGAGACGAGGATGAAGCCGACCATCGCGGCGAATCCTACGACGAGCGGCGCCGGCCAGTCCTCGTACGAGAACGCGTACCAGGCCATGCCACCGGCAATCGCCGCATCGGCCAGCCGATCCAGCGCCGCGTCGAACAGGCCACCGAATTTGCTGGCCTTGTTCTTTGCCCGCGCGAGATCGCCATCAACACCATCTACGATCGACGACGCCTGGATCAGCACGCCCGCCTCAATGTTGCGCCCGACGGCGAGCAGCCAGAGCGCCGCCATCGCCATCGCGTACGCGATCACCGACACCTGGTTCGGCGTCAGGGGCGTGTGTGCCAGCGCGCCAGCGATCGGCACGGAGACCTTCCGGTTGAAGTATCGGGATACGGGACCTTCGAGCGTGCCAGCCAAGCGTCAGTACGCCGGAGCGCCGAGCCACGCATCGGCGGCACGGAAATCGTCCGGTGTGTCGACGTCCATCCAGCGCATGCCCGTGACGTCGATGGCGTCGAGCCTGCCGCGGCGCGCGAGCGATGCGAACACGGCTCCGGCCTCACCATCGCGCATCGCCGGCGTGATCGCGTCGAAGACGTCGGGCGTGCACCAGAACACGCCAGTGTCTAGCGCGTTCCAGACGTCGATGTTCTTGCCGAGATCGCGGATGCTGCCGTGCATGACGTGCGCGCGTGTCGCTTCGTCGGCGCGAACGTCGTCGGGAGCCGCGCGATCGACGGCGAGCGCGCACTTTCCGTTGTGGCCCGAAACGATGGACGAGACGAGCGCGGGCTCAACCAGGTGGTCGGACATCGCGAGCAGGAACGGCCCGCCGATGCCGCGCACTTCCCACAACGATCGTGCGTTGCCTTCGTCCCACATCGGATTCTCGATGTAGTCGATGGCCATGCCGCAGGGCCGCAAGTTGGCCAACGCCTCCCGGATCTGATCGCCCTTGTATCCGACCACGACCGTCGTCTCGCGCACGCCAGCCTCGAACAGCGCGTCGAGCACGTGATTGATCAGCGGACGCCCACCTACCTTCAGTAACGGCTTGGGGGTGTCATTCGTGAGGGGTTGCAAACGACCGCCGTCGCCGGCGGCAAGAATCACTGCTCGCATTGGGTAAGTACCTCGAGTTATGGGTACGCGTTGCGCACCGGGGCGGTTCAGAAAAGCCCTCGCCCACTGCGAACATACGCCCATAACATGCGATCTGTCAACCATAAAGATGGTAAGTCGGTCACGCGGAGAATCCCGCAGATACAAACAGGAGCGCGAAATCGCGCTCCTGTTGCAATTGCATCGCAGTTCCGAAGCCTAGAAGGGCAGGCCCTTGAGCCCCTGCATGCCCTTCACGGCGGCCATGTCTCCCGCGTGACCCACGGCGTGCATGCCGGCAAGCTGCACCAACCAGGCGACGCTCTTCTTGCCGAAGAACTGCGTCTCTACCTCGCGGTCGAAGTCGGCATCGCTCAGCGAGCCAACGTACTCGAGGACGGCGTCCTGCACGCTCTTCGAATACTCCTTCATGGGCTCAACGGGAATCGTGCCCTCATATGCCCACACAGCGAGCGGACTCTCCGGCAGTCCATGCTTTAACGCGAAGGGTGACCAGAGCATCTCTTTGCCCTGCACCGTGCCGTTGATGAAGAAGTCCATCGATGAGATCGCATGCACGTGCGACTTCGCGGCACTGTTGGCTGTACCGCCAGGCTTCCAGTTGTACTGCGCATCGTCCACGCCGCCAGCGCATTGGCCGACCAGCCCGAACATGCCCTCAAGAGATGTCTTCGCGTATTCACCCGTGTTCAAGGTCAATCCTCCGATAGTCAGCGCGGCCGATCCGTTCGTCCACGGGTCACTAGCTTTGCATTGTGAAGTCACTGGATCAAGCGCCCGTGGGAGAGCAAGAACAAAGGGGCAGAGGGAAACAACAAAAGACTGAGGGATGCGGCTTATTCGGCGCGGAGGATTGCCCCGCCGCCGAGCACTTCGTCTCCGTCGTAGAGGACGGCGGCCTGACCGGGGGTGATTGCGCGCTGCGGCTCGTCGAACACGACGCGCGCATGACGGTCGTCGAGCGGCGTGACCGTCGCGGGCGCGGCCCGCGTGCGATAACGGATCTTGGCTGCGGCGCGGATCGGTCCGGTCGAAACGCCGCCGACCCAGTTTACGTTCTCGGCGATCAGGGCGTCCGCGAAGAGATGCTCTTCTGGGCCGATCGTGATGATGTTCAACTCCGGATCGATGTCTGTCACGAAGCGCTTCTCGCCTACCGCCACGCCGAGGCCCTTGCGCTGTCCTACCGTAAAGCCGCCGATGCCCGCGTGTGCGCCGACGACTTCGCCCGACACGTCGCGCACGACGCCCGCCTCCTGCTGCGATCGCTTTGCGACGAACGACTTGTAGTCGCCATCCGGCACGAAGCAGATGTCGACGCTGTCCGCCTTTTCGGCGAGCGGCAGTCGCATCTCGCGCGCGAAATCGCGGATCTCGGTCTTCGCATAGCCGCCGACGGGGAACATCGTCTTCGCAAGTTCTGCCTGTCCCATCGTGTAGAGAACGTACGACTGGTCCTTCGTCTCGTCGACCGCGCGCCGTAGCCGATGACGCCCGCTCGAGTGCTCGATCTGCGCGTAGTGGCCCGTCGCGAGAAAGTCGGCGTCGAGGGCGACTGCGCGATCGAGCAGGGCGCGGAACTTCACGTGCTCGTTGCAGGCGAGGCACGGATTTGGCGTCCGTCCGCGGCCGTACTCGGCGACGAAGTAATCGATCACTCGGTCCTGGAACTCGCGCTCCATGTTGAGGACGTAGTGCGGGATGCCGAGCACGTCCGCCGCCGCGCGCGCATCGTCCGTGTCGGATACAGAGCAGCAGCGCTTGTTGCCGATGGGGGCGTCCGGATCCTCGACCGTCCAGAGCCGCATCGTGATGCCGATGACATCGTAGCCTTCGCGCGCGAGCAGTCCCGCCGCCACGGCGGAATCGACGCCGCCGCTCATCGCGACGACCACACGCTGCTTCTTGTTGGTTGCTGTACCCACCGGACCGATGCCTCACGACTAGTCGACGACTGGGCGCAGCTAAAGCTACGCCGCTACTGACCTACTTGTACAGACAGGGTAGCAATCACCGCTATACTCGATGACCACCAGAACCCGAACAGGATGGAGTCCGCTACGGAGTCGCTAGAGCTCGCAGAGAAGATCGCCGACCTGCTGTCCGACCGGCAGGCCGGCGACATCGTCCTCATGGACATCGGTAAGGTCTCGACCTTCACCGACTACTTCGTCATTGCCACGGCCAACAACCCGCGCCAGATGACGGCCCTCATCGACACACTGGAGAACGACCTCCGCGACGAGGGCGTGAAGCCGCGCCGCATCGAAGGCAAGCCGGACTCCGGCTGGGTGCTCGTCGACTTTAACGACGCCATCGTCCACCTCTTCGCTCCAGACGAGCGCACGTACTACAACCTCGAAGAGCTGTGGGCGAAGGGCGTCAGCGTCATCCACATGCAATAGCTGGTCGTTAGTCGTTGCTCGACGGTCGTCGGGGGCGCAACCGCTCAGCCACCGCCTCGAAGCGCTCGCCATGTCCCTCGATCTCGATCGCCCGCCCTTTCGCGCCGTCGTACGCGAGACGCAGCATGAGGTGTTCTTCGGGCATCTCGCCGCCGGCCTGCTCCGGCCACTCCACGACGAGTATGCCGCGCGATGCCAGCTCGTTGAGGGCGAGTTCAGCCACCTGCTCCGGTTCTTCGAGACGATAGAGGTCGGCGTGGAATAGGCGGAGGGCAGCGCCGTCGTACTCGTTCATGATCACGAACGACGACGACTTCACCGGGTCCGGCACGCCCATTCCCTTCGCGATGCCCTGTGCGATCACCGTCTTTCCAGTGCCGAGATCGCCCGACAACAGCACGACATCGCCCGCGCGCAGCATCTTGCCGATGCGCTCGCCGATCCGCCGCGTCGCCGACGGTGTTGATGTGTGAATCCGGACGACGCTCATCGTCCGGCGTCCCCGCGCATGTGATCCCATCCGCCGGTGCCGACATCGACGGGATTGCCATCCGGGTCGAGCACGCGCACGACGCCCTCGCCCTTTCCCTTCATCTGTCCGACGAGGTGCAACTGGCGTGCGTCCATCTCCAGGTAGTCGCGGAGGACGCGGTCCGCGACTTCGATCGTGTCCGGCTGGCCGACGAGCAGCAGTTCGTAGTCTTCGCCGCCCGTCATCGCCATCATCCGCGCATCGTCTGGATACGCTTCGATCAAGTCCTTGTACATCGGGATTAGGTCCGTCCGCAGTTCTGCATCGACGCCGCTCGCGCGGCAGATGTGCCCGAGATCCTGCACCAAACCGTCGCTGATATCCATGCCGCAGACCACGCCCGCTCGCACCGCGATGACGCCAGCATCGACGCGCGGTAGCGGCCGCATGTGCGCTTCAACCAGCCGCGGCTGCGCGTCAGCATCTCCGGCGAGCAGCGCACGGAGGCCACCAGCGGAACTCCCAAGCGGCGCCGTGACGGCGATCACGTCGTCGTGGGCCGCGCGGTCGCGCCGCAGCAGCATCGGCTCGCCGTCGTCCGAAACGAGCGGCTCGCCCATCAGCGCCACGGTGATCGAGAGCTCGCCCGCCGACACGACGTCGCCACCAGCGATGGTCACGTGATACACATCCGCGCATTCACGCAGCCCGGCGTATAGTGCATCGACGTCCGTGACGGCTGTTTCGGGTGGCAGCGCAAGCGTGACCAGCGCGAACGTCGGCGTGCCGCCCATCGCGGCGATGTCGCTCACGTTGACGGCCATCGCCTTCCACCCGACATCCGCCCACGCGACCTGCCCCGGAAGAAAATGCACGCCCGCGACCATCGTGTCCGTGGTCGCGATGATGTACGACCGCTCGCCGCTCCGCCAAACGGCGGCGTCATCGCCAATGCCGACGACCGACCGCTCAGCCGCAGAGGCGCCAACCGCCATCCGCAACCGCTCAATAAGCCCAAACTCCCCAAGATCGCGCACGTTCACAGACGCAGAATACCGGCCTCTACGTGCATTCGCGGTGGATCTGGCGTTCCGACCTCTGGCCTCCGACCTCCGACTCCAGAAGGGCTGCTGCTACCATTCCGGCACTATGTGGGCACCCCGAACATGAGCTGGACCGTCGTTGGACAGGATGCCGCCGTCCACGTCCTCACCGCCGCCGTCAAGAACGACCGCGTTGCCCACGCGTACCTCTTCGCGGGCCCGGGCCACGTCGGCAAGTCGCTCGCCGCGATGCAGTTCGCCCAGTTGCTGAACTGCGCCGCCGAAGGCCCCGACGCACCATGCGGCGAATGCCGGTCTTGCGAGAAGATCGCCTCCGGAAAACACCCGGACATCGAGATGGTTGGCATCGGCGGCCAATGCGAGGACACGGATCACCCGGATCACTCGAAGGACAACTCTCGCGACATCCGTATCTGCCAGGTGCGACGACTTGAGCGCGTCATCAGCCGCGCGCCGTACGAAGGCAAGCGCCGCGTCGTGATCATCGAACCCGCACACGCGCTCAACGGCGCGATGATGAACCCCGACGTCACGGCTGCGCCTGTCGCCGCGCTCCTTAAGACGCTCGAAGAACCACCGGACGGCGTCGTGTTCCTGCTCGTAACCGATCAGGAAGAGATGATGCCGGCGACCATCCGCTCCCGCGCCCGGCGTGTCGGCTTCGCGGGCCAGCCGCGCGACCTGATCGAGGTGACGCTGCGCACGCGATGGGGCGCGGAACCGGACGATGCTGCGGAACTGGCGCGCCTCGCCGGCGGCCGGCTGGGTTGGGCTGTTGCGGCCCTCCGCGACGAGAAGCTGCTTACCTCGCGAGCGACAGTGCTCGACAAGTGCGAGACGCTCGCTCAATCGACGATCACCGACCGCTTCGCCGCCGCTTCTACACTGGGCAGCGCGTACTCGCGCAACCGCGCCGATACGCAGGCAACGTTCGAGCTGTGGCAGGAGTGGTGGCGGGACATCCTGCTGATCGCCGCCGGACGCGAGCAGCAGGTGGTGAACGTGGACAGATTGGACACGCTGCGACCGCTCGCGGCACAATGCGCCGTACCGGCGGCCGTCCGCGCCCTCAAGGCGATCGCGGACGCCAGGCAGCAGCTCATCGAGAACGCCAGCCCGACGCTCACGCTGGAGTCGATGATGCTGGCGCTGCCGGTGCTCCGCGCGAACGCCGTGACATCGCGGCTCCGGCGCTAACAGACGAAAGGACGTCCGCCACACGCGGACTTATGCAAGCCACATGACAGACAGCCAACGCGTGCCCGTCGGCGTCCGCTTCAAGGAAGCCGGCAAGGTCTATTACTTCGACGCAGGCGAGCATACGCTCGATGTCGGCAGCTACGTCGTCGTCGAAACATCGCACGGGCTCGAGATCGGGCGCGTCGTCGTCTCGCCCGACCAGGTGCTGGCGAACGAGAACAAGAGCGACCTCAAGCCGATCCTTCGCGTCGCCTCGCCCGACGATCTGGAGGGCCACAAAAGACTGAAGGATCGCGCCGCGGGTGAACTGCGCATCGCGAAGCACGCCGTCGCCCGCGACAACATCGCGATGCAGATCATTTCCGGCGAGTACGACCTCGAAGGCAAGCAGATCACCTTCTACTTCACGTCCGCCGATCGCGTTGACTTCCGCGGGCTCACGCGGGAGCTTTCGTCTGAGTTCGACACGAAGGTGCAGTTCCTGCAGGTCGGTGACCGCGACCGCGCGAAGGTGCTCGACGGCTACGACGTCTGCGGTCAGCGCCTGTGCTGTTCGTCGTGGCAGGTGCAGTTCCCGTCGGTCTCGATCAAGATGGCGAAGGAGCAGGACCTGCCGCTGAACCCGCAGAAAATCTCCGGTGTCTGCGGACGCCTGTACTGCTGCCTGACGTTCGAGTACGACGCCTATCGCGAACTGCGCGGCCAGATGCCGAAGCAGGGCGCGATGGTATCGACGCCCGTAGGTGAGGCGAAGGTGAACAAGGTCAACGTCATCAAGAAGACGGTCACGCTTTGGCTCACCGAGCAGAAGCAGGTCGTCGAGATGCCAGTCGCCGAACTGCAAATGCAATACGGCCTCACCGTCCGTCCGGTCGAACTCGTCCGCGACATCGAAGAACCGCTGCGCGCCGACGCACCCTCGGATGAAGCGCCTGCGCTGGGCACGCACGAACCAGCGTTGGCCGCGATCGCTGAAGAAGGCCGTGCGCCGGAACCGACCGGCGCTGGCATGGCGACATCGGCCGAAGGCGCCGAGCGCCCGAAGCGGCGGGGACGCCGCGGCGGCCGCGGTCGCCGCAAGCCCGGCGGCGGTGAAGGCGGAGGTGGCGCAACGGGCGGTTCACCACCAGGGCCGCCAGCGTCAGCGTGATTGCTGCACGAGCGCAGGCGTAGTCACGTCACTCCTAACCAGCAGGTTGAGCCAACCCTCGTTGACCCGAATCGCAACCGGGCGATAGAACGCCCAGAGATACGCATTGTGGCTCACGCTCGTTACGACCGGCGCGAGGCGTTTGTCGATGGGCGGGCGATAGTCGTCGGGGGTGAGACGCGGCGCCGCCTCTAACCCAATGGACAGCCAGATCACTTCTGGCTTCGACATCAGCACGTAGGCCCCGTCCTCTTTGTCATGACCAGCAGGACCCTGGCCGACGGGCACGTCGAGTCGCGCGATGTGCGAATCGTTAACGCCGAGCATGTCGAGCGTTGGAAGTTCTGAGTAGTACGGAACGATGCCCGTCGCGATCTGCGCAACAGTATATTCCGCCGGGATGTTCTGCCTCATCCAGAGCCCGATGTCGCCCTGTGAATCCACATCGACCGCGCCCGGCAGCGGATCGATCTGGAAACCAAATGGATCCTTCGCTCGCGCGCTTCCAGCGCCGGCCAGCGACGTCAGGACGATCAGTCCGGCGAGCGCAACCGACACGCCCGTGGAAATCGCCGGGCTGATCCGCCTTCCAAGTAGCTCCGTTACAGTGATAGCCCCATTCATGGCGACGAGGTACGCGATGGGAAGAATCGGGACAAGGAACCGGAAGAACGGCATCCAGTCGCCGCCACCGGCCACAACGTACACGCACCAGACGGCCAGCAGCGTCAGAGCGCAACTCACCGGCCTGTAGCGGGTACGCACTTCCTGAAGAACGCTGGCGAAACCCAAAAGCGCCAACCAAACCCAGTACACCAACACGAAGTCGCGCACGTAGCGCGCCCCGCGTTCGTAGAACTCGAGTCCGGCGCCGGACTTCAGGTAGTAGGTGTTCGGGAAGAAGTCACCATAGTACGACCAACGCCAACACCAGTACACAAGGAACGGCGCGCCAAAGTACGCCAGCCAGAGAACGAACCCGGTGTGCAGTTCCCTTCGCTGGACGGCGCTGATGAACTTCCACAGAGCAACGACGCCGAACACGACGACGCCATCAGGTCGCGTAAGCGCAGCTAGCAGAAGAGCCACCGCCGACAGCCATGGCCACTGTGCCTCCGTCCGCTCCTCGTGCCAGTGGGCTGTGATCGCAGCGAGCACGAGGCACGCGAACAACGGCGTCTCAAGGCCGGCGAATGTCCACAGGCTGAAGGCAGTGTTCACGAGCAGCGCGATGGCGGTTCCAGCGGCGACGATCCACCAGTCGCGCGACCACAGCGGGCGAAGCTGTGCCGCTGCAACTGGCACAAGCGCCATCGTGCCCAGACTCGCCAAAAGTCCCAGCGCTCTCGACGCATCTATTGGGTCGGCACCGAACTTCGTCGTGAGGCCGATGAGCAGCACCCAGCCGAAGTTCGTGTAGCCCTCGACGCGGCTGCCTGACTGCCAGACGGGCCCGATCCCATCGGCAAGGTTTCGCGAGTATCGGAATGAGATGAAGGCGTCGTCCGTCACGTATCCGTCGACTGCGAGCCGATTAGACACGATCAACGCGATCGCCGAAACCACCAACAACGGAACAAGAAACAGCGCGAACAGCAGCGCGGATGAGGTTTTCTTCGTGGGCGATGGCAGCGCTGTCACGCTCGGCTCCACGCGGGATCACCGTATTTCATGCGGCGATTGTAAACGATGCGGTCACGCCGAGAGTCGACTTATGAGACCGCCTGAACGCCCAACACGGCGAAGATCAGCAGGCCCAGCGAGACGCGGTAGATCACGAACGGCATCAGTGTGTTCGTCGTCAGGTATCGCAGCAGGAACGCGATCGCCAGATAGCCGACAATGCCCGCCGTCACCATGCCCACGAGAAAGAACGCAGCGTCCTCGCGCCCCAGCGTCCCGTCTGCAAAGTCGCCGACGACGCTCACCATCTGCTTGCCGGCGGCTCCTGCGATGATCGGCGCCGAGAGCAAGAACGCAAAGCGCGCTGCGTCCGCGCGCTCAATATTTCGAAAGAGGCCGGCGCTGATTGTCGCGCCCGACCGCGAGGTGCCGGGCACCAGCGCGATCGCCTGCGCGACGCCGATGAAGATCGCGTCGAACCACCGCACGTCGTCGATCGCGCGGTTCCGCTTGCCGACGCGCTCCGCCAGCACGAAGACGCCGCTGAAGGCGATGAGCATCGTCGCAATAAGCGCGGGCGAGCGAAACGCATCCTCGATCACGTCCTCAAACAGCAGCCCGATGACGGCCGCCGGGATCGTGCCGAGCACGATCAGCCACGCCAGCCGTCCGTGCGGATCCGCGAGCGATCGGTCGCGCAGGGTGCCCAGACCGCCGGCCACCAACTCCACCCACGTCGTCCGGAAGTACCACAGCAGTGCGACCAAGGTCCCGATATGCAGCGAAGCGTCGAAGGCGAGACCGTACTTCTCGTCGTCCACGCCCAGCATCTCGGAAGCGAGAATGAGGTGGCCGGTCGAGGACACGGGGAGGAATTCGGTGAGCCCCTGGACAGCGCCCAGTATGGCCGCCTTGATGAGATCTTCGAGCATGGACAGCCTTTGCTGCTTTAGAAAACGGCGTCAGGGGCGCGCTATCGCAGCCGCGCGGCCAAATCTGTCGGGCCGCCGGCAGTCTAGCCCTTGTCAAGTTCGCGTCTAACCTTATGTAGTGCTTGAGAACGAGCACGTCAAGCTAGACGCCCCAACGACACGCCCGGAACCATCCTGCGTTGTATCTGAAGAGTCCTTGGATCGACGGGAGGCTGGCTCAGGGTAGGGGAATCTGCCCTGCGCCTTTAGCGCCTTCCCTCAAATGCCGATCCTCCTGCAACGGGCCCGCGGGTCCAGAAAGGCTGTGCGGTGGGCGACACGTCGAACTGGGAGTTCGCCGCGGTCGTGGCGGCTGTCTCCATCGGGTTGTGCGGGCTGCTGGTCTTCACCGTCGGCAGCATCGTTATGAACTGGATCGTGCTGGGCCGCGCGGCCAAATCAGCAAAGGATTCGTCCGAAGCGAGCCTGCTCGTGCAGGACGCCGCTCGGGGGATCGCCGCGCGCGATTCCGCAGCGTTGGCGGCCGCAGGGCTAGCGGAAGAAACGAAGCGAATCGCCGAACTGCGTGAGCAGTCCACGGCTCTGGTCGAACAGCAGGCGCGGCTCCAGGAGGCCGTGCGAAATCTCATCGAAGCGAACGTGCTTGGCGCGCAGATCGTGCCACCCGACAACAGCAGCCTCGAAGCGTCGATCAAACGCCTCGATGACCACATGGGACAACTCGCCGCGGCCATCGCGGCGATGGGAAAACGAGAAACGTGAGGAACTGACCATGCCCCGACGACCCCGCACCGTCGAGACAACCCAACCAGCCGCGCTTGAGGACCCCGTCGCCACGATGATGGCGATGCTTCTGCCGATCCACGCTGCGGTCACGCCTGACTGGCTTGCCGACGCAACAGCGACGGCAGCGGAGCGCACCGTCAACGCCGCCTTCACGTTCATCTATCTCGAATCGCCGGACGGCACGCTCACGCAGAGCGCCCCGGTCTCCGACCTGCGCCGCCGCGCTGCACAACGCGCCATCGACGCCTTCGGTCCCAGGGGCACGGCGCCGCTGCCACAAACGATCGACCCGGCCTCCGCGCCGGCGATCGCCGAAGCCCTCGATAGCGACCAACCAACCATCGCCAGCGCGACCGACCTTCTGGCCGGCTTAGTTTCGCCTGACGCCGCCGCCACCGCCCAGCAAGCGCTCGGCATCGACGAGTGCGCATTCGTACCGCTGCAGTTCGCGGGCGAACGCCTCGGAGCGCTGCTGCTGTTCCTTGTAGGCCATGGTGAGGCGGAACACATCCGCCTGCTCGCCGAGCACGTCGCCTGCTCGCTCGTCAACCTGCGCCAGATCGGCGCTCAGTCCGAGTTGCCGATGGCCGAACTCGTCCGCACAGTCTTCGACGTCCGTAAGACCGAGGTCGAACTCCAGCGCGAACTGCTGCGGGCCGAGCGCTACCGCCGCGAAGCGTCGATCTGCGTCATCGAAGCGACGAACCTTCGCCTGCTTCGCGAACAGTTCGGAACGTCGCTGACAGAACGCCTCCTGGAGCGGGTCGGCCAAACGCTCGCCCAGCACTCCCGCGATATCGACGCGATCGGCCAGTACAAAGAGACTGGATACACGATGATTCTGTCCGAAGCGACGGCGGAGGGCGCGCGGCTCGCCACGTCGCGACTGCTTGCGATCGCGCAGGCGGCCGCACACGACGACACGGTGCCTGGTCTCGAACTGCACTTCGCGGCGGGATGCGCGACGTACCCGACGGATGGCAAGACGACGGACGCCGTGTTCGACGCCGCCCAGCGCCGCATGTACGATCCAAAGACTCAGGTCGCATAGCAACGCTTGAACAGCAAGCGAACAAAAGACCCCGCCGAATGGCGGGGCCTTTTCTTGTTCTTTGCTGTTTGTCCTTTGCGCTTCAAGCCCTACGCAGCGGCGTCCTCGATCGCGACGACGGTCACCTCGTTGTCAGGACCGAACAACGACGTTGCCTGCGCGCTCAGCGCGGCGTGTACGTCTGTCGGCGTCGCGTCATCTGCGATCCAGACCTTCAGGGTCGCCTTGCGACCATCGTAGTCCAGCAGCGCGACATCGCGCACGGCCGGGTGCTCGCTCACGGCGTCATCGACGGCGCGCAGGTCCAGCGGGCCGGGCTTGCTCTCGAACTCCAGGCGAAAGCTCACGAGTGATGCGGTGGAGACCGGCGTCGGCGTCTCCGTGGATGGCACCGGCGTGCGTGCACTACCGTCTGTCGTCCCCCATGTGTCACTGAGCTGCGTCCACGGGTCGCTCTGCTGCTGCACCGGCGAGGGCGTGGTGGTCGGCACCAGCGTCGGCCGCGTAAACGCGCCGCCCTGGATGCCCAACTGCTGCCGTCCGGCGTTGATCACGGAGGCCAGTTCATCGAACAGCGAGCCGATCTGGGCCACCCGCGGGACGAGCCGCTGGATCGATGCTGTCGCGTCGCTCGCGCGCTGCAGTGATGTGCGCAGGTCTTCGAGCGAGTCAGTTAGTTCTTCGTTCAAGCCCTGTGTTTGGCTTTCGTTGGACATGGACTGTCTCCTTCCAGGCGGCCAGGCGGTTAGATACTCGTGTGAAATATCGGTCGCGTTCATCCTGACCGTGCGGGCCAGAGTTGAGAATCAGGGTTTCACCTAGACACAGTCGGGAAGACACGCACGGTGCAGGGGGTTTCGTTCGGGTCGATACACTCCCACCATGCAGCCCGTCGGCCCGATCAACGTCCTTCACCTGTTCCCGCCCGAACGTGCAGCCCTCATCGAGCTGCTGGAATCGCTACACGCCGACGATTGGGGCATGCCGACGGTCTGCGACGACTGGTCCGTGAAGGACATCACCGCACATCTGCTCGCCGACGACCTCGGCCGCCTGTCACGGGACCGCGACGGTCACACCACCTCATGGATTGACGCGCCCACGTGGGATGATCTCGTCGCGGCCATCAACGTCCAGAACGAGGCCTGGGTCGCCGCCCTGCGCCGGCTCAGTCCACGCGTGCTCATCGACCTGCTGCGCGACAGCGGCGAACGCACGCAGGCCCACTTCCAATCCCTCGACCCGGATGCGATCGGCCCGATCGTGAGCTGGGCCAGCCCTGAACCTGCGCCCGTCTGGCTCGACCTCGCGCGCGAGTACACGGAGCGTTGGGCGCACCAGCAGCAGATTCGCGACGCCGCAAGCAAGCCGGCCCTGTTCGAGGCTGAGTTATTCTCGCCCGTCATCGACGCCTACATGCGCGCCCTCCCGTACACCTTCCGCGAAGTGCTGGCGCCGGACGAGACGCACGTCCGCGTGCGCATCAGCGGCACCGCCGGGGGCGTCTGGTCGCTCGTTCGTCACGAGGGCCAGTGGGGATTGTTCACGCTCGTGGGCTCGGAACCCGCCGCCTCGATCGCCCTCGATCAGGAAGAGGCATGGCGGCTCTTCACGCGCGGTACCACGCCCGATGCCGCGAAGGCATGGGCCTTCATCGAGGGCGATGCGACGCTCGCGACGAAAGTTCTCGAAACGGTCAGCGTGATCGCCTAGCATCGCCCTGGCGCAGAAACGCGCGATGGCATGGTCCGAATCCCCTATTGGCATCGGGTAGCACGTTCCGTCAGGATGCTGGCATATGGATGCCGTCTGGAAGCGCCGCACACGCGTGATCATGGTGCTCGCACCCGTGATCATCGGGCTCTACGTTCTGTGGACCGTGCGCACCGCCATCTTTCCGTTCGTCCTTGGTACGGCAATCGCGTATGTGATGGCTCCCGCTGTCTCCTTCATCGCCGTGCGCCTCCCGCTATATAAGACCAAGCCGTACGCCGCGCGCGGCATCGCCATCCTGATCCTGTATGCCAGCGTTCTGGGCATCGGCACGGGCATCGGCTTTCTTGTCGTCCCCGACGCGATCGATGAGATCCAGGAGTTCAACGACACCCTCCCGGACACGATCGACCGCGCTCGCGAGCGGTTCGAGGAGTGGTATGACCGCCACATCCCCGCCGACCGTCATGAGCAGGTCGATCAGTGGTTCGAGGACGCGGGCAATGCGCTCGGCGATTGGGCGGTGGGACTGGCGCCAAACGCCGTGGGCTTCGTCGGCAGCACGTTCGCCATCCTCATCGGCTATTTGACGATTCCCGTCTGGCTCTTCTACACGCTGAAGGATCACCCGCGCGGCGTGCGCTCGTTCATTGGCATGTTCCCGCCGGACTGGCGGCACGACGTGCGCAATGCGCTCGGCATCGTCGACGCCGTGTTCAAGAACTACATCAGGGCAATGCTGCTGCAGGGCTTGATCGTGGGGCTGATGGCGTACTTCGCCCTCGAATTGCTCGACGTGAAGTATCCGATCGGCCTCGCCCTCATCGCTGGCATCACGGAGATGGTGCCCATTATCGGTCCCATTCTCGGCGCCATACCGGCGATCCTCGTCGCGCTCGCGCAGGATCCGATCAAGGCGCTGTGGGTGGCGCTGGCGTTCCTCGCGATCCAACAGATCGAGAACAACCTCATCGTCCCCAAGATCCAGGGCGACTTCCTGCGCCTGCATCCGGGCGTGATAATCGTGCTGTTGGTGCTGGCCGGCGCGCTGGGTGGCTTTATCTTCGTGATCCTCGTTGTGCCATTCGCGGCGATGATTCGCGACCTCTATCAGTACGCATACCTGAGGTTAGGCGACGAACCCGCTGACGATGCGCTTGAGCACGCGCTGGGCGAGTACGGCGCGAAGGGGATCCGCGAGCGACTCGCGCTCGAGGCAGTGGTGCCCGCCGCCGACCTCGGGAATCCCGGCTTTGGGACGGGCGGCTCCGACGAACCACCTGCAGATCCTGTCCGGCCAGATGCGCAGCCAAGGGGCGGATCACCAAAGTCAAAACGTCGCCTGCGCATCCCCGGACGCAAGCAGGCCGAGGACCCCACGGACTAAGGCGCGACTGCGGCCTGTTGCAGATGGGCGATGGCCGCATCAAGCTGCGGGTCGCGAATCGCCGCTATGTCTTCGGCCGTGCGTGGAACGATCTCGTCGGGCGCGACTCCGATGCCCGCGAGGACCGTGCCAGAAACCGGCCCTAGGTTGACGTGCGACGTCACCGCCAGCGACGACCCGTCGCCAAGCTCCTGTACGTCCGTGTACCCGACGCAGCCGTTCGTGTTCGCCCCGACGACGTACGCAACGCCGTACTCCTGCAACGCAGCGGCGAATACCTCAGCAACCGAGCCTGTGCGATTGTTCGTTAGCAGCGCCATCGGCCGCAGTGTCGGTATGACGTTGCCGTTCGACAGATCCTCGGTAACCGTTCCCTCCCTGTCGCGCGCCTTCACGACGATCGAACCCGGCGGAACGAAGAGACTGATCGCGCCCGTATCCAGCCGACCTCCGGGATTGCCGCGAATGTCCAGAATCCAGGATGTCACGCCTTGCGCCTCGAACTCATCAAGCTTGCGCCGCAGGTCGGCCGAAATGCCGCCATCTACGAAGTTACGCGCCCGCACGTAGCCGATGCCGCCATCGATCACGCGAGCCTCGACATTCGGCGGATTCACGCGCTCTCGCGTCAGCGCTACGTAGGTGAGGTCCGCGAATCCCGCGCGCTGAATCCCGATCGTGACCGTCGTGCCTTCTTCGCCGTTGATCCGCTCCTGCGCGCTCGCGGGTCCGAAGCCAGTCGCGTCTTCGCCATCGATCTCGATCACGACATCGCCCGGCAGGATGCCGCCGCGATCCGCCGGCCCGGACGTAATCACCTCGATCACCATTACCGGCACGCCCGCCAACTCCACGCCGATGCCGACGATGCCGATGCCCTCGCGCGCGTCGTTGAGCGTATTGCTGGCAACGGGCGTAAGGAAGAATGTATGGCAATCCTGGAGCGCTTCCGTCATGCCACGGATCGAGGCGTACCGAAGCTGCGTTGCATCCGGTGAAGCCGCCGCCATCTCGACATATGCTTGCTGGAACAACAGGAAATCCCCGACACGGTCGTCCGCGAACGTCGGCTTCAGCGGCACTTCGACGCCCTGCTCGCCCGCCTTAACGGTGAGCAGCGTCCAGGCGCCATCGAGGATGCGCGATGGCTCGAGCGGGTCTATGTACGCATCAAGCAGGCGCTCGTACGCGCGCTGCACAATCGCGACACCGCCCTGCTCGAGCAACGCCGCATTCGGCGTCGGCGTCGCGACCACGACGGGCGTGTCCGTCGGCGCCGTCGTCGGCGTAACATCTTCGACAGCGACGCCACATGCCGCGAGCAGCGGGAGCAGCCAGACAAGCAGAACCGGCGCCAGGCGCCGGTGCATCTGTGAGCCGGGATTCTTCATGTGCGGGGACACACCTCTCACAACCATCGTATCAAGTGCGCTGAATTTCTTTCTCCGCCTCAACCCGCGACAGCCCACGTTTCACCCACGCATCACGATCGCGAATGTCGCGGTCGTACACGAGGCGGTACAGCCAGACATCCGGTCGCCGCGCAAGCACGTCGGGCCGGCCGTTGCCAAGCACGCGCTTGATCATCGCGATGATGGCAAGCGCGAGGCCGCCCCACGCCACTGCCGCAGACTCGCCGAAGAATGCCTCACCGAACGGCGCGGCGAACAGCGCCAGCGCGACAAACTGTGGGATCATCCCAACGAGCACGCCAACCAACGATACGACCGCGAAGACGCCCGCGGATTCCCACGACAGCACCAGCAGCACACCGATCGTCTGGCCGATGCCGCGACCGCCCGAGAATTTCAGCCACGGATTCCAGTCATGCGCCACGACCGCGGCGATGCCGCTCAACACCTGCACGCCGTCGCCCTGATCGAGCAGACGCGCGAACAGCACGGCAAGGGCGCCCTGTGCGATCTGCGCAAGGCCCACCGGTATTACGAGCCAGCGCTCGACCGATTGCCAGACGTTGGATGCGCCGACGTTGCCGCTCCCGACATCCCGCAGATCGAGGTTCTTCGTGTATCGCGCGACGAGGTGGGCTACCGGAATCGACCCGATCGCATAGCCCACGATGATCGCTAACAGCGCCAGCGGCATCCTGCCTCCCCCCTGAAACCCTCGACGCGCCAGCCTATCCCGGCCGCGGCCCCATCTCGCCTGCCGCAATCGCGATCATCTTCGCCGCTGTGTCGGTACTGATGCGCGCGGCGTTAAAGCCCATGTCGTACAGGTGCGTGCTATTCGCTTCGACTTTGAAGTAGTGATGATGGAACGCGTCGCGATCCTTGTCGCTCTTCGTGATGCGTTTCTCAGCATCCCCCGCCGAGATGCCATCCCGATGCACGAGGGCCTCGACGCGCCACTCACGCGGCGCCGCGACCCATACATGTAGCACTCCCTCTTCATGCTGGAGGATTGCCTGCGACCCACGCCCGAGGATGACGACGTTGCCGCGCGCCGCGATGCCCTTGATGACCGATGTCAGCGTCCGGATGTAGCTGTCATCGTCCAGCGAACCCGCCTGCGACGAGGCCGCAAGTTCCGCTGCCTCGCCGTACGATCGCGAAAGTACCGTTTCGAGACCGCCGCCGCTGAGCGGATCGGCCGTGCCCGCCGCGGCACTGCGCTCCATCAGCGTCCGCATCACCGACGCCATGCGTTCGCCGATGGTGCTCCGCCGTTCGTCATGCTTCTCGACGGCCGTGACGCTGACGCCAAGTTCGCGCGCGGCCTCGACGATGATCTCGTTGTCGACGTAGTCCAGCTCCATGGCCGCCGCGACCGCCAGAGCGACTTCACGCGCGCCTGAAGCAAGCGAACCAGAGACGGTGATCACGGGCATAGTGCTGCCTCCGCTGTCTGACGCACGTCGCTTTCCTGCTGCGTTCGCTGTCCGAACGCGTTCGCGGCAATTGTAAGCCGCGACGATCGCATCCGTATACCCCGGACAACGGGAAAGGCCGCCCTCGGGCGGCCTCTCGTCAATCTCGCCAACAAATACGCTAGCCGACGGGCGTCACTTCGCGGCGCTCCTGGCGGTTCAGCGGGACGCTGCGGCTCACGCTGTGCGGGTACTCGAGTCCGCGCTCCAGCTTGTTGATACGTGTGTCGGTGAGGGAGAACGCCTCGACGATCTTGTCGATCGCGGGAATTTCGTTGAAGCCCTTGCAGGAGAAGATGTCTACCCACACCTGGCCGTGCTCGGGGAACGTGTGAACGGCGATGTGGCTTTCTGCGATGATCACGAAGCCAGAGACGCCCCAGTCCTCAGGCTTCACGCCCTCGTACTGGAAGACGTGCGGCGTCGAGATCTTCGTCATGCCGATTTCGTCCGGATAGCGGTCGAGAAGGTTGCGGACCAGTTGGAGATTTCCAAGCTGTGAGGGGTTTCCGCCGAACCCGTCGATCGTAACGTGCATTCAGAATGTCCTTCCTACCCCGAACGCGTCGGGGCCCGAATGCCCGGGACGAAACCCGGTACCTAGGTGAAACCTGTCTGCGCCTGCACTGAGGTCGCGGCTTCCATAAATCATTGACAACGCAAAAGGCCCCCGGCAGAATCCGCGCATTTCGCGAACCCCGCCAGCCAGGCCCCGGGTCGTCTCTCCTGTATCGAGCGCTGTAGCCTTACTCGTCTGTGTTACCGCCCTCACCGGGCAGGGCTGCTATGGTAGCAGCAAGACAAGCCCGGTGCAATGTTCGCTCTCAATACCGCGCCCGCGCTACGACAGGAGGCCCACAGCCGTTGAGCTGCGGATCTGGACAGCACCTCTCCCCCAACTCCCAACCGGCACCAGCGAATCGGAGCGGAACTCGTCGTTAACACAGTGTTCATCCGCGTTCACATCGGACCGATACTCCTCGTGTTACCATTTAGGAGTTCTATGAACGCGATTCGCCGCCCGAATAGCTGGGGCGCTGGGAATCCGGCCGGCGGACGATTCGCCAGCGACCAGTCCCTGATGAGGAGGAGCCCCGACCCATGAGCAACGCTGGAACCGGACTGAAGGGCGTCGTACTCGACGAGACCCGCATCGCGTTTATCGACGGCGACGAAGGCAAGCTCGTTTACCGTGGCTACAACATCCACGATCTCGCCCACGTCGCCACCTTCGAGGAGGTGTCCTACCTCCTCCTTTACGGCGACCTCCCGACCCGCGCCGAGCTCGCCGCCTTCGACCGTCGCCTCAAGGCCGGACGCCCGATTCCAGAGCAGGTCATCGACATCATCAAGAGCCTGTCGGCCGCCAACTCGATGGACGTCCTCCGCACCGCCGTCTCCGCCCTCGTAGCCCTCGACGAGAACAGCCACGCCGCCAACGCCGAACTGGCCCTGCCCGTCGGCATCCGCCTCATCTCCCAAACCGCCACGATCGTCGCGGCCATGCATCGCATCCGCAACGGACTCGAGCCTGTCGCGCCGCGCCCCGATCTCTCCCACGCGGCCAACTTCCTCTACATGATGTTTGGCCATGAGCCGTCCGCAGAAGACGCGAAGATCATCGATCTCGACCTCGTGCTCCACGCCGAGCACAGCAGCAACGCCTCGACGTTCGCCGCGCGCGTCGCCGCAGGCACGGCCGCCGACATCGGCTCGGCGATCGTCGCCGCCATCGCCACGCTCAAGGGACCGCTGCACGGCGGCGCTGCCGAGGCCGTCCAGAAGACGGTCGAAGAGATCGGCGACCCGCAGAAGGCCATCGACTTCGTCGAGGAGAAGATCAAGGCCGGCGAGAAGGTGATGGGCTTCGGCCACCGCGTCTACAAGAACGACGACCCGCGCGGCATCGAGCTCAAGGACATCGCCCGCGACCTCGGCGAGAAGCGTGGTCAGGGTCAGTGGTTCCAGATCCTTCAGCAGGTCGAGAAGGCCATGCAGCCCTATCGCGCAAAGGGCATCTACCCCAACGTCGATTTCTACGCCGGGGCCGTGTACTCGCTCATCGGCATCCCGGACGAGCTGTTCGTGCCGATGTTCGCGGTTGGTCGCATGCCCGGATGGGTCGCCCACGTCCTGGAGCAGTACGAGGACAACGTGCTCATCAGGCCACTGCTCGACTACACCGGCCCCCGCCACCTGCGCTACGTCCCCATCGACGAGCGCGAAGCTGAGGCCGTCGCCTACGCGTCGTAGAGTCGCGAGCAAGACTCTTACCAACCCGTGTGGCGCAGGTTCGCGGCGCGTGGTAATGTCGCCGCATGCTAAAGCTCGCTATCGCTCTACTGGTATTGAGTGCCGCCGCTATCGGATCTGGCGCGATCGCGACGACAACGCCCGTCGAAGCCGGAAGCAACATCCTCTGGAGGGACTGCTATGAGGGCTACGAGTGCGGCGAACTGCGCGTGCCACTCGACTACAAGCGCCCGCGCGAGGAACAGATTGACATCGCACTGATCAAGGTGCCCGCTCTCGTCCCCGAAGAGCGCATCGGCTCATTGCTCGTGAACTTCGGCGGCCCCGGCGGTCCGGGCGTCGAGATCGTGCTCAACTCGGCATCATTCTTCCCGCAGGAATATCAGGACCGCTTCGACATCATCGGTTTCGACCCGCGCGGTGTAGGCATCAGCGACGATGTGGACTGCGTCGACAACTTCAACGACTTCCCAGAACTCGACAGCACGCCGGGTACGCGCTCGTACGACCAGCAGGTCACGTTCTGGCGTGACTTCGCACGTGACTGCCAGCGGCGCAGCGGCAAGCTGTTGCAGTTCGTGGACACGAACAGCGCCGCTCGTGACATGGACCGCATCCGCGAAGAACTCGGCGACGAGAAGATGACGTACCTCGGCTTCTCGTACGGCTCGTTACTCGGGCAGGCCTACGCCGATCTCTTCCCGGAACGCGTCCGAGCGCTGGTCATCGACGGCATCCTCGATCCAGCAAACACGACGCACGAGATGCTCGTCGAGACAGGGGTCGGCGCCGATATCGCACTCCAGGGCTTCCTCGACGAATGCGCCGCGAGCGAAACGTGCGCGTTCAAGGCACCGGACCTCGCCGCCGCATTCGACGAAGTGATCGCCGCCGCCGAAGAGGAGCCGCTGCTGGGTTGGGACTTTCCCATCACTGCCGACATCATCCTTCAAGCAACGTTCGGCGCGATGTACGACCACACAACGTGGATCGGGCTCGCGGAAGCGCTGCGCCAGGCGTATGAAGAACGCTCTGGCGTGGGCTTCGGCGTCTTCGTTTCCGGAATCGGGGAACCACCGGACGACGACATCGACTACACCAACGGCTTCGAGGCGTTCTCATCCATCTCCTGCGTTGACTTTCTGTCGATCGATGGCGAACCCGAGTTCAAGCGCATCCTCGCGGACGCATCCGCCGCCTCACCGCGCTTCGGCGCCTACGTGACCTACGCTTATGGCCTCCCATGCGCGTTCTGGCCCGGCGCTCCACGACGGCCTGCGGCGCCCGTCGTCGCCGAAGGCTCCGCGCCCATCCTCGTCGTTAGCTCGAAGTACGACCCGATCACCCGCTACGACTTCGGTGTTGCCGTCGCGAACCAGCTCGAATCCTCAGCGCTCCTCTCTAGCGAGAGCTACGGCCACACGTCGCACGGTGTCTGCGCCAACGCCTACACCGTTGCCTATCTCGTCGACCTGGCGCTGCCGCCGACCGGCGCGACGTGCGCGAACGAGGACGAGCCCTTCCCCGTCGTTGAGGACGTTGCCCCGAAACCGGAACTTCCCGCCTCGGAAGCTCCGATCCCACCACCCATCGCGCCGACTCCGGCGACCCCCACCGGCGGCATCACGGCACCAGACACCGGAAGCGATGGCGCACAGGCTGCTGGCCGACCCGGGTTCGGCGTGCTGGCGATGCTCGTCGTGGGAGCCACTGCGCTGGCTGTGCCCGGCCGCTTCGTCGGGATCCAGCGATCGCGCCTGTAGGCACGCTTAGCCCTAAACGCCGTCCATCGGTAGAGTCAGCCCACACGAAGAACGGAGCTGGCCATGACCCTCACCGAAACCCAACAACGGGCGAACGAGGCCGTCGACGCGATCGCGCGCGACCTCATCCGCATTTCGAAAGAGATCCACTCGCACCCTGAGCTGGCGTGGGAAGAACACTACGCCTACGCCCAGCTCGTGCCGTTCGTGAAAGAACACGGCTTCACCGTCACCGAGCATGCATACGGCATGCAGACGGCCTTTCGCGGCGACTGGGGTCACGGCCCGACGACCATCGCGATCTGCGCCGAGTACGACGCGCTCCCGGAAGTCGGCCACGCCTGCGGACACAATCTCATCGCAACGACCGGCGTCGGCTCTGCCGTCGCGCTGACGAAGGCGCTCGACCCATCCCAGGCGCGCATCGTGATCCTCGGTACGCCAGCGGAGGAAGGAAGCGGCGGCAAGATCCGCATGATCGACGGCGGCTGCTTCGACGACATCGACGTCGCGATGATGGCTCACCCCGGCCCCGTTGACATCGACGCATCCCCGATGTTCGGCGTCGCCCACGTCGATGTCGAGTATCACGGGAAGGCCGTCCACGCCTCCGTCTTCCCGGAGCAGGGCCTCAACGCGCTCGACGCGCTCGTCACCGCGTACCAGGCGATCGCGCAACTGCGTCAGCACATCCGCCGCGACGCGCGCATCCACGGCATCATCAAGCACGGTGGCGATGCCGCGAACGTCGTGCCGGAGTACACGAAGGGCGCCTTCTACGTCCGCGCCCTCAAGCCGTGGTACCTCGAAGACCTCAAAAAGCGCGTGCAGGCCTGCTTCGACGCCGGCGCGCTCGCGACCGGCTGTACGGTCGAGGTCGACTGGCACGCCGATGCTGAGTACGCGCCAATGAAGAACAACGGCCCGATGGTCGAGATCTATCGCCGCAACGCCGAGTCGCTCGGCCGCAACTTCTTCGAGATGAAGGACCTCACGTCGGGCAGCAGCGACATGGGCAACGTCAGCCAGGTCGTGCCGTCGATTCATCCGAACTTCGGCGTCGGCGCGGCAAAGTTCACGCACTCGCAGGAGTTCACCGCCGTCGCCGCCACCGAAGCCGCGCATGAAAACATGATCTCCGTCGCGAAAGCGCTCGCCATGACCGGCGTGGAACTCGCGCTCGACCCTGATCTCGTCGCTCGCGCGAAAGCGGACTTCAAGGGCACTCGATAGAAAGCGGCGAGAGCGGACGATGGAGCCAGCAGAAATCTCACGTGCCGTGTCCGCTGCTGTCGCCACAGCCGCAGCGCTCGGCCTCAAGGTCGAAGACGCGACCGTCCTGCATAATTCGAACCGCATCGCCGTACGCCTATCGCCATGCGAAGTCCTTGCTCGCGTCGCCCCCGAAGGTTGCGAGTCCTCCCCGTTCGAAATCGAGGTCGCGCAGCGGCTTGCCGAGACCGACGGCCCTGTCGCCGAACTCGATCCGCGAGTGGAGCCGCGCGTGTACGTGCGCGATGGGTTCGCGATCACACTGTGGACGTACTTCGAGCCGATCCCACGCGAGGTCACGCCGCGCGAGTACGCGAACGCGCTCGAACGGCTGCACGACGGCATGCGTCCCGTCACTGACATCGCGACTCCGCACTTCACCGATCGAGTCAACGAAGCCCTGCGTCTCGTCGACAATGCAGAACTATCGCCGGAGCTAGCCGACGCAGACCGACAACTTCTCAGCGGCGCGTTGCGGACAGTGACCCGGACAATCCTCAACAGTGGCAGGCCCGAGCAGCTTGTGCATGGCGAGCCCCATGCAGGCAACGTGCTCATGACGAAGCGCGGCCTGCTGTTTATCGACCAGCAGACGACGTGTCGCGGTCCGATCGAGTTCGACATCGCCCACTGTTCACCACACACCCCACCCGCAGGCGACACTGCCAGCACATCCTGGTACATGAGCCCAGCGTTGCCGGAAGCAGTCGCTGCGGAATATCCCGCTGCGAATCAGGATCTTGTCCGGGTGTGCTGGATGCTGGTGCTGGCGATGGTTGCGGCGTGGCGCTGGGATAAAGAAGACCAGTTTCCCAACGGCCGCCAGATGGGCATCGACTTCACGAATGAGTTGCGAGCCGCGCTCGACCGCTACGGGCTCAAGATCGAGCCCTGATCCGCGCCTGCGCTGGTTGGCCGCCCTCGACCGACGACACACCACGACCACCGACAACCGATCACACCTTTGTCACGTTCGCGACGCCAATGCCCCCGCGAGAATCGCCTATAATCGAGGAACCTTCCTTCGCCTGCGAACGTATAACCAGATACCGCCCCTGCCTCAGTCTCCCCACCGGAGGACCGCATGGAAGACCCCAAGATCATCGCCGAGCGCATCATTGCCAACGTCGAGAAGGTCATCATCGGCAAGGAGGCAGAAGTCCGCCTGACGCTGATATCCCTCCTCTGCGGCGGCCACGTCCTCATCGAAGACGTCCCCGGCGTCGGCAAGACCATTCTCGCCCGAAGCATCGCCGTTAGCACCGGCTGCAACTTCCGCCGCATCCAGTTCACGCCCGACCTCCTTCCCAGCGATGTGTCGGGCGTCTCCATCTACAACCAGAAAACGGGGGACTTCGAGTTCCGCGCCGGCCCAATCTCGGCCCAGGTCGTCCTCGCCGACGAGATCAACCGCGCGACGCCCAAGACCCAGTCCGCCCTCCTCGAATCGATGGAGGAGCAGCAGATCACCGTCGACGGCATCACGCACAAGCTGCCCGAGCCCTTCATGGTGCTCGCGACGCAAAACCCCATCGAGTACGAGGGCACGTTCCCGCTGCCGGAGGCGCAGCTCGACCGCTTCCTCCTACGCATCCACCTCGGCTACCCGTCGATGACGGACGAAGTGCTCATCATGGAGGGCCAGCAGCGCCAGCACCCGATCGACGCGCTGGACAAGGTTACGAACCCTGCGGAGATCCTGTCGATGCAGCACGCGGTCAAGGACATCTACGTCGACCCGCTGATCAAGCAGTACATCGTCACCATCGTCGACGCGACGCGAAAGAACACATCCGTCTACCTCGGCGCATCACCGCGCGGCTCGCTCGCCCTCTACCGCACGGCACAGGCGCGCGCCCTCCTCGACGGCCGCGACTTCGTTGTGCCGGACGACGTGAAGGAGTTGGCATACGCGACGCTCGGCCACCGCATCATCATCGCGCCGGCCGCCCGCGTGAAGAATGTCACCGCGAAGGAGATCGTCGAGCAGACGCTCGAACGCATCCCCGTGCCCGGCGCCCGTGCCCGAGACGGCGCGCCACCACAAGCGGCCTACTCTGACGCATCACGCACGACATCACAGCAGACCACCCGATAGGGACACGCGACATGCGCCGCATAAAGCGCCTCGCCCGCACACTGTTCGTCGAGAACCGCACCCTGACGGGCGTCGTGCTGCTGTTCTTCCTCTGCGCCATCTGCGCGATCTCGACCGGCTTCTGGCTCGCCTGGCGGCTGTCGTACATCGCGGCCGTCGGCATCCCCATCGCCTACATCTGGTCGCGCATCAACCTGCGCGGCATCGAAGTCATCGCCGACCGCAGCGGTGACCGCCTGCAGGAAGGCGCGGACTACGAAGAACGCATCACCGTCAACAACAAGACCTGGTTCACGAAGATCTGGCTCGAAATCGATGACCCGAGCGACATGCCCGGCCACCACGCCCGCCGCGTCGTCACTGTGCCCGCGAAGGGATCGCGTACCTTCCGCGTGAAGTCGACGATCACGCGCCGCGGCCTCTACGCCGTCGGCCCCGTGCTCGTCCGTACGGGCGACCCCTTCGGACTCTTCCGCCACGAGCGCGCATACGGCAACGCCGAGAACATCCTCGTCTACCCGCGCGCCACCGAACTGCCGAACTTCCAGGTGCCGCCCGCCAACCTCCCCGGCGAGGGCCGCTTCCGCCGACGGACACACTACGTCACACCCAACGCGTCCGGCGTCCGGCCGTACGAGTTCGGCGACAGCTACAACCGCATCCATTGGGCGTCATCCGCGCGCACCGGCGAGCTGATGGTGAAGATCTTCGAACTCGATCCAGCGTCGGACATCTGGGTGATTCTCGATCTCGAACGCAGCATGCAGGCCGGCGACGGCGACGACTCCACCGAGGAGTACGGCGTCCGCATCGCGGCCTCCGTCGCGCGCTACTTTCTCACCGCGAACCGGAGCGTGGGCTTCATGTCGTACGGCCGCAGCTTCGACGTCATCGAGGCCGAGCGTGGCATCGATCAGTACACACGCGTCCTCGAGTCGCTCGCGATGGCCCGCACGTGGGGCGACGTGCCCTTGCACGACCTCATCGGCAACGAAGCGCGCCGCTTCGGTCGGCACACGACCGTGGTCGTCATCACGCCGTCCACCGACGAGCGCTGGGTCGCCGCCCTCAACATGCTGACGACGCGCGGCGTCAAGGTCGCCGCCATCGTCCTCGAACCAAGCACGTTCGGTGCCAGCGAAAGCTCGCTCGGCGTCTTCGCATCGCTGGCTGCCAGCGGCGTCCACACATACATGGTCAAGCAAGAAGACGACCTCCAGAACGCACTAGGATCAGCAGAACCGGAGATAGCCAGAACGTAGGGGTGCAGCCTGCTGCGCCCGCATCCAGTACCTCTGCCGGAGCGCGGGCTGAAAGCCCGCGCTGGATCGAAGACAAGAACAATGCGTGAAGCCAATTGGGACGACATCTTCCAGAAAAAGCGCGACGAAGCGCCCGAAGATGATCGCCTGTCCTCGATCATCCCCTGGGAAGACTGGCTGACGTTCGCCATCGTCACGATCGCTTTCCTCGCCTCCATCAGCTCGATCCAGGGCGCGAACTGGGTCGATGGCCTCCCGAACCTCTACCCGCTCGGCTTCGCAGGCCTCATCGCCGGCTACGCGCTGTCCCGAGTCCGCGTCAACGAACTCCTCATCCACCCCTTCGCTCTCGCGCTCGGCGCTGTTCTCATCTACCTCCAACTGCTCGCGGTCACAGACGGCGGGCCTATCACGGACCGCACGACGCAGATCGTCGACCGCATGCGCGCGTGGTGGACGGCGCTCACGATGGACGGCATCAGCACCGACGGCCTGCCCGTGATCATCATGCTGCTCGTCCTGACGTGGCTCGGCGCGTACATCTCGTCGTGGGCCGTCTTCCGCTGGCGCAACGCGTGGATCGCCCTCGGACCCAGCGGCTTCGCCTTGATGTGGAACATCAGCTTCATTCCCGGCCAGTTCTCCTACGCCGTCGTCGTCTTCTGCTTCGCCGCCGTCCTGCTCGTCATGCGCCTGCACGTCGCCGAAAAGCAGAAGCAGTGGACCGACGACAAGATCGCGTATCCGGAATTCATGTCGCTCTCCGTGCTCCACGCGACGTTCTGGGTCGCGCTGGGTCTTCTCATCGTCGCCTGGTTCCTCCCACTCGCGCATCGCTCCGAGTCCGCGCAGGAGCGCTGGGAGGACTTCACAGCGCCGGTCACGCGGCACCTCACGCCGCTCTCACGCGTGTTCGTCTCGGTCAATGCGAAGAAGCCCATCAACGTCCACAACTTCGAGGACGCGCTGCCGTTCCAAGGCAAGATCAACCCCAGCGACCGAGAAGCCGTCGAACTCAACGTCGAGCTCTCGCCGGAGATGGCCGCATTCCTGCGCGAGCAATCGTTCGACGAGTACACGAGCAGTGGCTGGAAGGTAAACGTCAACGGCGTCCCGCTCCCCGCAGGTGAAGAAACTGCTCCGGGTGAGCCAGAACTCGAAGGCGCGCGTCAGGAAGTCACGATCAACGTCACCGTCGAGGGTGGAAACAACGAGCGCCTGTTCAGCGTCGGCCAACCGATAGTCTCCGATCAGGTCGCGGACGCCCGCGTAGGCGAGAACCCCGCCGACGTCAGCAGCCTCGACCCCGAAGGCCGTCTCCGCAACGGCGACACCTACACCGTCACCGGAAGCGTGGCAATTCCGAGCGTAGAGCAGCTGGCGTTCGCCGGTACCGAGTACCCGCAGTGGGTAATTGACCGCTACACAGCCCTGCCAGAGGACTTCCCCGATCGAGTGCGCCTGAAGGCAGAGGAAGTGGCAGGTGGTTCGGTCGGCACACCTTACTTGCAGGCAGGCCGCATTGAGCAGTATCTGCGCACATTCCCCATCGACTACGACGTGCCCGAAACGCCGCCAGGTCAGGACACCGTCGACTTCTTCCTCTTCGACCTCCAGCGCGGCTACTTCGACTACCACGCGTCGGCGATGGCGATGATGCTGCGCACGCTCGGCGTCCCCTCGCGCGTCGCGACCGGCTACGCCATCGACCCGCTTGCACAGGACGGCGTTACAGGCGCGTACAGCCTCACGCAGAAGGAAGCGTACGCCTGGCCCGAGGTCTACTTCCCCGGTATCGGCTGGGTGGAGTTCAGCCCTACGCCGGACCAGCCGGTGATCCCCCGCCGCATCGAAACGCCGATCGAAGAACCGGTGGTACCCGGCGAGGAAAGCCCCAGTGAGCGTGGCCTCGGCGACGGCCTCGATCTCGGCGACATCGCCGGCGAGGAACGCCTCCAGCCCGCCGCCCCCATTGCAGACACTGGCTCCGACAGCGGCTTCCCACTGATGATCGCGCTCATCGCGATCGGCGCCGTCGTCGCCGTAGTGCTGGTGGGGGCCCGCTTCGCCTGGAGCTACGGGCTCGGCGGCCTGTCGCAGCCGGCGCAGGTTTGGGAGAAGACCGCACGCCTCGCGCGCTTCACCAACGCCGCACCACAGACAAGCGAAACACCGCGCGAGTTTGCCGCCCGCCTCCAGCGCGATGTCCCCGGCGCCGATGCCGCAGGCTACGTCGCCGCCCGCTACGAAACCGACCGCTTCGGCCACAAGCCACTGACGGAGGACGAAGAAGAGAAGCTCGAATCAGCGTGGGCCTCCCTCCGCAACGCGCTCGTCCGCAAAGCCCTCCGCCTCAAGCCGAGGTAGGGAAGCAGTCTGCTGCGACCGCCGTAGATAGTCAACGAGGACGGCCTCACGGCCGTCCTCGTTCTTTCATTCGCGGTAGTAGTAGCTTCTTGGGTTCGCCGTCTAAAGCGCCCCGTTTGCATGCAGCAGCGCTTAAAACCGCCTCCCTGATCCACATGAGCAAGGATCGTTTCGCCCGAGCTTCTCTTCCAGATCCTTGAAACCCCGCACCTTGCGGTGGCCTCGCTTGACGCGCGACTCACTGGGGAAGCCGCGCCGGCGCTTGCTCATCGACTCAAAAGTTGTGTCCTTCGTCTCGGCGTGTCATCTTCACACCTCCTTCCGATCCACACTCTAGCGAAACAGGAGCCAATTGCTCCTGCCTACAGGCCAGCTGCCTTCCGCAGACCCTCGGCCTTGTCCGTCCGCTCCCACGGCGCATCGATGTCGTCGCGTCCGAAGTGCCCGTATGCCGCCGTTGCGCGGTAGATCGGCCGACGCAGGTTCAGGTCGCGGATGATGGCCGCGGGGCGCAGGTCGAAGTGCTCGCTGATCAACGCCTGGATCTTCGCGTCGTCGATCTTGCCGGTGCCAAACGTCTCCACCGAAACCGACGTCGGGTGTGCGACGCCGATCGCGTATGAAAGCTGCAGCTCGCAGCGGTCGGCGAGTCCGGCCGCCACGACGTTCTTGGCGACGTAGCGTGCCGCGTACGCCGCCGAGCGGTCGACCTTCGTCGGATCCTTACCGCTGAACGCGCCACCGCCGTGCCGCGCGATGCCACCGTACGTGTCGACGATGATCTTGCGCCCTGTCAGGCCCGCATCGCCCATCGGCCCGCCGATCACGAATCGGCCCGTCGGGTTGATCAATGCCCGCGGCGGCGCCTTCACCAGGTCGCCCGGCAACACAGGCTTGATCACCTGTTCCAGCACATCGGCTTCAAGCTGCTCCTTCGAGACTTCCTCGTCGTGCTGCGTCGAAATGACGACGGTGTCGACACGCTTCGGCTTGCCGTTCTCGTACTCAACCGTCACCTGCGACTTGCCGTCCGGCCGCAGGTACGTCAGCCCGCCCTGCTTGCGCACGTACGCCAACTGGCGGCAAAGCTTGTGCGCCAGTGAGATCGTTAGCGGCATGTACTCCGGCGTTTCGTTGCAGGCGAACCCGACCATCATGCCCTGGTCGCCGGCGCCGGTATCCAGTTCGTCCGCCATGTCGCCCTTCTTGGCCTCCATGGACTTGTCGACGCCCATCGCGATGTCGGCCGACTGCTCCTTCAGCGAGACGATCACGCCGCACGTCTCCCAATCAAAACCGTAGTGCTGGCTGTTGTAGCCGATGTCACGCACGGTATCCCGCACGATCGTCGGGATGTCGACGTAGGTCGATGTCGTGATCTCACCGATCACAACGACGAGGCCCGTCGTACACGCCGTCTCGCACGCCACACGCCCGTGCGGGTCCTCGCGCAGGATCGCGTCCAGCACCGAGTCGCTGATCTGGTCGCACATCTTGTCCGGATGACCTTCAGTCACCGACTCCGACGTCAGGAACAGCGACGGGCTGCTCATAAAAGTTGTCGTCACGTATGTCTCCTCTTGCTCGTTGCCGTTTGCCCTTTGCTCTCGCTCGAACTACGTCCCGCTTTCCCACGACGTCAGGTACTTCTCCTGCTCCGCCGTCAGCGTGTCGATGTCCATGCCCATTGCAGCCAGCTTCAGCCGCGCGATCTCGGCATCGATCTCGCGCGGGACCGAGTACACATCGTTCGGCATGTTCTTGTGGTTGTTCATCATGTGCTCCGCGCTCAGCGCCTGGTTCGCGAAGCTCATGTCCATCACGCTCGCCGGGTGGCCTTCAGCAGCTGCGAGGTTGATCAGGCGACCCTCACCTAGCACGAACAGCTTCTTCCCGCTGCCAAGCTTGAACTCCTCGACGAACGGCCGCACTTCGCGCCGCGACTCCGCCATCTCCGCCAGTGCGATGAGGTTGATCTCGTCGTTGAAGTGGCCGCTGTTCGCGACAATCGCGCCGTCCTTCATCGCCTCCATGTGGTGGCGGTCGAGCACGTTGATGTCGCCCGTCACGGTGCAGAAGATGTCGCCGATCTCCGCCGCCTCAGCCATCGGCATCACGCGGTAGCCGTCCATCACGGCCTCCAGTGCCGGCAGCGGGTCAACCTCTGTCACGATGACCTGCGCGCCCATCCCGCGTGCGCGGCTTGCCAGCCCACGCCCGCACCAGCCGTAGCCGGCCACGACGAAGTTCTTGCCGGCGATCAGGATGTTGGTGGCGCGAATGATCCCGTCCAGCGTGCTCTGCCCGGTACCGTAGCGGTTGTCGAACATGTGCTTCGTGTTCGCTTCGTTCACGGCGATGATCGGGTACTTGAGGAGGCCTTCCTTCGCCAGCGCACGCAGGCGGATGACGCCCGTCGTCGTCTCCTCTGTGCCGCCGATGATGTACTGCAGCAGGTCCGTGCGGTCCTTGTGCAGCCGCGCAACGATGTCGGCGCCGTCGTCCATCGTCATCTGCGGCTTGGAGTCCAAGACCGCGTCGATGTGCTTGTAGTACGTGTCGTTGTCCTCGCCCTTAATCGCGAACGTCGAGATGCCGTACTCCGCGACCAGCGCCGCCGCGACGTCATCCTGCGTGCTCAGCGGGTTCGACGCGCAGATGTAAATGTCCGCGCCACCTTCCTTGAGCGCGATCATCAGGTTCGCCGTCTCCGTCGTCACGTGCAGGCACGCCCCGACGCGCACTCCCTTCAGCGGCTGCTCCTTCGCGAAGCGCTCGCGGATCTGGCCGATGACGGGCATCTCACGCGCTGCCCATTCGATCCGCCGCACGCCCTCTTCCGCGAGCCGTATCTCGCGCACGTCATGTGGTCTCGTCTCCGTCGTCAATGTGTGTCCCTTTCTAGAAAGACTTTCTCGGGGCGCTACCGTCCCCTCCAACCTCTATGTGCTCGAACAAGAACGCGCCGCTAAGAGGCGTCGCCCGTTGCTTCCTTCACTCGCACGGCCTGCTCGCCGTCTCGCCCGCGCACCCGTGCCATCGTTCGGCGCAACAGCGTCTCCAGACCAAGCACGTCCTTGCGCACCGCCGCGCCTTCGATGAGCCGCGCCACCTCGGCGAACCCCAGCCTGCCGTATGCCGTCACAGCCGCGATGTTCGTCGGGTCTACGCTCAGCACGACGTCGCGGCAGTTGGTGAGCAAGAACTCTGTCACCGCAGATGTGACTGCCTGCGCCAGGCCCGCGCCGCGATGTCGTGGATGCGTGTACACGTTTCCGACGACAGAGATCGCGCTCGCCGTCGAGATCACATGGGTTCCGGCAACCGCGACAACCTGACCCTCGATCTCGGCGCCGAAATACACGGCGTCGTCGATCTGGCGTGGACTGTAGTACGACGGCACGCCTTCGATCCGGTACAGCCGGTTGATCTCGCGCGCGTCGTGCCCCGTCAGTCTTCGCACCGGACCATCCGCCCGCTTGAAGGTGTCACCCGAGACCTGCATCCGGATCATCGTCTGCCGCTGCTCAAGCTCGAAATGATCGAGAATCGTTGCCAGATGCTGCGGCTCACACGTCAGAAACGTCGCCCGGTTACCCGGGTGCACGCGCAGCAGCGCATCGAGCGCACGCGTTTCGCCCATCGTGAATGTCGCGTGTCCCAACCCGCCGCGAGAGTGCAGCACCAGCGCCTCATGCGATCCGCTCACCGCTTGCCACCACTCCGTCTGCCGGAACAGGTGCGGCTCCAGTTGCCCCAACGCGTACGCCGCGTACGGCCGACGCGTCTCAAGCAGCGACCGAATGTGATCGCGGCTCTCCACGCGGCGAACGGCATACTCCGTCCACAGATCGCGCGCGGCCTTCCGCTCGACGACGGTCATGCCGTCACCTCCGGCGCTGCGGCCACCGCCCGAACTCGTGACAGGATCGGCGCAAGATCGCGCTTCACATCGTCCGGCACAAGGCGCATCGGCGTGATGATCGCCGTCGCCAGCGCATCCTTACACGCGCACGTGCGCGACGGCAGCGATGTGGCAACGTCCGCGACGATGCGCTTCGCATTCCCGACGTTTCGCTGCAGGTTCCGCACGATCATCTCGACCGTCACGCTGTCGTGATCCGCGTGCCAGGTGTCATAGTCTGTCACGCACGCAAGCGTCGCATAACACATGCCTGCTTCCCGGGCGAGCTTCGCCTCCGGCAGCGCCGTCATGCCGATGATTGAGGCGCCCCATGAGCGATGCAGATCCGATTCCGCGCGAGTCGAGAATGCCGGCCCCTCCATCACGACGTATGTGCCGCCTCGATGCGTCTTTACTCCCGCATCGCTCGCCGTTCGCGAAACAACATCGCTCAGCCCGTCGCAAAACGGCCGATCGAACGCAATATGCCCGACGATCCCGCGCCCGAAGAATGTCGAAGCGCGTCCTTGCGTCCGGTCGATCAGTTGGTCCGGCACGACCATGTCCATCGGCGCGATCTCCTCACGCAGACTGCCGACAGCGCTCACCGACAGCACGTGCTCGACGCCAAGCGACGCCAGCGCCCAGATGTTTGCCCGCTGCGGGATCTCCGACGGCAAGATTCGGTGTCCGACGCCATGTCGCGGCAGAAACGCCATGGGCGTCGCTCCCAGCTTTCCCAGCACGATCGCATCCGAGGGCGCACCAAACGGCGTGTCGATCTCAACCCGCTGCACGTCGGCCAATCCGTCGATCTCGTAGAACCCGGATCCGCCGATCACCGCCATCGTCGCGCGCGCATCGCTCATCGCAGGGCCGCCTCGCGCGCTGACAACTCAGCAATCGCACCACCAAACGGCCCTCGCAGTACACCGCGCTCCGTCACGATCGCCGAGATGAGATGCGCCGGCGTAACATCAAAGGCCGGATTGCGAGCAACAGCGCCGCCCGGCGCGCTCCGCGCACCCGCGAACGACAACACTTCGTCTTCACCACGATCCTCAATGACAATCGCATCGCCGGTCGCGGTTCGAGCATCGATCGTGCTCACGGGCGCAACAACGTAAAACGGAACATCGTGTGCGTGCGACGCCAACGCCACCCCGTACGTCCCCACCTTGTTGGCCGTATCGCCGTTCGCCGCGATCCGATCCGCTCCGACAAACACAGCCTGCACGTCGCCGCCTGCGATCAGCCCCGCCGCCGCACCATCGACGATGATCTCGAACGGAATCCCTTCTTGGTGTAACTCCCACGCCGTCAGCCGTGCGCCTTGCAGCAGCGGCCGTGTCTCGTCCGCCAGCACATGCACGCGCTTCCCTTGCCGGTGCGCCATCTTGATCACTCCAAGGGCCGACCCGATGCCGCCCGTAGCCAGCGAACCCGTGTTGCAGTGCGTCAGCACGGTCGCGCCGTCGGCGATCAGCTCCGCGCCCAACTCACCCGTCCGCAAGTCCGCCGCCCGCTGCTCGTCGTGGATTAGGATCGCCTCACCCGCGACATCGCTGGCCGCAAGCACCCGCTCCAGGGCCCAGCCGAGGTTCACGGCCGTCGGGCGCGTCGCGCGCAGAGTCTCGGCCGCATCCGTTGCGGACTCGCCCCGCGCCGCCGCAAGCGCCACCCCGTACGCCGCCGCGATCCCGATCAGCGGCGCGCCACGCACCGCCAGCCGCCGGATCGCGTCCGCAACGACGCGATAGTCGTCCGTCTCGATGTACCGGACGTCGCCCGGCAGGAGCGTCTGATCGAGAATACGGACACGATTCCTGTGCCACTCGATCGGCTCAAACGCAGGACCATAATTGCTGGACAAAAAGAAAACTTCCCCGCTGTCGTGGTGGAGAAGCTGGCTTCTCTCTCATCTCCCTCGCTGCTGCGAGTCGGATTTGGCACCCGTCTTAAAACGGGTTGCCGGGCTTCAAAGGGCCGATCCCTCCACCACTCTTGATAAGAGCTTGCTATTCAGTTGTTGGCCCAATTGTAAAAGCGATTCCCGACCGCGGTCAAGCAGCCTTGACGCCAAGCACGACCCGGCCAAATCGCGGAGAGTCGATGCTGAGATCAACGAGGCAGCATCGCCACTCGAGCACTCACGCCTCGCTCGAACTCCACCTCATTGTCGAGCCCACCGAACAGCTCCGCGAGCCGAGGCGTCACCCGCTCCAGCAGCTCCGGCATGATCGCGTCCGGAATCTTCCATGAGCTCGAATAGTCCCGCCGCTTCAATCGCTCCACCATGCTCCGCGCCGTGATAATGGACGTCCAGGAAGCGATCTTGTCTTCACGCACCGCCGCCCCGACCGATGTGAGCGTCTCCCGGAACAACTTTGTGGCGATCAGGTGGACGTTCTCGCGATTCAAGTCCACGTCCGCGAGCTCCTGCACAGTCGCCGTAATCAGCTTGTCAGCGCGCGACCGGATGTTCTCCGTCCACTCGTCGCCGGCCTCGATCATTACGCCGCCGGGTCGCACAAGCGGGATCGTCGCCCGCAGCGTCGCCTCAGGGTCCGGCACCAGGTGCAAGATATGCACGAACACCGCACCATCGAACGAACGCTCCCGCAGCGGCGGCTGTGCCGCTTCCGCGATCATCACATCGATGTCCGTGCGCTTGCCGCGCAGGATGGCCAGCATCTTGGTCGAAATATCAATGCCCGTCACGCGCACGCCACGCTCAGCCAGCGGCACAGCAATTCGACCGGTCCCGATGCCAACCTCGAGTACCCACGGCGTCGCCGACACCGACTTCAACAGCGACGCAAACCCGTCACCGATCTGCTTTTCGACTTCGGGCGGCACCCCACGCGTCTCGTCGTACAGATGCGCAACGCGATCAAAGGATCTCAGGTCAGCCATGAGACAACTCACTACAAACTACGAACTACGGACTTCGAACCGGAGAAGGAACGTGCGTGCTCGTCACCTCGCACAGCAGCTTAGCGTTGTCATCCGTCACCTTCGACTCGACGACGACCAGCGTCCTCCCGCGATGAAGAAACCGCGACTCCGAGCGGACGCTCCCGGTGTTCGTATTCCGCAGCAGGTTCACGCTGATCTGGATGGACAGCGGAAAAGGCGGCTGCTCGACGCCATCCGCGCGCAACGCGTTGAAGTACAGGCTCGTCGCGCCGACGTCCGCAAGCTGCATCAGCGCTCCGGCCGCGAACACGCCCGTCCCCTGCCGCACGCCCGGCCCCAGCGGCATCGACATCACGACGCAGTCAGGCGCTTCCGACACCATGCGCATCCGCATCGCCGCGATGATGTTTCCGCCGCCTTCTTCCATGCGGCCCCACCACTCTTCGTGCCACGCGTCGTCGTAATCTGGCATCGCTCTTGTCCTACAAATTGAACAGGATGTTCAGACAGTCGCCGTCCTGTACGACGTACGTCTTCCCCTCTTGCCGCACCTTCGCGACCTTCTTCGCCTCAGCCATCGATCCTGCGGCGAGCAGGTCGTCCCAGTGCACGACCTCTGCGCGGATGAAGCCCTTCTCAAGATCTGTGTGAATCCGCCCGGCAGCCGTCGGCGCTGTCGCCCCCGCCTGCACGTTCCACGCGCGGCACTCATCCGGCCCCACCGTAAAGAACGAAATGAGTCCCGTGAGCTGGTACGACATCCTGATCATCCGGTCGAGGCCGGACTCCGTGATCCCGAGATCCTTCCGGAATTCCACGGCGTCCTCATCCGACATCTGCGCCAGTTCCTGCTCGATCTTTCCGCTGATCGCCGCCACGGCCGTGTGCGGCCCGACATGCTTCGCGTACTGCGCCTCTATCTCCACCGTCCGTGCTGCGTCGCCCTCGTCGATGTTCACGACAACGAGCAGTGGCTTGTCCGTCATGAACTGGTAGTTCTCCAACAGCTTCTGCTCGTCCGGCGACATCTCCTGCTCGCGCAAGGGCTTGTCTGCCTCGAGCCCCGCCTTCAGCCGCTCAAGCAGCGCCTTCTCGCGCTCCGCATCGCCGCGCTCGCTCGTCTTGATCGACCGCATGCTCGCGTCGATCCGCTCGATGCGCTTCTCGATGAACGCCGCGTCTGCAAACGACAGCTCCAGGTTCATCGCCGTGATATCGCGATCCGCGTCCACCGAACCCGACGGATGCGCCACCGTCTCGTCATCAAACGCCCGCGCGACGTGAATCAGCGCGTCACAGCGCGCGAGCTGCGCCAAGAACTGCCCCGACGGCCCTTGGCCTGTGCTGAACGCGTCTCCCGGAAAGTCGATATAGCGGATGTCGGCCAGGGTGAACTTCTTCGGGTCGAACAGCTTCCCCAGCTTGTCCAGCCGCTCATCCGGCACCTTCACGACGCCGATGTTCGGCTGGACGCCTGCGCCGTAAGCACCCGTCGCCGCGTTCCCGCGCGTCACGGCGTTGAAGATCGTCGTCTTGCCCGAGCGCTGATAGCCAATAATCCCAAGATCCATGCCCCAGAGTAGCGACCATCACACCCTCGAAGTAGCACCCCGTCGACGACAGTGCCGTAGGTGCAGGCACCCGCGCAAGAACACAAACCGATCGCCCTGCGAGGGTTTCTCCCTACTGCCGATACATATGCACGCTGGCGAGGGAGTTCACCGGAGGATCGGTGGCTGCACAGATCTACTCAAAGCAACAGATGACCGCCGATGCAACCTTGCGACGGAGCGGCCTCGCGTTTCGCTGGCTCCTCGTCGTCCTGTGGGTAGGGCTCATCCAGGGCGGCTTACTCGACGTCAGCACGACCGCACTGGTCATCAGCACGGCAATACTCCTCGCCTACAACACGTATCACGTCTTCGCGGAAGTCCACATCACGCGCACCGGCAAGATAGATCTGCGCACGGCGAACATTGTGCGCTACGTGGACATCCTCACGATTACGGTCGCCATGATCGCCCTGCACGACGAGCGCAATCCCGTTTGGGCGATCTACTTCGTCAGCATCGTCGCCGCCGCCAACTTCATCTCGCCCAAAGAGATGGCTGCGTACGTCGTCTGGATCATCGCGAACTTCATCGCCTTTGGTGTCATTTCTGAAGCGCTCGGCCACTCAATGTCGTGGCCGTACATTGCCGTCGTCTGCATCACGATGGCGCTGATGGGACTCAACGCTGCCATCATCGCGGGTGGCGAGGATCGCATGCGCGAGGTCATCCGTCAGGCCGCCATCACTGACTCCCTTACCGGCCTCCCAAACCGCCACCACTTCCACGAGCAGTACACCGACAGCCTCACCCAGGCGACAAAGGGCGCGATGCCGCTCGCCGTCATGCTTATCGACGTCGATCACTTCAAGGAGATCAACGACCAGCATGGCCATCCCGCAGGCGACGACAAACTCCGCGAAGTCGCGACGGGCCTGCGATCGGTCATGCGTGGCGATGACATGGTCGCCCGATACGGTGGCGATGAGTTCATCGCGATCGCCCACGGAGTCACACGAGCAGAAGCAGTGTTTCTTGCAGAACGCCTGCGCGACGCCGCCCGCGAGTGTGGCGCCAGCGTCAGCATCGGCGTAGCCGTCTGCCCCGAGGACGGCGCCGCTGAAGCCGACCTCATCGAAGCCGCCGACAACGCGCTCTACCGCGCCAAAGAAGCCGGCCGCAACTGCGTCCGCACCCTCGCCGCCGCCTAGCCCTCCGACGCCTGGCCGCTGTCACCTGTCACCTGTCACCTGTCACCTGTCACCTAAATGTAAATCTGCTCGTAACAATCGTGCAACTGGCGCGACACACGCCATCGCCATACTGCGACCACGGGCTAACGAGACAGAGGCTCCGTGGAACAGGGAGGCGACATGACGAAGCAACCCACATCGAAACGCCGGGCGGGCGGGGATCCCGCCGTACGACGCAAAGTGCAGGTCCGCCAGACGTTCCTGCGGCTACAACGTCCGAACACGCGGGCGACAACAGCAGCGGCGTAAACGGCGGCTCGGGGCCGAACGGCCTGTTCCGCAAACCGAAGAACACCGCCACGAACACGACGACCGAGGCAGGAAGCCTCTTGTCCGACGATGAAGGCTCGCTCCTGAAGCGAGCCTTCGCCGTGCAAGAAGCACAACGTAGCGCGGGCTTTTCAGCCCGCGCTAGTCGTCAGTTGCGTCTGTAGCGCGGGCCTTCAGCCCGCGCGGGTTTCGAGACGACATCATGATCGCATCGCAGACGACCAGTACCCGCGGAGCTTCAGCTCCGCCGCGATGTTCGAACCAGAAGGGAAGTATGTTCCGTGCCGTAGTGCGCCGTGACGAGTCCGTGCCCTACAACGAGGGCCTCACGAAGTCGCAACAATCTCCGCACCCACCGCGCTAGGCCCCGTGATCTCCGACCGCCCCGGATACCCCCGCGCGATCGCCTCCTGCGTCATCGCTCGCGCGATCCGCTCCTCGTTCTCCGAGCACCACGCCGCGATCGTCGAACCGCCGCCACTGAGATAGGCGCAGTGCGCGCCCGCCGCCTTCGCCGCGCCGAAGATGTCCGGCATCGCCTTGAAGATCGAAGTCCGCGCAGGCTGGTGGATCGTGTCCTGCGTCGCGATGTCCAGCAGCGACCACTCGCCGCGTCCAAGCGCCACCACCAACAGCGCCGCCCGCCCAATATTGCGCACGGCGTCGTCTTTCGAGAGCGTCGTCGGCAGCAGCTTGCGGCTCTCGTTCGTCGGCATCTCGAACTCCGGAATGAACAGCACGACCTTCAGCCCATCCGCGATCGGCGCCGCGATATGCACGAACTGCTCGCCGTCGCGCACAACCACCCGCAACCCGCCGAACAGCGCCGGCGCCATGTTATCCGCGTGACCCTCGAGCCCCGCGCCCAGCGACAGCATCTGCTCCTCGCTCAGTACGCCGTCCATCAGCGCGTTCGCCGCGACGATCCCCGCCGCCCGCGCCGCCGCACTCGCACCAAGTCCGCGCCCGATCGGTATCGCCGACGTCCCCGACGCGCTGAGATCCGGCACCGGCACCTTGGCCAACCGGTACGCCGATCGCGCCGCGTCGAGCACAAGGCGCACCAGCCCGTCGCGCGTCTCAATTTGCGGGGACAGCGACAGCGTCACTTCCTGCGTGATCGCAAGCGCCAGCCCGAGGCTATCGAACCCCGAACCGAGATTCGCGCTCGTCGCGGGCACACGCACGGTCACAGATGTTGGCATAGCGGGAGTGTATCGAGACGCGAGCGAACGGCCACCGCCGTCTGCATATGTAGGGGCGGCTGACCTGAGGCGAAGGGTTCAATGTGGCGGGAACGGGATCACGCGGATGACGAGCCTGTCTTCAGCATCTCCTCAAGGCGGCCCTTCACCCCGGGCCACTCGTCGTTTACGATCGCGTAGTATGCCGAGTCGCGGTTGTACCCACCCTGGGTCAGCATGTGCTTCCGCATCACGCCCTCGAACTGAGCACCGATCCGAAGGATGGCGGTCCGCGACCTCTCATTGCGAGCATCCGTCTTGAGCTCGACCCGGATGCAGCCGAGCGTCTCGAAGCAATGCCTCAGCAAGAGCAGCTTGGACTCCGTGTTGACGGCCGTCCGCCGCGCCTCCGGCGATAGCCACGTACCGCCAATTTCGACGCGTTTGTCGCGCGGGCTCACAAAGAAGAGGCTCGTACTGCCGACGACCTCGCCCGTCGCCACATCAATCGTCGCAAACGGCTGTTGCGCGCCCCGCGCCTGCGCCCCGAGCACGCCATCCACCCAGCCAGCGAAGTCCTCGCGCGTGCGCAGGTGCCACGGCAGCCATGTCCAGATGCTGTCGTCGGCGCCAGCATGCATCAGCCCATCGACGTGATCGACGGAAAGCGGCTCCAGCCGGACGTGCGATCCCGTGAGCGTCACTGGCTCTATCTCAGACATGCACTAGGTGTACCGCATCGCGAGGCGATCCATCAGGGCCAAAATGCGCCATGCGTGCGACGCCAATGTCGGCTGGCCAAGAGGACGGGCTCCCTCGCCCGTCGTTCGCCGTACCCGCGTGACCGCCCGCTGTGGAGATGACCTGCGTCAGTCGGCGATGCCCAACTGCTCGCGATAGTCCGGCTCGATCGCCTGCAGGATGCCGTGCTCGATGTAGCGGTCGTACGGCAGCTTCAGCGCCATCGATACGAGGTTCGCCGGCACGGCGAGCGTAGGCTCCGTGCCTATCGCGCCCGATTCTTTCATCGCGGCAATCGCTTCGTCTGTGTACCCGATTTCCTTCAGCACCTCGTCGTTGTGCTCACCCAACGTCGGCGCATGCTTCGTCGCCTTTGCCTCGAACCGTCCGAACTTCGCCGCTACATGCCGCGGGATCGGCCGCTTGCCAAGCTTCGGCTGCTCGAGGACATCGAACTGCCCGCGCGCCTTGAAGTGCGGATCAAACAGGATCTCCTTGCCGTCCAGCACCGCAGCAGCTTTCACGCCCGCCTTCTGCAGCGTGTGCATCACGTCGTAGTGGTCGCGCGCTGATGTCCACTCCGTGATCAGCGCATCAAGCGCGTCATGGTTCTCGTGCCGCGCCAGTACCGTCGCGAACCGTAGGTCGTCCTTCCACTCCGCGTGCCCCATCGCCTCTGCCATGCGTCCGAACTCCGCATCATTCGTGACCGAGATCACCGCCCATCGATCGTCGCCAGCGCACTTGTACGCCCCCTGCGGCGCCGCCCACGCGCTCCGGTTCCCGATGCGCTCCGGCACGCGACCCGTCATCTCGTGCTCGAGGATCGCCGCGCCGACGATCGGGATCGCCGCCTCCTGCTCCGACAGGTCGATGTACTGTCCCTTGCCCGTCCGCCGCCGGTACTGCAACGCCGTTAGGATCGCCCCCGCGCCGATGAAGCCTGAGTACGGGTCCGTAAACGACAGCCCCGAGCGCATCGGCGGCCCGCCCTTGTACCCGGTGATCGATGACAGTCCTGAACCCGGCTCCAGGCCCATCCCGTATGCGCTGTTGTCGCGCATCGGCCCCGTCTGCCCGTATCCGGACAGCGAACACATGATCACGTTCGGGTTCGTTTCGATGATCTTCTCGTAGTTCAACCCGAAATTCGCCATTACACGCGGCGTAAAGCTCTCTGTTACGACATCTGCCTCAGATGCCAGCTTACGCACGGCTTCCAGCGCTTCCGGCTTGCTCAGATCGACGAGCATCCCGCGCTTGTTCGCGTTCCGGATCACGAAGTACGACGAGCGCAACCAGTGGTGGTCGATGCCGTCGTTGTCGGTGATGATCAGGTTGCGCGTGACGTCCATCCTTCCCGGCGCCTCAAAGCGAATCACGTCCGCGCCCAAATCCGCCAGGATGCGTGTACACGCCGGCCCAGCGAACACCTGCGCAAAGTCAACGACCTTCACACCCTCAAGCGGTAGCTGGCTCATATCACACCTCGGTCGCTCATGATGTTCAGGTCGTCCTTCGAGTACCCCAGCTCACCGGCAAGTACGGCCTCGTTCGCGCTCCCACGGGCGGGTGCGGCTGTCGCTTTCGGCGACGTCACCGACATCTTGTACGGCTGCCCTGGGATCGTCATCTCGCCCGCCGCGCTCTCCACCTTCTCGAAGAACGCGCGCGCTGTCAGATGTTCGTCCTCCAGCAGATCCGACACGTTCGGCACGAACGCGAACGGCAGCCGCAGCGCCTGCGCCGTCATCACGATCTCCATTGCCGAGTGCGTCGACAGATACGGCTCCATCAACCCCTCGAACTCCTGCCAGCGAATCATCCGCTCGCCCATCTGCGAAAACAGTGGCATGTCGTCCAGCTCTACGTTCTCGAGCAACAGCGCCATCGGCGAAACCGTGTCCGGCTGCAGCGGCGAGCGAAAGCCCGCCGCCCCCGGGATCACCACGACGTGCCCGTCCTCGCACGCCATGATGTCGTTTGGGTACCCGAAGATGTGCCTCGAGTAATATCGCCGCCGAATCGCACCCTGGAACGCGTACATCGCCGAGTTGTACTCATCCGCGCACGCAACGGCGTCGCTCATCGCGACATCGACGTAGTCGCCGCCGCCATTGGTCGCGCGATTCTCAAGCGCCGCGAGAATGCCTATCCACAATTGCACGCCGGCGATGTACTCGCCCGGCTCCCCGCCCGTCACCAGCGGCTCCCGATCGGGCGCGCCGGTGTTGTACATGATCGTGCTCATCGCCATCGCCGTCAGGCTGTTGCCGTCGTAGTCCGCGTACGGCCCCGTTGCACCGAACGGCGACACTTGCGCGAACACCAGATCCGGGAACTCCGCCTTCACGTCGTCATACGCAAGGCCCCACGCCTTTAGCGTCGACGCCTTCTCGCCCACAACGAACACGTCAGCGTTCGCAAGCAGTTTCTTCAGCACCACCTGCCCCGACGCGACCGATACGTCGAGCGTGACACTCCGCTTGCTCGTGTTGAGATGGATGTAGAGTCCGGACTTCTCCGGATCGGGGATGTCGGCCGGAAACGGCCCCAAGCGCCGAGAGTAGTCGCCTCCCGGCGGCTCCACCTTCGTCACTGTCGCGCCGGAGTCAGCCAGCAGCTTCGTCGCATACGGTCCGGCGATTCCCTGCGAAATGTCGACGACGCGAAGGCCGTCAAGCGCGCGTTCAGCCATGGTTCGCTCCTTCAGCGTGATGTGAAGAAGAGCATACGAAAACCCGCCGCTTACCGTTATGCGGCGGTTCTAGCCACGTAGCGCGGTTATGCCTGCTCCCTCTGTAGCGCGGGCCTTCAGCCCGCGCTGCCTTGACCAACGAGAAGGAGCGGACTGAGCGCTACTTCGCCGGATGCAGCCCCGCCATCAACTCCGCCAGGTCGTCCGGCCGCAAGAACGACGCCGGCGGCGGCGGACCCCACGAGTACAGCGCCCGCATGCCTTCCCAGACCTGCGGCTTCCACAACTGGTCATCGATGATGCAGTCGAGGTCGCTGTAGTACTCGCTGAAGTTGCCCGCCGGATCGCGGAAGTACCAGAAGAAGTTCGAGCCGACATGGTGCCGCCCGAACCCCCAGACGTGCCGCGACGGATCCTTGCTCAGAAGCGCCTGCGCTCCCAACCCGATCTGATCGACATCCTCGACCTGCCATGACGTGTGGTGCAGGAACTGCACAGGCGCCCGCTGCACGAGCAAATTATGGTGGTCCGTCGAACAGCGCATGAAGTACGCGTGCCCCTTCACCTCATCGCTGATCTTGAAGCCGATGCCTTCGAGAAAGAACTTGTTGCTCGCATCGACGTCAGTCGAACCAACAACGACATGGCCCAGCTTGCGCGGTCGCGCGCCCCTCGCTTCGTCATCGCTCTGTGGCAGTTGCGGCGCGCGGCCTTCGCGATTCATCCGACCCGGCCCGTTGTACGGCGTGGCCTCCACCCGCGCCTGCTCGATGTGCGGAGCCACATCGACACGCACGCGTACCGCTGTCCCCGGATCGATCGCGCTCACGCCAACCCCGGAGCGCTCGACAGCCACGTCCAGGCGCCCGAGCTGCGACACCACGCGATCGAGATCATCCGGCGAATCAGCCCCGACACGAACTTCGATCAGACGCCGCACGGGCGCGTACTCGACGCTCAACTGCTCGCCGCCATCCGCCGAAGCAAACACGCCGGGCGCCGTCTCCGTCAGGTTGAAGTCGCGATAGAACTCGCGCGTCGCTTCGACGTTGGGGACGCCGATCGTCACGCCATTGAGCCGGTGCAGTGCCATCTTCGATACCTCGCGTTTCAGGCGCAGCGCTTCTGGCGCGGCCCGAACACCAGTATCACACCAACCCGCCGCTTCCTGCCACGCTCCCTCGTCCTACGCCCGGACTCAGGCCGCGGGCGTGCGAGAACCTCCTCCACGCCCACCTTACAGTTGTCCTTTTTCGCTCTGAATCTATTGACACCGGGCGGATCCCAGCGTACGGTCGTTCCCAACGTAGAGGGATCGCATCAGCAAAGGAGCAGCGGTGATAACCCAAACGCTATCAGCCCTCGGAAGTCGCGTGCCCATCAAGCTCGCCCTTGGCATCGCTCTGGCCGCAGCCTTTCTCGCCGTTGGCTTCCTGCCGACGCACCGCTCGGAAGCCGGCCCGACCTCAGGCCCAACCGCCATCGTCTCGATGGGCGACAGCTTCATCTCCGGCGAGGCGGGGCGCTGGAACGGCAACGCCACGAACCTCCTCGGCACCCGCAACGGCACGGACCGCGCCGCGAGCTGCACCTGGATCTTCTGCTCGTACGACGCCACGCGCGTGTACGGCGCCACACACACCGGCTGCGACCGCTCCGACGTCGCCCCAATCATTACGTCCGGGATCGCGGTCCAGGAGCGCATCAACATCGCGTGCTCCGGTGCCCGAACAAACAACATCTGGCGCGCCGCACAGGGCGGTCAGGCCTTCAAAGGCGAAGCCCCACAGGCTGACCAGCTCCTCACCATCGCGCAGCAGAAAAACGTGAAGATGGTGGTTCTCACGATCCTCGCAAACGATGTCGGATTCGCCGACCGCGTCATCAACTGCACCGTCGCCTGGATCCTCGGCCTGCCGGAGTGCAGCGCATCGGAACAGGCCGCCATCAATGCCGCCCTCCCCAACGGCCAGACTGGCCTCCGCAAGGCCGTCGACGAGATCCGCGCCGTCATGGCACAGGCCGGCTACGCGCCCTCGCAGTGGAAGCTCGTCATCGCCGGCTACTCGTCGCCAGTACCCGCGCGCGCCGACGTCCGCTACTCCGGCTCCGACAAGTGGAATAAGGGTGGCTGCCCGTTCCACGACAACGACTTCAACTGGGCGAAGAACGTCGCCACGCCGAGCATCGTCAACGCCATGGCAGCCGTCGCCGCCGAAAAGGGCGTTCAGTTCCTCGACGTCCGCGACGCGCTAAACGGCCACGAGGTCTGCCACCGCAGTTCCGCGCTCGTCGGATCCGGCGGACCGAATCCCGCCACGGCAGAATGGGTGCGCTGGGTCAACACTGGCTGCTGCCAGGGCGACGCGCAGGAGTCCGTCCACCCGAACGCCTACGGGCAACGCGCGCTAGGCAAGTGCCTCCAACTGATGTACGCCAAGACCAGCGGCAACTGGACCTGCCGCAACACACCTGGGCAGAACTACAACGCCATGAACCTAACCTCGATCCCGTAGCCCGCGTTCAGAGGTGTAAGCAGAAGGCCCGATGCGAACTGCATCGGGCCTTTCTCATGCCGTCGCTAATGATCGAAGTTCGTCGCTAGGAGGCGTCTTAACTCCCGTCGCCTCACCTCGCCCGGTCTGAAGGGCCGTCCAGCACAGCAAAGACCAAAGCCAAAGCACCGGGATCGGCTTGGCCGCGTGGTATACCAGCGCCGCCCAGTCCGGCCACCCAGTCTCCGGTGCGAACTCCGCCGGGCCGGACGCCAACCATCCCTCAAAGAGCGCATATGGCGTCGGCAATGCAACCAGGACGAACACCACCAGGGCCACGGCACGTTGTGACGGCTCCAGTGCAACGAGCAACACCAATCCCGGCAGGAGCATCACGTAGTGATGCTCCCAGACACTGGTCGCAGCCAGGAAGTACACGCAAAGCCACATCGCGACGAGGCTGCTCACCGCCGCTCGGCGCGAAGCAATCGTCGCCGCAACAGTGACCGCGACAACGAACGCCACCCACATGAACGTCAGCCACTGCGGCGGGCCAGATGAGTCAGTGAAGAGCGTCAGCCATGTCGTTCGCATCATGCGCGCCAGCCCCACGTCACCAGTTAGGAACGGGAAGATGCGGGACTGCATGTCATCGAAGTACACATCAGCGTTGATCCGCCAGAATTCGCTAAACGTGCCCGGATTCCACAGAAAGTAGGGCAGGTTGACAGCAGCCCACACGCGATGGCGAGCACGAGCACCCGCCACCCACCCACCTTCAGGAAGACGGGCACCAGTACGGCCGGAATCAGCTTCGTCATCGTCGCGACGATGGCCGGCGCCATCGCCACAACAGGCGGGCGGTACAACAGAAGGACGCTCGCCCAAAAACTAAGGCTGGCCACGAAGAACGACCATTGCCCGACGTACAGTTCGACGTAGTACGGCGTGAAGACAAACCACATCGCGGCAGCGACCCACCTCCACGCTCGCCCAGGTGTCACGGCAAACGTGATGCCGGCGTTGACAAGCAGCAGCACCTCCATCAGCCCGACCCACACCCAGTACGCCTCGCGCGCCGGAATCAGGTTGAGCGATGCAGCGACCGCGTATGCCGCGAACGGCGGGTATTTGAAAGGTGCGAACGTCGCGTACGGCACGACGCCCAGAGCAGGATCTGGATCGTGAATCGAGCGGCCGTCAATGAATGCATCGCCAGCCTGGTACACGCTGTAGAAGTCGATCGCTCGCCGCAGCCGGTCTGTGTCGTGGAAGAGTGGATTTGCGAGTTCGGTCCAGAGCGACGTCACCAGAGCGACGTGAATGATCACGCTTACGGCAAACACACCCTGTGGCCAGTACGTCCTGAGGAGTCTCCCCATGTCACGATCCCGCCGACGAAGCATCAATCTGTTGAAGCTTGCGTGCCGCGAACGATATCGGAATGGCGCGTTTACGTCGCGGTCAGGGAGTGTGAAAGTTGCGTCGACAGATCCGTGCCTGCTGGCACCTCGGCTCTACGCTTCCAGCAGCCGTCGCGTCTCCTTCGACGCTCCGTTCCCCGAAGCGCCATTCGCGTGCACGCCGTTGGCATTGGCCCCGTTGCCGTTTGAGCCGGCCTGAAGGCGCTCCGCCTCCATCTCGTCCGCAAGCTTCGCGAACGCGACCATCAGGTTTGTCTGGGAGTCCAGGCTCATGCTCAGGCCGTTCAGCAGGCCGAACACACGGCCGACCATCAACAACTCGGGCGGCATCGCTGTGAGCGGATTTTTCTTCAGAAGCGTCGTCGCTTCTTCATAGGACTCCTCGAATTGGTCCATCTTCGCGTAGCCTTCGCCGGTGTCGGCCATGCGCCGCGCGACCTTGCCGATGTATGCGTCCCCAAGCTGTTCGTAGCCCTGGGCATCGTCCTTCTTCGTTCGGAACCCAAGATCGCGGAACGCCTCGCCCATCGCGACCATGTCGCCGCTGAGCAGCGTCTTCGTGAAGCGAATCAGCGTCTCGCGGAACTCCGGCCCAAGATCCTTCGCCTGTCCGAAGTCCAACAGCACCAGCTTCGGTCCCGGCAGCACCATCAGGTTCCCCGGATGCGGATCGGCGTGGAAGAACCCGTTGCGCACGATCATCTCCGCGAAGCAGTGCACGAGGATCTTGGCGACGTCCGACTTCTCGATCCCCATCCGCTCCAGCGCTTCCGAATCCGTGATCTTCACGCCATCGATGAACTCCATCGTCAGCACACGCCGGCTGCTGTACTCCCAGTAGATGTCCGGCACGACGACGTCATCGACGTGCGCGAAATCCTTCGCAACGCGTTCGGCGTTGTGTCCTTCGTTGATGAAGTCCAGCTCTTTCGGGATCGTCTGGCGCATCTCCGCCGCGACGAAGCGATAGTCCATCGACCGGTCGAGGCGGTTGAGCACGCCGATAAAGAACGTCAGGTTGTCGAGGTCGATATCGACGATGTTCTCGATCCCCGGGTACTGCACTTTCACGGCGCAGACCCGTCCGTCATGCAGCACCGCGCGATGTACCTGCGCCAGCGACGCCGACGCAACTGGCGTGCGCTCGAACTCTGCGAACACTTCCTCGATCGGGCGCTTGAGCTCGCGCTCGATGTGGGCCTTTACGACCTCGAACGGCTCCGGCGGCACTTCGTCGTGCAGATGCGACAGCACATCAACATACGCCTCAGGCAGCACGTCCGGCCGCGTCCCAAGCAGCTGGCCAGTTTTGATTAGCAGGCCCTGGTTCTTCAGCGCCGTCTTGTAGAACATCTCCGCGCTCCAGCGGTGATGTTTCTCGCGGATGGGCGCCGCCCACGCCGCGCCCGCATCGCCCTTGCGCTTCTCCATGAAAGAGATGCGCTTGTAGCCAACGAACACGCGGGCCAACATCTGGCCGACGTTCACGAAGCGGCGGGGACGGCTCGTCGGGGCATCGCTGCGCTTCCGCGAACCGTAGGTGGGAGATCCAGCGGCCATGAGCGTTACTGCACTTTCCGAAACTGAATGAGGTTCAGCCACATGGTAGCGGCTGAATCAAGCAGGATCGACCGGCGGGATGTGCAGATTCCGTAATGTTTGGGCGAGTCAAGCCTCACGCCTCACCCTTCCGTGTTCGCACCAAGCCGCCCGAGCAAGCCCGCCTTGATCGACGGCCGCGTCCCGAACCCCAGCAGGAACGTCGCCTCGCGCACAAGCCGTTGGCCATGCTGATCAGCCAACAGCGACCTGCTTCCCGCCGTTACTACGAGCGACACCGCCGATCGCATCGCCAACTCCGTCGCCGCAGCCCGCGCATCACCCATCGACAACTCGTCGGCAGCATCCAGCCGGTCGCGACATGCGACCAACTCCGCATCTAGCGGACTCTCGCCGATCATCCGTACACATCGGGCCGCGAGTCCGAGCGACAGTGACCCGTTGAATCGCCCGCCGCCGTCGTGCGGTGGCGGCGCAACGAACGGATTGAGCGATGTCACGCGTTCGTCCGGCACGAAGTACGCAGCGAACGTCGCCTCAACAGTGCCGCTCGCGTTCGCGCCTACCAGCTTCAACCGCCGCACCGCGAGTTCTGCGCTTTCCTTCGCTTCGACAAAAGCGCTCATCGTTCTGCCGTCCTCGGCGAGCGCCGTAACAAACAGCAGGTCGATCCGACCCCAACCCGTCACCCACGGCATGACGCCGTCGACGAGCCAGCCGCCGGCCGCGGGTGACGCTCGAAGCTGCGCCGGGTCGCGCATGCCACCAAGCGCGAGGCCCGCACGCACACGGCCAGCGCACATGTCCTCGAAGCACGCCTCGCGTAATGCCGTGTTCGTCGTCTCTGCGAGAGCCCTCACCGCGCCGTTGTGCTGGATCCAGACGAACGCCGTCGACAGGCACCCGCCCGCCAGCGCTTCGATGACGTAGCCAATTGCAGGGAGATCGACAGGCGCGCCTTCATAGTCCGGCCTTCCTGCCATGCCGTACAGGCCGGACGCCGCAAGCGCATCGAGGTTCGTGACCGGCACGAGATCCGCCGCATCCGTCGCGAGTGCGCGGGGAAACAGGACGTCATCCGCAATGCGGCGCGCTGCCGCCACCGCCGGATGCACGGTGCCGGGCTCCGCGCGGCGAGGCAGGGGATCGACTGACGCATCTGTCATCGCTGCACCTCTCACAGGCAATCGTATGGGATCGCTCCAGAGCCGTCTTGGACGGAAGTTACCGCCGGGATTGGGCGTCGAAGGTCCCGCGCGGCACGAGCACGCTCAAGCGACGCGGGAAATCGTCGAAGCGCCGTCGGCCGTGCGGCGCACATCCAGCCGGTCGGGGAAGTTCGCCGGATCCGTGAAGGCCTCCAGGTGCGACACCACGATCACTTTGTCCATATGCTGCGCCAGCAGCTTCAGCTCGTCGACCATCATCTTCTGACTGTCGATGTCCAGGCTGCCGAACCCTTCATCGATCACGATCGACCGCATGCCGCCAGAACCCGCGTACTGCCCGATACCTGACGCGATCGCCACGGCGCAGCGAAACTTCTGCGACCCCGACAGTGCCTTTGCGCTCCGCGCCTCGCGCATGCACGAGTGATCGATCGCCTTCAGTTCCAGCGCACCCTTCACTTCCTCGAGCGTCAATTCAAGGGCGCCGCCCGTCAGCCGCTTGAGGAACGCATTCGCGTGATTCTTCACGTCCGTGATGGCCCCGCGCACGAGTTCGCCCTGCAACCCGTTCTTGCCCAGCAGTTTCGTCAACTTCGTCAGCCGCTTGTATCGAAGATCCGCGCGGGCCTTGTCTTCCTGCAACCCCGCGATCTGCTCGACGCGTGCTTCCGCCATCGTGAGCTGCTGCTGCGCCGACCGGTGCGCCTCTCGCGAGCCCGCCGATGCCTCGTCCGCCGCCTGCAAAACATCAACGGCCGCATACTCGTCGACCTGGTGCGCTGCCGGGATCGCATCGACCTCCGACTGCTTCGCCGTTCGCTGCGCCGCCGCATCATCATGCGCCTTCACCGCCCGTTCGAGCGCGGCCTTCAGCTTCGGCGCCTCCGCGAGTTCCTTCTGATTCTTTCGCAGCGCCGCCAGAACATCCGCTGGATCTTCAAGCGATCGCTCACCAAGTTCACCGAGCCCGGCAGCCGTCGTCTCTGCGAGCCGCCGGCATCCCGCAGCTGTCGCCGTTTGCTCTCCGACGCTCGCTTGCAGTTCAGCGACGCGCTGCTTCGCCGTTGCCACCGCATCGCGCGCTTCAGCCGCATCCCTCTGCGCACGCTCATGGCCAACGCGAGCTTCACGCAGTGATGCCTGCACAGCCGCGAACACCTGCAGCGCCTTCGCGTGCCCGGCCTCCGCCCACTCGACGTCCTTCTGCCGCCCGTCGAGTCGCCCCTCTTGTTCGGCGAGCGCCGTCGCCGCACGCTCCCGTGCGACCGTCGCCGTCGCCCGCTCGCCGTCGAAGCGGCTGATCTGTTGTGCATGCTTTGCCACAGCGGCTCCCGCCTCATCGAGCGCCTTCTTCGCCGACGCGCGCGCCTTCATCGCTGCCTGATCGGCCGCCGTCGCCGTCTTCGCCGCTCCCTGCGCCTCCTCCAGCGCTACCGACAGCTCGTCGAGCTGCTTCTTCGCAGCTGCCTTGTCGATCTTCTGCCCGCAGCGCGAACACGTCGCCTCTTTCGCCGATGCCTTCCGCTGCACAACCTCATCCTTCAGCGCATCCGCTCGCGCTCTCGCCGCCGCCCCGTCTTTCCGTGCCAGCTCAAGCGCCGTGTCCGCGGCGTCGTACGCCTTTGTAGCGGCAGCCGCTTCAGCCTCGACGTTCTTCGCGGCTCCAGACATCTCCTTCAACCGCGCATCGATCGCAGCAACCTGCTCCTCGAACGAGGCCACCCGCGCCCGCCCTTCGAGCACCGCCGCGGCGAGCTGCGCGAAGTCCGACGCCGCACGCTCAGCCTCCTGCGCCGTTCCATGCGCCTCCTCGGCCGAAGCCAGTGCCTTCGCCGAAGAATCCATCTCGGCTGCGGCATCCTCGTGCGCGCGCACCAGCGCCTCGACATCGATCGCCGAAACCTGCCGCGACGCGTCCTCCGCAACCGCTTCGGCACGCGACGCATCCGCAAGTGCGTGCTGAATCCGCTCGACGCCTGCCAGTGCGCCTGCCAGCATCTCGAATAGCGCAGCATCGCCCTCGATCTTGTCCTTGCGCGAGAGAAGCTCCTGTGTGTCAGCGATGGTCGCATCGAGCTCGGTGATCTCGGCCGCGAGCCGTCCATACCGCCGCGCGTCCTCCACCATCGACCGCGCGCGCTGCAGCATGTCGGCGGCGTCGCTCTCGGCCGTCGCCAGCAGCGTGACTTCGGCCCGCAACCGCTCGACCGCTTCCGCGTCGATGCCGCCGAATTCGTTGATCTTCGCCGTAACGTTGTCGAGCAGGATCTTCTCGACCTTCGCGCCTTCACGGGCGGCCTTCTCGAGCGCCTCATATTCCTTCAGTCCGATAAGGCTGCTGATGATCTGGAAGCGATCCTTCGGATCCGAGTCGATGAACTGCGTTGCCTCGCCCTGCTGCAGGATGAACGACGACGTGAACGCCTTCTCCGAGAGGCGCACCACCTGTTCGATGACGCGCTGCATCGCGTCCTTCTTCTCGCTCCCGGGAACCTGCACGTAGTCCTGCTTCTCGTCGTCCCAGAAGAAGATCGACTGGTCAGCGCCTGTCGCCTTGTCCGTGCGGCCGCGCCGGACGAGATACCGCGTGCCCTGCTGCTCGAACTCGAAGTCGACCGACAAGCGATGCCGCCCCTCCGAGATCAGATCCTTCACGTCGACCTTGCCCAGCCGCGTCTGCCCGTACAGCGCGTATGTGATGGCATCGAAAATCGACGACTTGCCGGCGCCGTTTTCGCCGCAGATCGCGATCAGCGTGCCGTTTGTGAAGTCGGCGACCGTCTCGTCGCGGTAGCGCATCCAGCCCGTCATGCGGACGCTCAGCGGAATCATGCTTCCGCCTCGGCCAGCGTCTGTGCTCGCAGTTCGACCACCAGCTCCATCAGCGCATCGCGCTCCTCGTCGGGCATCTGCTGTTCTTCGAGGTAGCGCCGAACCGTCTCTTCGACGTTCGCAGGATTCAGCCCGTCGACAACCGGCGCTTCTTCCTGCTCGTCAGCCCACTCCATCTCGACATTGCCGTACAGCCGCGGGAAGAGTTGCCGCGCTTTGTCGATCAGCGGCGCCGGATACGTATCGCGCGAGACATTGAGAATCAGCTTCACGAGCGTGTCGTCGATGCGCGCGATGTCCTTGGCCTGCGCCGCCATGTCGTCCTCGTCCGCGGCCGTGATGACGGCAAACGGCGTCGGGTCCAGCGGAAGCGACGTGATTTCGCGCACGCCCTGCGGCCCGACATCGGCAAGCAGCACGCGCGGCTCGTACTCGCGCTCACCCGCGTCCATCCGGTCAAGCACGCCAACGTAGTAGAAATGGCCAGCGCCGATCTGCTCCGCCTTGTGGATGTGGCCGATGACGGTCAGTTCGAACTCCGGGAAGCTGCCGCGCGGGATAACGATGTCGTCGCGCGGCGAGATGCGATGCGCCTTCACCGTCGTGCCGGTGACAGTGACGTGCGTGAGCAGCACCGTCGGCAGCCGCTGCTCCGCCGACTGCTTCCGCAGCTCCTCCATCTTCTCACCGAAGAGTTTCGACAGCAGTTCGTTGCGCTGTCCGACACCGCCCGCGTCCTGGCTCGCCAGTTCGTAGCGCGCCGGCGTCGGGAACGGCAGCAGGGCGAAGTTCAGGCGCTCGCCGTTCGCTTCTACGGTCACGAGATCGGGCCGGGTGCGGAACATGACATTGCCGGCCGCGGCGCCCGCGCCCAGCCAGATGTTCGCCGTGTCGATGAAGTAGTCGCGGTCGTGGTTGCCGGCCACTGCGATGAGCTTCATTCCGCGCGCAAGCTGGCCGCGCAGGCCGTCGACCATCGCGTCCGAAGCCGCGCGCGCCGCGCCCCGCTCCTGCGCCTCGAATACATCCCCAGCAATCGCGAGCACATCGACCTGGTGCTCGTCGCAGTAGGCGGCGATGCGGTCGATGTTGCGCCGCTGGTCGCCCAGGCGCGGCTGCGGATTCGCGCCCGAAAGCGTGTATCCGAGGTGCCAGTCAGCCGAAAAGAGGATCTTCATCGTATTCGAGTGCCTTCAGAGTCGGGAAAAAAGTGTGCGAGAAAAAAAGTGGCGAATAATAAGTCGTTAAGTGATCAATTGTTCGATGCCCGGGTTCCGCTGCTATTCGCCTGCCGGTGTCCCATCCGATTCTGCCAGACCACCGCGACAACCACTGACGCGATCCATCAGTCGTCAGTGGAACTCTCAGTTTGGGACAAATCGATTCCAGCCTCATCTAACCGGCGAAGGATGTAGCCGACGATGTACTCCCTTGGTGTTTGTTCCAGTACATCCTGATTGAGGGATAGCTCCTCAAAGGCGCGAATCATCGCATTCCAAACCGGTGTGTCATCAAATTTCCTATACGGATGTTCACTCACTGGACAACCTCATGGGCCCTAACGACCAACGACTAGCAACCTAACCGCCCAACCATCACATCTCCAACCCCTGCGCGCGCTTGCGCGCTGCCTCCGACGGCACCGCCTTCGCCGCATCGACGCCCGGCGCTTTCGCGGCATCCGTGATGCACGACGGCGGCGTCTCCGTCGACTCCTCCGGGCGCATAGCCCAGGGCGGGCGCGGCACCTTTACGTGCAGCGCCTCGCGGAAGTTCGGCGCGACGATCACCTTCTCGTCTGGCCCCAGCCGCAGGGCGAGCTTACGGTCGCCCTCGCTGAAGCCGCGCCAGATCGAGTCCGCAAGCTCCTGCCCGCCCGATCGTCCCAGCACGCGCGTCTGGCTGTTCTCGATCACGACCTCCGACACGCGCGAACCCTGCTGCTGCGCCCCGAACAGGATGATGCCCCGCGACCGCATCTGGCTGGCCACGTACTCGAACAGCTTCGTGATCGCGTCCGACGCGCCGCGCGGTGCGTAGCGGTTCAGTTCGTCGATGACTACGAGGAAGGTCTCGTTGCGCGCGGCGTGCGGACCCGAGCGCCACTGCACGAGCTGGTTCAGCACCGTCGCGATCACGAAGCGCTGGAGGTGTGCGTCGTGGATCGACTGGATGTCGATGACGGCGACATCCTCCTGCATCGTCGCCAGCGCGAGCGGCGAGCCGTCGTTGTCCTCGCGCCGCAGCAGCCCGCTGTTCGGTCCGACCACGCGCGCCAGCCGCCGCCACAACGCCTGGATCGTGCTGTTGCTCATGCTGCGCAGGCTGTCGTCGTCCAGTTCCTTGTCCTGCGGCTGCGCCTTCGACTCGATGTAGTCCAGCAGGTGCTGGAACGTCACGACGCCAAGCTCATTCTTGCTGTTGAACCCGCGCTCCTGCGCATCCGTGAGCTGCCTCCGCGCCTGCAGATGCGCCGGCGTCGCCTCGCCCAGCCGCTCTTCCAGCGCGAGCGCTTTCGTGCGCGTGACGCTGAGGCGGTGATGCAGGAAGTTGATCAGCGTCACGAGGTTGTCGTTCGCGCGCGTCTCGTCGCTGAACAGCAGGTCGAACAACCCGAAATCGATGATGTCCTTGAGCGACCACGAGTACGGCCGCACGTCGCCGGGCCGCTCGGTCGAAATTGGCAGCGGGTTGCCGCTTCGCTGCGACATCTCCGGCGCGTAGTAGGCGATGCTGCGGAAGATGTCCGGCGACTGCACGCCCATCTCTTGCCACACCGCCAGGTCGTCCTCCGTAAACTTCGTTGACCAGCGGTCGAGCCAGAACAGGTCGAAGCCCTTCACGTTGAAGATGATCGCCTTGATGCGCGGCGCCTTCCCCGTGCCCGTCATGCCCGCCGCGCGCGCCTTCACTGCGTTGATCGTCTGGTACGTCGCCATCGTCAGGAACGACGACTTGGTGCCCGATCCCGCCGCGCCGTTCACGTTGAGATGCCCCGACTGCGCGCCCAACAGGAAGTCCTCATCGAGAAACGCCCGACCCGCCGTCGAGTCGCCACCGTTGCGGATGAGGCCGACGGCGATGCCTCGCTCCGCCGCGTAGGCATCCATCTCGTACGCGCGCTCGGCATCCCGCTGCCCGCACGAGAACACGGTGCTGCCCTCGACAGGCGGCGCGAGCTTCGGCGGGAAGGCGTTGACGACGCGCGCCTTCGCGTATGTGACACCGTCGCGGTCGAGCACGAGGTCGTCCGTGATCGGATCACCATCATGCGCGGCGAGTTCCATGTGCATCGACGAGATCGTCGAGCGCCGGTACACCTGCTCGACGACGCCGAACAGTTCGACCTCCGTGCCGCCCATGACAGTCGGCACGCGCACAATCTGCGTCTGCTCGACCAACTGCCCCGGCGCCACCCAGAAGTAGAACTCGTCGACGTTCGCCTCCTGCCCCGGCGGACAGCCGATGCGCCCCACCCCCGTCGGCTCCGGATGCGTCTCGATGTGGTGGTTGTTGGTCATGCGCTCCCCTAGCCTGTTGTCACGTTATGCGCTTCCCGGTGCTCTCGATGCGATCTCCAAACCCCGACGGCGACGTGAGCACCAGCATCCGCAGCTTCTCGCTCGTAATCGTGTACCCGTGCGGCATGTTGCGTGGGAGAAAGATGAAGCTGCGTTCGCGGGCGTGCAGCGTGTCGTCGCCGCACGTCAGTGTCAGCGTGCCCTCGAGCACGTAGAAGATCTCGTCTTCGTCGTCGTGCGTGTGGATCGGCGGCTCCTGGCCCGGCTGCGAAACGAAGTCCATGAACGCCAGCGCGCCGCCTGTCTCCGCGCCTGCAGCCTTCACCGTGAACATGAAGCCGTCGTTCCAGTCGTAACTGCGACCCTCGCCGTCGTCGAGCACGTACCCCTTCATCGCACACCCCAAACAGAACTAATCACCAATCACCAATCTCTACGCACCAACCCGCAGCATTCGGTGCAACTTCGGGATCAGCGACTCCAGGTCCGGCAGGATCGCGTGCAGATGATCCTCGCACCGCACGATCGGCTCGACGCTGATCCCACTTCTGGCGTACGCAAGATCGCGATGCCGCAGCTTGTACAGGTATCCCGCCAGCCCAGACAGGTACGCCGGCACGTCGCCCGCGTGCTCGCGCTGGACGTACTCCAGCGGCACCGTCGCCCGCACGATGCCATACGTCGGCGAGATCCCGCTCTCCGACGACAGGCGCACGTAGATGTTGACGAGCGTGACATGTTGCGGCGTCTCAAGGATGAATGCGGGCGTGCGCTCGCCGGGCTTCAGGTTGTACGAGACTTCCTGCAGCGCCGCAGGCAGGTACGTCGCCATCTGCCGCTTCACCAGCCCGACCACCGGCACATCGTGGCGCTGCGCCGCGAGCCGCCGTTCCAAAAGGCCGTCCATCAGCGTCGGCTTCGTCATCTCCGCCAGCATGACATCGCGCTCCGCCTCTTCCATCGCCAGCATCGCGATGCTCCGCGTCGTGCGCCGCAGCGTGTCGAAGTCCCCCTGTGCCTCGACCTCGCTCGTCAGCAGCTTTACACCGAGGTCGTTGAGCGCGTGAAACGCCTCGCGAATGTCGCCTTCATCGATGCCGTTGCTGTGTACGGCCAGCACCTTAGCCGTCCGCGCTCCCGCGCAGCGCTTCAGGCCCCGGCCGTCGATCTCCAGGCCTGCCGCCGACACCGCCGCCGCGATGATCGGCCGCCGCCGCGACCCGACGATCAGGCTGCCGACGGTCTTCGACTTGATGCTGCCGTCGATGAAGCGCACCGGGCAGTCGTCCGTCGGCGGTCCGGCCTCGATCGCTCCCCACGACGACTGCGGCCGCTCGAATTCGAGGTCGATGCGCCCGTCGCGCGATTCCTCCTCCTCGTCGGCCTCGTGTCCCGGAAATGGCGGCACGGATGCATCGTTGAGGGGCGCGGGCGCGTATGCAGAGAAGAGAGGGCGGGCCCTCGTGGATGGCGTCGCAGGCATATCGTTTCCGATGCGTACGTATGTTCGGTGGGAACAGGATACGCCTGCCCGAACGTCATGTAAACAGCGGGCATCGCGAACGTAGTCTGTAGCGCGGGCCTCCAGCCCGCGTGGTCGCGGGTAGCCACCGATGCGATAGCCCCACACACGTTCGGTAGAATCGAGACAATGGCAGAAGCGACCCCCGCCACCGGCCCATCGCAACATGAACAAACAGCCGGGGTCGCCGTACCCGCGTGGCTGACGCCGCTCGCCATCGACGTCATCTTCATCACAGCGATCGGCATCCTCGCCCTCGTCCTCCGCACCTACGACCTCGAAGGTATGCCCTACGGCCTCCACGGCGACGAGGCCTGGACTGGCCTCGACGCACAGACCATCAACAACGGCGACTACGGAAGCCTCTGGCCGTACACGCGCGCCGCCCTCGGCCAGCCGATCGGGCCGATGTTCTGGGCCGCGCCGTTCGAGGCCGCTCTCGGGCCGTCGGTGCTCGCCGTCCGCCTGCCGATGGCCATCCTCGGCGCGCTCACCATCGTGATCGGATTCTTCGCGATGCGCGTGATGTTCAATCGGCCCGCCGCCTACTTCTGGGCCGTGCTCGCGGCGTGCTCGTCGTGGCTGATCTTCTACAACCGCACCGGCTTCACCGTACCCTTCATGCCCTTCACGGAAGCGCTCTCGCTGCTCGCCGTCGCTGTCGCGCTCAAGAAGCGCTGGTGGCCCTGGTACGTGCTCGCTGGCGCAATCGTCGGAGCGGGGATCTATGGCTACTACTCGTACCCGTTGTTCGCCGTCGGGCTTGGCATTTACGTGCTCGTCCATTTCGCGATCGAGCGTCCGGAGCCCGCGCTCGTCCACACACGCAACATCGCTGTCATGGGGCTGACGGCGCTGCTGCTCATCCAGCCGATGCAGCCGTACTTTCTCGACGACGAGGTCGGTTATACGCACGACCGCACCGTCTTCGCAGTCAGCAACACGGAGCGCTACAAGGCAGCGACATCGACCAGCGAAAAAATCGACATTTACGCCGACAATGCGGTCGAACTCGCCCGAACGTTGCTATGGGAAGGGCAGATCGATTACTCGGACGGCACCGCCGGCCCGTCCGACATTGGCGGTGAAGGTAATCCGGCGCTCGACTACATCGCGATCACACTGGCCGTCATCGGCCTGGCGCTGTCGCTCGTGTTTGCGTTCAGTCGCCGCCAAGCGGCGTACCTCCTGCCGTGGATCATGATTCCCCTCATCCTGATCGGCCCGATCTGGAGCGAGGGCGGCTACCATCGCCGCGCGCTGGGCATTCTTGTGTTCGTGCTCATGGCTGCGTCCGTCGCGATGGCGTACATGATCGAGGTTGCGCGAAAACGCAACGGCATCCGCGGCGAGCGCATTGCCTACGCCGTATGCGCGCTGATTCTCGTCGTGTACGGCACGTACAACGTGAACAGGTATTGGTCGCAGAAAGACGGTCCGGCGATCCTGTTCACGTATCTACCTGAGCTCGCGGTTGCGTCCGAGTGGATCAAGGAGCAGCCCGAAGACATGCCGGTGTACTTCTTCTCAGACCGCTGGTCGATCAACTACGAGACGTCGCGCTACCTCCTCGACGGCCGGGGAAATCTCTCCGATCGAGCGGATGGCTTCGCCAAGCCGGGAGAAGCGGGCTTTCCCATTATCGATCCGGCTACTGGCGGCGTGCTCGTCTTCATCGCGCCATACACAAACACCGAAGGCGTAGACGCGGCGCAACGCTATCCGGGCGCGATTCGCTACGAAGGCCCGAGGCTGAGTAACGGTAACGTGTCATTCACCGCGTACGTGGTGGAACCGAGCTAATACAGCGAGCTAATACCTAGGAGCGACCTGCCGTGAAACGCGATGCAGAGCACATTCCGTTCACCGACACAGGTTCGTACCCAATCCGCGCCGGGAATGCTGTGCGGCCGCTCGTCGACGGCGTGCCGGCGTTCCAACGCATCTGCAAAGCCGTCGATGCGGCGCGGCACAGCGTTTGGGTGACGGTCGCGTTCTATCATCCAGATTTCCGGATGCCGGACGGGCGGACGCTGTGGGACGTACTGGACGAGGCGACCGGTCGCGGCGTGGACGTGCGCGTCATTTTCTGGCGCTACGTGGGAGCCGACCTGCTCGGAGGACCGCGCACCCACTTTCCCGGGACGGAGGCCGAGCGGTCGATGCTGCGCGCGCGCAATTCGCGCTTTCTCGCGCGATGGGACCAGGCAGATGGCACGTACTGCCAACACCAGAAAAGCTGGTTGATCGACGCGGGCCGCGAGAGCGAAATCGCCTTCGTCGGCGGGATCAACCTGAACCCGGCCTCGGTTATGCCACCGGGGCACACGCCGACCGACGGCGGTAACACGCACGACGTCTACGTCGAGGTGCAGGGACCGGCTGCCAGCGACGTGCACCACAACTTCGTGCAGCGCTGGAACGAAGCGAGCGATCGCGAACAGCTCGATGGCTCCTGGCCGGAAGGGTCACCTGGCGATGCCCTGCGGTTCCCATTGGCAGCGTCGGCGCCGGCGGCTTCGACGCCCCGTGGCCACGCGATCGTACAGATGCAACGCACCGTCCGCCGCGAGCTGTACACGGATGGAACACCGGCGCCCGGAGCCCGCGCGTTCGACATCTCGCAGGGGGAGTTGAGCATCGCTGACCAGTACCTGAAGGCGATTGATGGAGCCCAGCGCAGCATCTACCTGGAGGACCAGGCGATCGGCTCGCCCGCGATCGTCGCGGCATTGCACGCAGCGCTGGAGCGCGGCGTCCGCGTCGGCTTCGTCGTGCCGATCAACGTGCACCGCGGAATGGCGATGGCGCGTCAGAGCCCGCGCACGGCGGCGTTCTTCGACTCGTTGGCGGCGCTTGGGCGATTCGACAACTTCACCCTGGCGGGACTGGCGACGCGAAGGCCCTCCGGCGAGTACCAGAACGTCTACGTGCACGCCAAGGTCGCGCTCGTCGACGACGGCTGGTGCACGATCGGCTCGTGCAATACGGCGAACCGCTCGTTCTACGGCGACACCGAGCTCAACGCATCGATCTGGCACGCGCCTACCGTGCGGGCGCTGCGGGCCGAACTGCTCGAAGAGCACCTTGGCATCGACACGCGCCGGATGGACGACGTGGCAGCGCTCGATGTGTTCGCGCAGGTGGCACGTGAGAACGCCGCGCGGCGAACGTCCGGCGCGGCGCAGCAGGGACTGGCGTTGGCGCTGGATCCGGCGACGTACGCGGGATAGAACCCAGGCCTGAGTTCCAGCCTCAGGTGACAAAAGGTTGCGATCCACCCTGCGTCTACTAGACGCAACACTCGGAAGCCTGAATGAACGTTGCCGCGCGTCAAACCGCGACGGGCTCGGCAGCCTTCAGCGCTGCGATCAGCTCATCGCGCGCCGGACCCAGGACCACCTCCGGCGGGCGCGTGTCGCGCAGCGCCCAGTGCTCCATCGCCTTGCGCATGATCTCGGGATCCGTGAACAGCGTGTCCGGCGGCGAGAGCAGATTCACCATCCGGAAGAACGCGCGCGCAACGTAGGCGTCCGTGCGTGTCAGCGGCAGCAGCCCTTCTGCAAGAATCGACGCGGCGCCGGTGAGCGTCTGGCCCGGGCCCGACTTGCGTGCTTCACGCGCCGCGTCGTCCTGCACGACGCTCGCGTTGTACCAGGGCACGATCACGGTCTCCGCTTCGTCGTGCATCTGCAGCGCGACCGCCTGCAAATCATCGCCATGCTCGCGGATCGCCGCCGCCAGCATCTTCGCCTGCACGCTCCCTAGCGAGCAGCCGCGGCCGTACAGCGGGTTCGTGCAGATCAGCGCGTCGCCGATCGCCTGGTATCCCAGCACCAGCGGCTGGCCATCGACCACGAGGTCGCGCTTGCGGTTGATCGTGCTCGCCATGACGTGCATAGGCGCGATGGGCTCCGAAGCGCCTTGCGCCAGCCACGGCTTTCCGGCGGGCAACATGCCTGCGGCAACGTCGAATCGCGGCCCGACGATCAGCTCGCGCAGCTCTTTGTCGTCGGTGCCGATCGCGATCGTCACCGAGAACGTACGACCGTCGCCGCGAAAGATGCCGTAGCCGAGATAGCCCGTGGTGCCGCCGGTGAACACGGCGTTATCCGGCAGTTCCGCATCAGGCAGCAGACGGTAGAACCGCGACAGGTACGCCATGTCGGTATCGTGACGCTCCTCCGGGAACTTCACGCCGATGTCGCCGAGCAGCGTGCGTATCCCCGAGTGCCGCCCGCCCGCATCGACAACGAAGTCGGCCGCGATGTCGCCGCTCTCCGTCTTAACGCCGACAACGCGCGGTGGTGAAGTTCCCTCCGCCGTGAGCAGCCCCGTGACCTTCACGCCGTCACGCAGTTCGACGCGATCCGTACGCAACGCCGCGCGTCGCAGCACCCACTCGAACGTCGTACGACGACTCGCGATCATGCCGAGATCTTCGTCGCCCGGCTGCGGTATGAGGTCGAGCGTGTCCGGCGCGAAGTCGAGCCAGTTCACGTCCTGCGCGCCCTCCGCGACGAGATCAGCCATCACATCGGGCAGGTCGTCACGCAGCAGGTTCCGCAGCAGGCCGAGAAACGCGTGCGGATGGCGCACTTGCGTCGCACCGCGCCGGTCCCACTCGAACGCCGCCTCCGCATCTTCCGGCAGCGGCGTAGCGTCGCGCTCCAGCAGGACGACATCGTGCCCGTCGCGCGCCAGGAACAGCGACGCCATCAACCCCGAAACACCCGCGCCCGTTATGACGATCCGCATCCGAACCCAACCCTTCTCGAAAAACATTGGTCAATCAGGAGGACGGGCGCCTCGCCCGTCGAGTCTCCGCACGGCGCCGTGCGCCCGATTCCTGCGATTGCAGTATGCCAGAAACAAAGAGTCTGAGGATAATCATATCCACAGACTCCCACATTGACGAAACCGCAGGAAGTCGGCCCACCCGGTGCCATCGCATTTCATCTACCGAGGCAGGTGGCATCGCCGAACTGGCTACGGCGGCCGCCACGCGCTGGCCGGCGATTGGACTAGATGCCGGCCAACGTCATTGCTCCTTGAGCGAATCGCGCAAGTCGATCAGCGGCTGCTGATTCGTGCGGATAATGCCGTCGGCTGGCCGATCGAGATCTATGACGAGCGTGATGACCGAGCTCAGCACAACCGCGAGAACAATTGCGCTTAGCATGCTGCGGCGGCCTGTAAGCCCGGCGTTGTAGCCGACCATGGCTACGCTGAGGACGCCGCCGGCAACCAGGAGCCAGATAACCGTCGGAGGGACGCGCGCGTAGAGTCCCGCAGTAATACGCGACTCGTGGAGGTCGATCGTCTCGTTGAGCGACTCGATGAAGATCGCGACGTCCGGGCGGTCACCGGACTCACGCGCCAGGTCCTCTGTGATCGTCCACATCTCGTCCTGGAGCTCGACCGAACGGGCGATTTGCGCATTCAGCTCGTCCGCGTCGCCGACGATCCGAAGCGGCACGTACTCATGCAGAAGGCTCTCGAGCTGAGTGGAGTACGGCTCGGGGAGGTAGCCTGCGCGAAGGAGCGTCGTCCCAATCGAGTTCGCCTCCTCGAGTACCAGCCCACGCCGAGTGTCGTACCGATCCGCTGCCATCCCCATCGCGATGGCCAGGAGGAACGCCATCAGGGCGAGTATCGAGCCCACGATCATGCTTGTTGGCCCGGAGATTTCGTCTTCGGTACGGCGCTCTCGCCAGCGCCCAATCTGATAGCCGATCTCGTAGGACGCCAGCGTGCCAAGGAGAATAAGCAAGGCGATCGCGAACAGAGGGATATCGTCGAGTGGCTGCTGGGTCATTATCTGTCCTCGTGTAGAAGGCTCATTCCCGCCACCGCACTTCGTACAGCCGCACGGCGTCATCGAACCCCTTCGGCACGAACTCACCCCGATCCGAGAACAAGAACTGCTTGCCCGACAACAACCCTCGCACCGTGTCCGGCACCAGGATCTCGCCAGCGCCAGCCTTCGCCGCGATGCGCGATGCAAGAATCACCGTCGCACCGAACAGATCGCCGTCTTCCTCGATCGGCTCGCCCGCGTTCAAGCCGACGCGCACGTGCAGCGGCTCCGGCATCGACTCCGTGTGCGACGCGAACGCGCGCTGCAACGCGATCGCGCACTCCATCGCCGACGTAACGCTGCCAAACGAAGCCATGAACCCGTCGCCCATCGTCTTCACTTCCGCCCCGCCGTGCGCCTTCAGCGTCTCGCGAGTGATCCGTTCGTGCTCGCGCAGCACGTCGCGGCCCTTCGCGTCGCCGAGGCGCTGCATCATCTCGGTGTGGCCGACGATGTCGGTGAACAGCACCGTGCGAAACCGTCCGCTCGTTGCAGCAGTGTCGGTGACTTGCGCGTCATGGTTGGTCGAGACGTGCTCGTCGAGGAATTGATCGATCGCATCGAGCACTGCGTCAGGTTCTTCGAGTGCGGCGAAGTTTATCCTTCCAGGCATTGGGATGAGACGAGATCCCGGAATGCTGGACGCAAGTTCCTCCGCGTGCCTGAAGGGGATATCTACGTCGTTCAACCGATGGAGCACGAGTGTCGGAACAAGTAATGTCGAAAGTATGGGCTTCGCGTCCCCATCGGCAGACCACTGCTCCATCGCCAACGCCATGTTCTCCCCAGACGTCGATGATTCGAGGAGCTTTGTATGCTCCTGAGCCGCATCGCCGAGAGTGCCTGCGCGAGTGGAGGCGATCGCCTGTGCAGCCCAATGCCAGTCGCTGCGCGCGAGCGCACACAGCGTTGCGAGTCGCTCTGCCCGAAGCGGTGGGCGGAGGGACGCGCCATACGCGATGAAGGCTGCCACGCGTTCTTGATGGTCGTGTATGTACAGTGCTGCAGCCGAAACACTCCCGCCCTGGGCGTACACCGTGACCCGCTCCAGCCCCGTCGCGTCGATCGCGGCGTTCAAGTCTCTGGCGAGTGCTGAATACGACATGTCAGCGACCCGCCGTTCTGAACGTCCGCTTCCGCGCCAGTCGAGCCGGATCACAGTCCGATCCTTGCTCAACCGTTCTACAAAGTCCGCCCACGCCGGATAGAGGTGGTCGAGCGAAAACGATTCGAGAAGCGGAGGGAGAACGACGATGGGCGGCCCACCGCCGTCCACAGCATAGGCAATACGTACGCCGTCTTCAGTTGTGCAATACCTGATTGACGGCCCGCTCATTCCCGCCACCGCACTTCGTACAGCCGCACGGCGTCATCAAACCCCTTCGGCACGAACTCACCGCGGTCCGAGAACAGGAACTGCTTCCCCGACAACAACCCGCGCACCGTGTCCGGCACCAGGATCTCCCCAGCACTAGCCTTGGCCGCGATCCGCGACGCGAGGATCACCGTCGCGCCAAACAGATCGCCATCCTCCTCGATCGGCTCGCCAGCGTTGAGGCCGACGCGCACGTGCAGCGGCTCCGGCATCGACTCCGTGTGCGAGGCGAACGCGCGCTGCAGCGCGATCGCGCACTCCATCGCCGACGTCACGCTGCCGAACGACGCCATAAACCCATCGCCCATCGTCTTCACTTCCGCACCGCCGTGCGCCTTCAGCGTCTCGCGCGTGATCCGCTCGTGCTCACGAAGCACATCGCGGCCCTTCACATCCCCCAGCCGCGACATCATCTCCGTATGCCCGACGATGTCGGTGAACAACACGGTACGGAATGCGGAAGGTTTCGCGGCCGCATCGCCCGGCGCCTCGGCCGCCACCGCAGACGAGTCGCCACGGTCGAGGAACCGATTCACTGATTCCCACAACACATCAGTCGACGCAGCCTCAAGGAAGTCGCAGTTCTGCAGGCGCGTTGCGGCTTCCTGCACAGCCCGCCGCGGTACTGCCCCGTTTCCCGACTGATACGTAACAAGTGTGCGGCACCTCACGAGCTCGACCTGACGCGAAACATCCATCAAGCGGTACTGCTCCAGGTAGCGCGCCGCCATTTCGGACGAGACCGCGCGCCTCAGCGCCTCCGACCATGCGCCGGTGTCCCGGCCGGGGATCATCGAGCCCAGCATCCGGCGCAGCATCGTCCAGTTGTTCCGCGCCATCTCCATCAAGGCCTGATTCGCCTCTATCGTCGTCGCGGAGGACCCCTGTATGTACGGATCGATGAGCGCCATGCGCTCGACGCGCTCCGGGTACGCGGCGGCGAATGCGATTGCGATCGGCGTGCCGTCCCAGTTTGCGCGGATATCGATTGGCTGGCCGCCGAGAGCTTCTACGATCGCCGTCACGTCCTCCACCTGGCGGTCGAGTGAAATGTCGTCGACATCACGCGAAGATGCGCCCATGCCGCGCCGATCGAAATGCACGCTGGCCCGATCCGGCGGCAAATGTCTGTCAAACCCGGAGATCGCCCCGATCGTCTGGGGCCAGCCCCAGATAAGCAGGATCGCCGGGAGCGGGCCGGCGTCGACCGCATAGGCGATGCGCGTGCCGTCGGCGCTCGTCGCGAAGCGGATCTGCGGCTCAGCCATCAGTCCGCCCCTCGAACTGCATAGACGCGCACCGGCTCGCCGACGCCCTTCATTGTCGTGCTCGCCGCGATCCTCGAACTCCACGCCCGCCGACGAGCGCCCCATCCCGCGAACGACATCCGACACCAGGATCTCGCCTGGCGCCGACAGCCCGCAGATCCGCGACGCAATGTTCACTGCCCCGCCGAACACATCCCGCCGTCCGTCCACTTCTTCGCGGATCACATCGCCCGCGTGCAGCCCGATGTGCAACCCCAGCTCCGAAGCCGCCGACAGCGCCAGGCAGCGCCGGGCCCCATCGATCGCCTGCGCCGCCGACCCAAACGTCGCCAGCACCCCATCGCCGAGCAGCTTGCCCTCGATCGCCTCACCGCCCGCCTCGCGGATCGCCGTGCGCAGGCCGGCGTCGAGGGCGCGCGAGGCTTCTCGGAAGCGCGTGTCGCCCAGACGTTCGGTAAGGGCAGTGGAATCGACGATATCGGTGAACAAGATCACGGCGGAGCCAGCCGCAACCGTTCCCAGATCTCCATCGCGCGAAACACCGAGGAAGTCGTGGAGTGTGCCGATGAACTGCTCGTAGTTCCAGTACGGCACGCCGACGTCACCGTCCAGGGTCACAAGACGCGCGCCCGGAATCAACGAGGCCGCCGTCCGTACTTCCGCAATGCTGACAGCCTGCGACTGCTTGCGATGCAGGATCAACACCGGCAACGCGAGGCCGGACAATGTGCTCGAAAGGTCGAACTTCCCGCGCATGAATGCCACGAACTGGTCCGCGCTTGCCCACTCACGAATCGCTTTCGAGAACCAGCGCTGCACTTCGATAGGTCCGCTCGGGAAGAACACCGTCCCCACAGAACGACAGTACAGGTGGAACGCAGCCTGAACCGATTCGGCGACCGATGCATCAGCGACTGACGAGATCATCCTGGGACTAAACAGGGCGAGTTTCGACACTCGGCCCGGATGACCACCTGTGTACATGATCGAAACGATGCTCGGACCCATTCCCGCCGCGAAAAGCTCAAACCGTTCAAGTCGCAGGTGATCGGCGACAGTTGTCAGGTCCGCGACCATATCGTCGGGCGCGTGCCGCTCGACGTCTCTTTGCGAAGCCCCAAATCCCCCGAAATCAAACGTGATGAGCCGACGGTGTCGAGCAAGCTCCTCGGTGAACGCCCGGCCCCACGGTGAAGCCCAGATCGCCTCCTGCCCGGGCAGGTCGGACACATACACAATCGCGGGCGCGCCCTCGTTCCCGTAGGTTGCGTACGCGATCCGTACACCGTCTGCGTTCGTGCAGTACGAGATCTGCTGCTCGATGCTCATCCGCTTCCCCGCACCGCAAACACCCGCACCGGCTCGCCGACGCCCTTCATCTCATGCTCACCACGATCCTCAAACACCACCCCAGCCGACGACCGCGCCATCCCGCGCACCACGTCCGACACCAAAATCTCGCCAGGCGCCGACAGCCCGCAGATCCGCGACGCAATGTTCACCGCCCCACCAAACACATCCCGCCGCCCGTCGACCTCCTCGCGAATCACGTCGCCCGCGTGCAGCCCGATGTGCAACCCCAACTCCGACGCCGCGCTCAACGCCAGGCATCGCCGCGCCCCATCGATCGCCTGCGCAGCCGACCAAACGTCGCCAGCACGCCGTCCCCCAACAGCTTCCCCTCAACCGCCACACCACCCGCATCCCGAATCGCCCCCCGCAACTCACCATCCAACGCCCGCGACAGCTCCCGGAACCGCGCATCCCCCAGCCGCTCCGTCAGCGCCGTCGAATCCACGATGTCCGTAAACAGGATCACCGCTGAACCGCCCATAGCTGTCGCCGCGTCAGACCCCTCCGTATCCGGCGCCGCATCCGGAACCCCGCGCCCACGCGTGAAGAACGACGTGATGGCATCATTCGTCTCCGGCACCCCATCGGCCCATGTCAACGCTCTAAGCGGACGCACGGCCGCGTTCTCCATGCGTGATGCGAGCGAGCGTGCCTTGGCTACCCAGTCGCGTCCATCGAAGGAATAGGGCAGAAACAGGCAGGGTGTAGTGACGCCTTCAACGTGCACGTCCTCCGTCGCCGACGCACCCCATTCATTCACGCGCCGCAAGCCATCAAGGTCAACGGCCTGCCGCAGTTCCTCTGCAAACGCCGCCGCGCCGTCTGTGTCCTTCGTCCCAACTATTCTGCGCGCGATCGTGTCGCTGATGAAGTGCCAGTCCGCGTCGGGAATATCTAACACCGAAGAGGCAAACGCCGAGCTTGTCCCTCCAACCATCACCGCCATCGAGATAACGCGGTCCGGATGAAGCGCTGCATACGCCAGCGCGATCGGGTACGCGTGGTGATAAAGGGCGACGAGCAGGAAACGCCTCAGTTCGAGCTTGTCCACCACGGCTTCCAGATCCCGGACGAAACCTTCAGTCGTGAAGGGAGCATCCCACCGGTCAGATACTCCGATGCCGCGATGGTCATAGCGCACTAAGAGCGCGTTCCGCGCCATCGCTTCCTGATCGGAACGTATACGTGGGTTGCTCAGGTCATATTGCAGGTTGGACATCGGCAACTGCACAAAGACAAGCGGGACGCCGCTACCCATCGTGAAGTACGCGATGTTCACGTCATCCGTCGTCCGCGCATACCGGATCTGGGTGTCAGCCATCTGTCGCCCTCACAACCGCGTACACCCGTACCGGCTCACCGACGCCCTTCATCTCATGCTCGCCACGGTCCTCGAACTCCACGCCTGCCGAAGAGCGCCCCATCCCCCGCACCACATCCGACACCAGGATCTCGCCCGGGGCAGACAACCCGCAGATCCGCGACGCGATGTTCACGGCGCCGCCGAACACGTTGTTGTCCTCGCGGATAACATCACCCGCATGCAGGCCGATATGCAGCCCCAACTCCGACGCCGCACTCAACGCAAGGCACCGCTGCGCCCCATCGATCGCCTGCGCAGCAGAACCAAACGTCGCCAGCACGCCATCGCCGAGCAGCTTCCCCTCGATCGCCTCGCCACCCGCCTCACGTATCGCCGCGCGCAGGCCAGCGTCGAGCGCCCGCGACGCATCGCGGAAGGCTGCGTCACCCATACGCTCCGTCAACCCGGTCGAGTCCGCGATATCCGTAAACAAGATGATCGCTGTCCCACTCACATCACCCGTCGCCGCTCGCGGCGAAGCGTCCGCGGGAGCATCAACACCCATAAACTCAAGAATCGCCTCGAAGGCGCCACCCCCGAGATCGGCGAGCGATAGAACACGACAATCAGGCACGACGCTCGCCAGAGCAAGTGACGCATCTCGCAATGGCCCCTGGTTCGCGACGCCAAGTAGGGTAGGCACAGGGATCCGCTGATAGATCGCACTGAGATCCGCGTCTGCGAACTCTGCCCGGTACGCGGCATGTACCTCAGCGGTCAGCGACTCGTGCATAGCGTTGCTGTACCAGCGCTGACCCGAGACAGGTCCGTCTGGGAACACGATGCCGGCCGCACGGCGGCGATCGAGAGACCAGTTTTCAGCGATGGCCGCTCCTGTTCGGCGCACGATGGGGAACACGGGGAACAGACACACCAGATTTCGGACGCGATCAGGATGGCGACTGGCATAGAGCGCGGCGCTGGCGGTGCCGGTAGCGCTCGCCATCAGGGTGAACTGGGGTCCAGCCAACTTTGCAACGACGGCCTCAATCGTCCGAACTTGCGCCTCAAGTGAGAAGTCGCTGACGTCGCGTTGCGACGCACCGATCCCTGCCGCGTCGAAAATCGTCACTTGCATACGAGCGGACAGCATGCGAACCGTGTCATTGGCCGGAGCCGATCCGGTCCAGTGATGCTCCATCGCGATGGTGTGGTCGTGACAGTAGATGAGTGGTATCCCGTCGCCCATGGTGGTGTAGGCGATGCTGACGCCGTCCGACGTGCGAGCGTACTGGATCTGCGGCTGTGCCATGGCCGGATTATCCGCGATCGAGCAATCGCGGGCTATCGCCATCCGGCCCCCGTCAATCCCCTCCATCCTTCATCGTCCACCCGCCATCCTCGGCTACGATATGCAGATGACAGACGATTACGAGTACCGAGGCCTCATGGCGCAGGCGTGGGACCTCCTGCGCGGCGACTACTCGACCTGGCCTGACCGCCCCTTTTATCGCGCCATCATCGAACGACAGGGTGGCCCCGCGCTCGACGTCGGCTGTGGCACCGGCCGCCTCACGCTCGACTACCTCCAGGCCGGCATCGATATCGACGGCGTCGACAACTCGCCCGAAATGCTCGACATCTGCCGCGCTAAGGCCGCCGCCCTCAACATCGACGTCACCAACCGCCTCTTCCAGCAAGAGATGGACGCGCTCGACCTGCCACGCACGTACGCGACGATCATCGTGCCGTCGTCGTCGTTCCAGCTCCTGACCGACGAGGCAGCCGCGGCCAACGCGCTACGGCGCTTCCACGCACACCTCGCGCCCCGAGGCGTGCTCGTCATGTCGATCATGTCCCAGCTCTGGCCCGGCGACCGTACACCACCGCACATGAAGTGGACCGACTGGATGAAGGCCGGCCAGAAGCCGCGCCCCGAAGATGGCGTACTCATTCGACGCCAGACCCGCGTCCGCTACGACCTCGACAACCAGCTCGAGCACGAAGAGAACCGCTACGAACTGGTCGTCGAAGGCGAAGTCATCCAGACCGAAGAGCACAGCCGCATCCCCGCCGTCCGCTGGTACACCCAGCAGCAAACCATCGCCGCAGTCGAGAGCGCCGGCTTCGCGGACGTGCGCCTGACAAGCGGCTTCACCGAAGATCCGGCAAGCGAAGCAGACACCACCTTCTGCGTCATCGGTACTCGCCCATGATCCGGAGCGCAACCCAAAGCAAGATGCGACAGCGCCAACAGACACTGCGTAGGGGCGCTGCTTGCCGCGCCCTCACCGCCCACCACCATCACACCCATGCAACAGCGCCACCAGCCTCCCGCACAAACTCCCCTCTCCCGTTCTGGGAGAGGGGCCGGGGGTGAGGTGCTCGTCACCCGATACAATCGCCACAACTATGACCACCGAGCGCGCCGCAACCACCACCATCCTCTTCTCCGACCTCGTCGGCTCCACCGAGCTGATGCAGCGCGCCGGTGACGACGACGCCCAGCGCATCTTCAAGGCCCACTACCAGCTCCTCCGCGACGCCGTCAGCGCGAACGGCGGCGCCGAGGTAAAGTCGCTCGGCGACGGGCTGATGGTCGCGTTCGCGTCCACCGCCGACGCCGTCCGCTGCGCCATCGCCATGCAGCAGGCCGCGCGCCGTCCTGTCTCGGGCGAGCGCATCACCATCCGCATCGGCATCAACGCCGGCGACGCGCTCCGCGACGAGGGTGACTACTTCGGCACGGCCGTCGTCACCGCCCGCCGTCTCTGCGATCGTGCCGGCCCCGGCCAGATCCTCTGCAGCGCCGTCGTCGAGGCATTGCTCGCCGGACGCCAGGCGTTCTCGTTCCGCGATCTCGGTGAACTCGAACTCAAGGGCATCACGACGCCCATCGCCACGCGCGAAGTCGTGTACGAGACGGAGCAAGCAGGCCTCGTGCTCAGCCGCACACCGTTCGTCGGGCGCGACGCGGAACTGTCGCGCGTCAAAGGCAAGCTCGCCGACGCGCGCACCGGCCGCGGCGGCCTCGTCATGCTTATCGGCGAGCCGGGCATCGGTAAGTCGCGCATGATCGAGGAGTTCACTGAGCACGCGCGTGGCGAAGGCTCGGCCGTCCTCTTCGGCGCCTGCTTCGAGGGCGAGTGGGTGCCGCCATTCGCTCCGTTCGCCGAAGCGATCGAGGAATACGCGAAGAGCGCGGCCGTCGAGACGCTGCAGGCCGACCTCGGCCACAGCGCCGGCGCGATCTCGCGCCTCGCGCCATCACTGCGCGACCGCTTGCCCGATTTTGCCGAACCAGCGCAACTCCAGCCCGACGAAGAGCGCTTTCGCCTGCTCGACGCCGTGTCGCAGTTCCTCATCGCAACGTCGGAGCGCGCGCCCGTCGTCCTTGTGCTCGACGACCTGCACTGGGCCGACAAGGGCACCATCGCCATGATGCGTCACGTCGCCCGCTTCGTGACGAAGCATCGCATCCTCATCCTTGGCGCGTACCGCGACGTCGAGCTCGATCGGCAGCACCCGCTCTCCGACGCGTTGGCGCAGCTGCGGCGCGAGGTCGAATACGAGCGCATCGCCCTCAAGGGTCTCGACGAGAGCGACATCGGCGCGATGCTCACGAGCATCACCGAGCAGGAGGTGCCCGAGGCGTTCGTGCGCGCGATAAGCGACGAGACCGACGGCAATCCGTTCTTCGTCCGCGAAGTGCTCATTCACCTCACCGAAGAAGGCAAGATCTTCCAGCAGGATGGCCGCTGGACCTCGAACGTCTCGATCGCCGAGATGGGCATCCCTGAAGGCGTCCGCCAGGTGATCGGCCGACGCCTTTCGCGCCTCTCCGACGCCGCCAACAAGCTCATGACGGCCGCCTCCGGCTTCAACGGCCCATTCCACATCGATCTCGCCGGCGCCGCTGCCGCGCTCGACGAGAACGCAGCGCTCGATGCGCTCGACGAGGCGTTGCAGTCGCAGCTCCTCCGCTCGACCGGCGAGCACGACACGTACAACTTCACGCACGCGCTCATCCGCCACACGCTGTATGGCGAGCTAAGCCCATCGCGACAGGTGCGTCTCCATCGCCAGATTGCCGAGGCGATGGAGCGCGTCTACGGCGACCGCGCGAAGGATCACGCCGCCGAGCTCGCGTTCCAGTTCCATCAGAGTTCCGCTGTCTCCGGCGCAGAACGCGGCGTCCCCCACGCGCTCGCCGCCGCGGATCAGGCGGAGGCATCGGCAGCGTGGGACGAGCAGGTCAACTTCCTGCGCATGGCGTTGGAATTGCTGCCCAACGGCGACGAGCGCCGCCCACGGTTACTCGCTCGTCTCGGGATCGCCCTGATGTGGGCGCTGCAGCCGGACGAGGGCGCGGTCGTCGCCGCAGACGCTGGTGCATCGATCGCCGCAAGCGAAACCAACGATGCCGCAGCCGACTATCTGCGCGATGCGAAGAACGCCGCCTTCGAAGCAGGGAACATGCTTGCATCGCTAACCCTCGCCAGCGAGGGCATGCGGTACATCGGTGACAGACGCGACCGCGTCTGGGCCGACCTCCTCCAGAGCGATCATCAGGCGAGAACATGGAACGACCCGTCCGCGCTTGGCATACTCCTACCAGCGGACGAGCCGGAATTCGACCTGTGGATCCAGGTCATGAACAGCATTCCGGTCGACGAGCGGCCATTCGCGTACGCGCGCTTTGAGTCGCGAAGTCAGTTTCTCAGCGACCTGGAGCACTTGCGGAGCCTCGACCGTGCCGGGCAGTCGCTGTGGTACTTGAGCGATCCTCGGCGCGCGAAGCGCGATTTCATGGACGCTCTTGCGGCTGCTGAGCGCGAGGGCCGCGTCGCAGAGCAGGTCCTGATCCACGGTCAGCTTGCCCGGGCCTTCGCGGCGCTCGGCGAATTCACCGAAGCGGAGGCCTCATGCGACAGCTGCGAGGCCCTCATCAGTCGGCTTCCAGGGCCGTCTGTGCACACGCAACAACTTGATATCGCGCTGATCGAGCTGCGGGCCGCGCGTGGAGAACCACTAGTGGACATAGATCGCATTTCAGCTCCACGCGGTGCTGAAGACGGGTATGCGCGCGCCCTCGGGTTCTCGATTGGCGCTGTCGCTTTTGCTCAGGCTGGCAATCAGGACGCGGCCCTCGCTGTGCTCAGGCGAGCGCTGCCTGCGATCGAGCGTGCGCCGATCGGCGAGGTCAACCTCGTGTGCTACACCTGCAACAGCGCCTGGGCGCTGTGGATCATGCAGCGCACGGACCACGTCGAGGCGATCGAAAAGAGCCTGCGCGAGAAGATCATCGCGCCCGACCACCGCTTCATCCTGCAGGACGGCCGCCTCGCCCTCGCTCGCATCTTCGCCCTCACCGGCCGCTACGACGAAGCGAGCGAATGGTTCGCGAGAGCCCGCACCATCCTCGAAGAAGACGGCCAGCGCCCCCTCCGCGCCATCGTCGACTACGACGAAGCCCTCATGTACGCCCGCCGCAACGCCGAAGGCGACAAGACACGCGCTCTCCCCCTCCTCGAAATAGCGATGCAGCAGTTCACCGAGATCGGCATGACCGGCTGGACCCGCCAGGCCGAGGATCTCCGCTCCACACTCACAACCTGATCTCCAAGCGCTCGATGGCACTCTGACAAAGAATTACCAGCGCAAGCGATGCATGTTTCACGTGAAACATCACCATTCGCCGCGCGCACACGGCGGCCTTCGTCCCGATCACGTCATTCTGAGTCCTTCCTGGAATGACGAAGAATCTGGCCACTGACTCGGCGGGCGTTCCATGCGCCAGCGCCACCAATGGCCGCGAGAGCCATGAACGGCCACGCGAACCCAATGTTTCACGTGAAACATCGCCATTGGCGATCGACCCATCTGTGCCCTCTGCGTCCTTCTGTGGACTGCTCTATCCGTCGAACGTCCCCACCGACGGGCACACGTCCGCGAGCACGCAGGCGCCACACGCCGGCCGCTGCGCCGTGCACGTCCGCCGCCCGTGCTTGATCAGCCCGATGTGGAAGGCGTAGTACTCGTCCGGCGGCACCATCGCCTCCAACAGTGCGTGCGCCTTCTCCGCCGTCATCGCCGCCGTCCGCGCCACGTTGCCCTTTGCTGTCTGTCCTTTGCCCTTTACTGTCTGCTGTTTGCTCTTTGCTGTCGGCGCAGCCGCCGGCACCCGCTCCGCGATCAGCCCCAGACGCATCGCCACCCGGAAGACGTGCGTGTCGACCGGCATCGCCGGCATACCCAGGGCGAACATGAGCACGCACGCGACCGTCTTCGGCCCGACGCCGTGCAGGTCGGCGAGCCACGCCCGCGCCTCGTCGGGCGGCATCTCCGCCAGGAACGACAGGTCGTATCCGCCTGTCCGCTCCCGCACCTCGCGCAGGACGCCCTGGATGCGGGGCGCCTTCGTCGGCGCGAGGCCGCCGGGCTGGATCGCGGCGACCAGATCCGCCAGAGGCGCGTCGGCGACGGCGTCCCACGTTGGGAAGCGCTCCAGCAGGCGCACGAAGGCCCGGCCGGAGTTCCCGTCGCTTGTGTTCTGCGACAGGATGGTGAGGATCAGCTCCGACAGCGGGTCGTGGTGCGGCCGCCACTCCGGGATGCCGTACGCCTCATCGAGGCGGCGGATGATCTCGGGTATGCGGCTAACGCTTCGGGCGGCGTTCTTGCGGGCGTGGGCCATGCTTCGGAGGTTACAGGCGACTCGCTACAGGTGACAGATCGCCTGTGGCGATGTTTCACGTGAAACATCACCCACCACCGCGCCGTAGGGGCGAGTCGCTGATCGAAGACTCGCCACAGGAGAACTCGCCCTTCTGCGATTGACCCCCGCTGCGCTCGCGCAAGCACAAAGGGCGGACTCAATGTCCGCCCTTTGGATGCGATTCTTCTCTGACTAGCTGACCAGCCGACAAGCTGACCAGCCCGCTAGTTGACAATCGTGATGTTCGCGCTGGTCGATCCAAGCTGACTGGCCCAGGCGAACCCGTCCGCCGTGTCGTAGAAGAACACATCGACCCACGGCGACGACAGATGCCCACGGTCGAGGCACTCGTACGTGCGGCCCGTCGGGTCGCCTTCAATCTTGAACCTTGTCCCGAACGCCATATCGGTGCTGCAGGCAGCGGAACCCTCGAACACCTTGATGCCGCTGGCCATCCCGCCGCAGAATCCCCCGCCGGCGCCCACACACCCGTAGATCGTGATGCGGGCAAAGAGCACCGTTCCGACGCCGTAGCCAGATGCCCGGCCGAGCGACTGAGCCGCTCCGCGCGCGGGCGCGCTCGCGGCCTGAAGCGTCTGGCCCCGGGCAGCCGCGGCAGACTTAGCCGCCGCCTCGCGCTTGCCCCAGGCGTCCAGGGCGATGAGCGTGTCGATCTTCCGCTGTTCCGCCGCTCCGGCGATGAGCGCGGCACCACGGTCGGAGGCGGACGGGACGGCGGCCGCGTAGGCATCCTCCCAGCCGGATCCGGCGGCGGCGCCAGCTAGTGTGGGTCGGGCACTCGTGCCAGCAACGGCTGACTCAGCCGTTCGCGGCGACCCCAAATTGCCGACGAGGGCGATGGTCGCGGGGATAGCGGCAGCGACCACAAGGGCCGCGATGCCAATGAGCGTCGCGTGGCCGACGCGGCGGGTGACCGCGTCGCGCGAAGCTGCGAGCACGCCGTGGGTGGACGGCGTGGCGACCGAAGCTAACGAGCCAGCTTCGGCCATGGCGGGCTGCAGGTTACTCCTGCTGCCCAACCGGCCCTGTTCGTTCAGGAAGGCCAGCCCGACCGACGCTGCGGTCCCGGCAACCAGCATGGCTGCCCTGGCTCCTGAAGCGATTCCCTTACTCAGAGTGTCCTCCTCTACAACGCGGGTACTCCAAACGCCGATTTCACGGTGTCGCGGCCAGATTTAACAATTGGCGGCTTCCGGGTGTTCCGACGCGTGCCCTCCAACACGGGGCACAAAACGAGCGCAGTATAGGCAGGCGCGGAGGTCGGTCAAGGCCGAAACGGCCGGATCGACCCTCGAATTGCGCGGTATGTCCACCTAAGCCGACCCGTCGAGGGGCATGATCCGAAGCTAATTCTGGGTGAGCGAGGGCTTAACATTGCAATCTGAGAAAAAAATCACGGATCAGTCCGATCGGCGGGTCGGTGAGCAGGTACCCGGCGGTGTCGCGGTACCGCTGCTTCTCTGAGAGCTTGTCTAGGGCCTTGAACGATGGCGGACGATGGGTTAAGGCAATTGAGAACGTGCGTACTGATATCTACGGCGCCGATCGGGCGGGATCGACGCGATAGATCGCGGCCGTAGGGACAGAGATCCGCTATGTGCAAAGTGATCGCAGCGTCGAGCGGCTCACAGCGCGCATCATTGGCGACGCGCAGGCGCGGGCGGCTGTGATGCCGGCTCGGCGCGGTCATCGGCGATCAAAGAAGGGGGACGTTGACGTCCGCCTTCCTTAAGGGTTCTGATTTTCGTGCGGAGTAAGGTCGAGGCCCCGACTAACTAGCTGGGCCGCTCGAAGATCGTGGCGATGCCCTGGCCGCCGCCGATGCAGAGGCTGACGAGACCGTACTTCGATCCGCGGCGCTCCATTTCGTTCATGAGTTTGACGGTGAGGATGGCGCCGGTTGCGCCGACGGGGTGGCCGAGGGCGATCGCTCCGCCGTTGACGTTGGTCTTCTCGTCGTCGAGGTGGAGGGCGGTGCTACAGGCGGCGGCGACGGATGCGAATGCCTCGTTCAGTTCGACAAGGTCGATCTGGTCGACGTTGAGGTTGGCCTTCTTGAGGGCCTTGGTGACGGCCGGGATGGGGCCGCTCCCCATGATGCGTGGCTCGACTCCGGATTCTGCGCGGGAGACCAGCTTTAGCTTCGGGGTGAGGCCGAGTTCGCGGGCTTTGGAGGCCGTCATGAGGACGACGGCGGCGGCACCATCGTTGATGCCGGAGGCGTTGGCGGCGGTGACCATGCCATCGGGCTTGAAGGCCGGCTTCAGCTTTCCGAGCGCCTCCATCGAGGTCTGACGGGGGTGCTCGTCCTTGTCGATGACGACAGTCTCCTTGCCCTGCTTCACTTCGATGGGAACGATCTCGTCGGCGAATTTGCCCGCGGCGATGGCCGCGGCAGCACGTTCCTGCGAACGCATGGCGTACTCGTCCTGGGTCTCGCGGGAGACTTCGTACTGCTCGGCGAGGTTCTCGGCAGTGATGCCCATGTGGGTCTTCTCGAAGGGGTCGCGGAGCAGGTGGAGGATGCCATCTTCAAGGACGCCATCGCCCATGCGGTAGCCAGTGCGGGCCTGGCGGGCGTAGTAGGGCATCATCGTCATGTTTTCGGCGCCGCCGGCGACGACGATGTCGGCGTCGCCACACTCGATGTAGCGGGCGGCGGTGTTGATGGCTTCGAGGCCGGACCCGCAGATGCGGTTGACGGTCAGGGCGGGTGTCTCGATGGGCATGCCGGCCTTCACGGAGGCGTGGCGTGAGAGGTAGCCGTCCTCCATCACCTGGCCGACGCAGCCCATGATGACGTGGTCGACCTGCTCCGGCTTGAGGCCAGCACGTTCGACGGCGGCCTTGATGACGGCCGCGCCGAGGTCGGACGCGGGGGTGTTCGAGAAGCCACCCTGGAACCTACCGATGGCTGTGCGCGCGCCGCTGACGATGACGACGTCTTCCATATCTGTGACTCCTGTCGCGAGCGACGGTTGGTGGTCCGCCGGTGGCGGATCGGGTTCTGGGGTGTAGATCGAGTATAGGAAGGTGGGGGTGCCAGATCAATCCGGCGGTCAAGGGGCGGCGAGTCGAGGCGGCGTCGGCCTTCAGTCCGCGCCCCCGGCTATCATCCACCACGGCGCGGGCTGAAAAGCCGCGCTACGACGCTGACGACCACGCTACAAGTCGTATTGATCCCTAGCCGCGGCTTGGGGTTAGGAGGCCGTAGTCGCCGTCGTCTCTCTTATATAGAAGGGCGTACTCGGCGGTGCCAGCATCGAGGACAGGAAGAAGTCGTGGCCGAGGAGGTCCATCTGGACGAGGGCTTCTTCGGTGGACATGGGCTTGGCCTCGAAGCGTTTGGTCTTGACGATTTTGCCAAGCACATATTCGTCGTCGTCGCCCTGGTCGTCGCGAAGGGGTCCTGCGGCGTCTAGGGCGTCTATCGCGGCGCCCTTCGCGCCAGCAGCGTGATGGCGGTCCTTGATGCGTGTCTTGTGGCGCCGGGCCTGGCGAGCGAGAACATCGGCGGCTGCTTCGAGGGCGGTGCGCGGATCGGAGGCGCGCTCTTCGGCACGGAGGATGGTGGGGCCGCTGTGAACGGTGACCTGCACGGAGAAGCGGTCGGACGCGGCGCGGGTCTCGGCGTGGGTGACGTCGACGACGACGTCATCGATGCGGGGGAGCCAGCGTTCGAGGCGGGCGACCTTCTCAGCGGCGAGCGGCTCGAAGTCGTCGAAGAGGGTGGCGTGGCGGGTGCGGATGATGAGGTTCATGCTGGAGTGTACGACCCTCGATCGGGCGATCGAAAGTGCGAGTCCCCCTTACTTTGGGCGTCCCTTTCCGAGTCGCCGCGTCACTGAGGCACTGCTTAGTTCCTTGAGCGCGTCTTTGCCTACCCAGCGGGCGGACACGTCGGAGGATTCGGCCAGGCGGCGCGCCGTCGCAGTGGCTGCACGGTTGAGGGCGGCGTTTCGCTTGCCGGTAGCGCGGAGAGCCATACTGACGGCCTTCTTCACGAAGTTGCGATCGTCCGTTGCGGCCTTCTCGATCAGGCGGAGTCCCTCGAGGAAATTCGCGTCGTGAGCGGTCTTGTCGTGCGTCGTGAGGCCCCAGAGGAGGGCGAAGGCTGCGCGCTTCTCGAACTCTGGCTTTCGCGTCGACCACTTCGCGACCTTCGTCCAGGCATGGGACGTGCGGTCGAACAGGTGAAAGCAAACCGTGTCGCAGATGGCCCAATTGTCGAAGTCCTTGCACCAGCGATCCATCTGGGCGGAGGTGACGAGCGCCGGATCTTCGACGAACGCGGCGAGCATGCGGGCTTCGTAGATACCGGTGCCCCAGAGAGCGGCAGCAAGTTCGTGGTTGTGGCCTAGTTGCCTGCCGAGGACGCGGATGTTGGCAACGGTAACGCCGAGTGCGTTGTCCGACGGGATGGCGTAGCGGGCCATGCCGTCACGCGTGGCCTTCGAGCTGTGCTTCTTGAGCCAAGCTATCGCTAGATCCGCTTCGTGGGAACCAACGCCTGACGGCGACGGTTTGGTCTTCGCCTTTGGCATGCGCCCAGTATGGCCGTCGGACGACGCGTCGCAAGTTGCTGCGCGCGCGCGATCACTGCGCGATACTAGAGCGATGAGCGACGAACGGGGTCACCGGTGGTTCGCGGCGTTGTACGACCGCATGACGGGAAGCGCCGAGCGTGGGCCGTTGGGACGCGCGCGGCGCGAGCTGTTGGCGCCGGTCTCCGGGGACGTGCTCGAGGTTGGGGCGGGGACGGGTGCGAACTTCCCGCAGTATCCGGCGGGTGTACGCGTGGTCGCGTTGGAGCCGGACCCACACATGCTGAAACGCGCCCGTGCCCGCCTTGCAGAGGTCGGCCGTACGGACGTCGAGGTGCATGCCGCGCCAGCGGAGACGCTTCCAGTTGCGGACGCGTCGTTCGATGTCGTTGTTTCGACGCTCGTACTGTGCACGGTGGCTGATGTGCCGGCGTCGCTCGCCGAGATGCGCCGCGTGCTGCGACCCGGCGGACGGATTGTGTTCATCGAACATCTGCGTGGCGATGGGGCGCTCGGGACGATACAAGACATCGTGCGGCCGGTGTGGTCGTACTTTGGCGCAGGCTGTCAGCTCAATCGCCGGACGGAGGACGCGCTGGCTGCCGCAGGGTTCGTCGTAGAGGTGCACGAACGCACGAAGGCAGCCCCGTGGCTACCGCTGATCATTGGGAGCGCAACGTCGAGATGAGCACGAACATCGTGATTGTCGAGAACGATGCACAACGCGAGGACGCGTTCGCCGTGCGCATCGCCGTCTTCGTCGAGGAGCAACAGATTCCGCGCGAGGAAGAACTGGACGATGCGGATGCGACGGCTGTTCATGGCGTGGGCTACGTGGACGGTGCACCGGTCGCGGCGGGACGGCTGGTGCTTGGCGAGGGGTACGGGAAGATCGGGCGGATGGCGGTGCTCAGTTCGCATCGCGGAACGGGGATGGGGGCACGGGTGCTGGAGGCGCTGGAGCGCGAGGGCGTCGCGCGCGGCCTGCGGGAGTTCCGGCTGAGCGCGCAGCTTTCGGCGCGCGGGTTCTACGATCGCGCGGGCTACGTCGCAGACGGCGACGTGTACGACGAAGTTGGAATCCCACACATCGCGATGATCAAGCGCCGTTAGGAACTCTGGGAAATCATTGCGGGTACCCACCGGCGCCGCCGCGTACGCACCAGTAGCGATTGGTCTCCGCCGTGCTGATGTAGGCGTACACGATGCCGACGGATCCTGCGTTCGTTCCCTGAAGGTAGACGGCCTCGCGCGCAGAACCACCGCCATACTGCGAGGTCGTCCAGAAGACCGTTGCGCCTCCGCTGAGATCAAACGGATGGCCCAGGGGCAGCTTCACCGAACCCGCAACACTGGGATCGACGAGGCTTGCCAGCTCAAACGGCTCCGGTAGCCTCCACCCGAGGCGGCCGCCGTACGCCCGTTCGTCGCATCTGGAGAGAGCATTCGACCAGGTATCAGGGGTCGCGTTCGGCGTGCGCTGCCACACAAGCCCTGTTTCGCGGTCGAGGACGGCGACGCCGTTCATGACGCAGGTGAATCGCGCTGACTCGCAGCCACCATCGGACGGGAGCGTACGTGACCATGCAGGCTGCTCTGCAGGCGCGCCATCGTCGTCGTGATCTTGCCCTCCCCGCACGCACCACGTGTTCGAGAACTCCGTTCCCTCGCGTGCCTTGACAAGCTCCTCGAGAAATCCCCCGAAGAATGCAAGCGTGACGACGGCCTGATCATCGTCATCCCACAATGTCGAACTCCAGTACACACCCCCACCGACATCAACGAAGGGGCTCCCGTCAGGAATGTTGTCATCGCCTGAATCATCCGCCAGCGACCATAACTCAGTAAGCGTCGGCAAACGCCATCCATACCGGCCCCCGAGGGCTGTGAAGTGGCAATAGCCGACCGCCGCATCGTATGTTTTGAAGTTGGCGTCCGGCGTGCGCTGCCACACCAACCCTGTCTCGCGATCCAGGACAGCTTGATTCGCCATTACGCAACTAAATCGTTGCGAGCTGCAGCCACCGGTCGAGGACAGCGTCTTCCCCCAGGACGGCACCAGCTCATCGAGCGTGCGCATCGTCGAGCCCACTGGCCCGGGCGGGTCGAGCGGGCCAGCCGTGGTCGCGCGGGCGAGGGCGAGGATGGCGACGAGGGCGAGGGCGCCGGACAGCGCCCAGCCGAGTCTTTGGAGCATGGCGGTCTCCGATTCCACGAACAAGCGGGGCTATCACGATCGTATGACAGGCGGGGTACGGCGGCAAGCCGGCGTCAATGCACGGCGGAGCAGACTACGGGCATTTGCCGACGCGGGCGGCGACCATCCCTAGATCGGCGGGGTTGTAGGCGCCGTCCTTGTTCACGTCGAGGTTGACGACCTTCTGGCTCGCGGGAACTGCACGCGAGATCTCCGTCGCAAGCATGCCGAGGTCGGCGACGTTCACGATCGTGTCGTTGTTGAAGGATGCCGCCTCGCAACCGTCCTTTACGCCATCGCCATCGGTGTCGGCGACGGCGGGGTTGGTGTTGTAGAAGCAGTACTCGATGCGGTCTTTGAGGCCATCATTGTCGCCATCGGTCGTGAGACCGCAGGCGCTCACCAGCGGCTTCGAATCTGATCGCGTGGCATCTGTATAGAGTCCACACTCGGCGCCGTCGTGGAAGCGGTCGCCGTCGGTGTCGAAGGCGAGCGGGTTCGTCGGCCACATACCGTACGGGCAATGCAGCATCTCGACCTGATCCGTCACGCCATCGTTGTCATCGTCGTCGTCGCAGGCGTCGCCCAAAGTGTCGGAGTGGGCGCGCGTGAGGTCGTTCTGGGCGAAGCTCGGGGCGTTGATGATGAAGTTGCGGTCGGTGTTCTCCTGACCGGGGTTCGCGTTGAGCGGGCAGTTGTCGTTCGTATTCAGGACACCATCATCATCCATATCAGGTATGGGCGTGTTCGTGGGCGTTGGGAACACGTGCGGCGTATGCGTGGGGGTCACATTCTGATGAAAGTTAAAGGAGACATGCGAATCGATACACGGGCTCTCGACATTGATGATTGGACGGCATGAACCAAGCTCGGCGAGTGCCTCGTCATATATCGACGCCTCAACAAGTTCAAGGTCTGTGCTGGCTGAAATTGTCGTCACCATGTCGTAGAACACGGTGGCGAGCGTGAAATGTTGTTCGCCCGGTTGGAGCACTGCGATCGACGGCGGGTTGAAGCAACCCAAGAATGCGTCGGCGACATTAGGATCAGGGTTGATATCTGGGTCGGGTTCGGGTGGGCCACAATTCCAGCCTGGACCAAGATCAGCTTCGTTCACGTCGGGATTGCCATCGAGGTATGGGGGCGTCCCCGCTATGTCGTCTGGTGTGAGAACATCTTGCTCCGTGCGTACAGTGAAGCCAAAGGCGCCGATCGTAACAGCGGCCCCCGTGGAGTTGCCGACCGTGACGCTTGCGCTCTGGAAGGGATCATCTCCGTTAAAAAGGAGGTAACCGCATTCATCGTCGGTCTGGGTCGTAGGTGAGCAGTCGATAGCGAAGTGGATCGTACCGGTGGTGTCTGTTGGGCCGTGGTAGAGCTCGGCGAAGGCGCTGTGGTTGATGCGGCCGTAGGGGAGGCCGATGACGGCGAGCATGAGGCCAGCCGTGACGCCCAGCGCGGCGAGCAATGCAACTGGCCGAAGGATTCGACTCATGGCCGGGCCTCGTGGCTGGACCATAGCAGGCCCATGTGGCTTCGATCGTACTACAGCGTGTCAAGCGCCCCCAGGAGCAATTCGGGTTCGACCGGACAGCTTCGCACGTAGCAACGACGGTCATATACTGGGCAACCATGAACGAAGTGCGTTTTGCTTCTGCATTCTGCCTGAGGGGCGTAATCGATGACTGAGAATGGACACGGCGGGCCGCTGGCAGGCGTCAAGATCCTGGAGTTCACGGAGATCATCGCGGCGCCGTTCGGCGGGATGATGCTGGGGGACATGGGGGCCGACATCATCAAGGTGGAGCCGCCGACGGGCGACCCGTGGCGCGGGTTTCAGCCTCTTGGGCTGCGCGAGGGACGCGGGTACATCTCGCACAATCGGAACAAGCGCGGGATCACGCTCGACCTGACCAAGCCGGAGGCGCAGCAGATCGCACGCGAGATAGCGGCGACGGTGGATGTTGTGATCATCAACTATCGTCCTGACGTCGCGGCAAAGCTTGGCGTCGACTACGGGACGTTGTCGAGGGAGAACCCGCGGCTGATCTACTGCGACAACACGGCGTTCGGACGGAAGGGGCCGTACGCGCACCGGCCTGGGTATGACCTCGTGGCGCAGGCACTCACGGGATTGATGACGGTGGAGGGACGGCGCGAAGAGAGCGGCGTGCCGCTGTTGAACGCGCTGCCATCTGCTGACCTGTCGACAGGCATCGCGATCGCGTGGGGGATCTGCGCGGCGTTGTACTCGCGCGAGAAGACGGGGCGGGGGCAGGCGATCAGCACGTCGCTGATGGCAAGTGCGATGTTGATCCAGAACACGCGGCTGATGAACATCGCGGCGGTGGATACGGAGCTGCGGGCGAACGCAATGGCGAAGATCAACGAACTGCGGCACAGCGGGTCGACGTACAAGGAACAGCTCGATGTGATCAACGGCGTGCGGGCGGCGGTGGGGAACATTTACTATCGCTGTTACCAGACATTGGACGGATTTCTTGCGGTAGCGGCACTCGTCGGGCCGTTGCAGCGGAAGCTGCTCGATGCGACAGGGCTGCAGGACTGGCGCGTCGGCAGAAAGCCGGCGGACATCGACTACACGGACCCGGCGGTGCAGCAGCACTGCAAGGATCTGATCGCGGAGTCGGAGGCGCTGTTCCGGACCAAGACGTGCGCTGAGTGGCTGACGATACTTGATGCAGGCGGCGTTCCGGCGGGGCAGATCCAGTTCACGGAAGAAGTGCCCGACGACCCACAGGCGATCGAGAACGGATACCTAGTCGATCTGGACCATCCGCTGATGGGTCCGGTGCAGATGGCCGGTCCGATGATCCAGATGAGCGAGACGCCGCTGTCCGTGCAGGGGCCGTCGCCAACGCTGGGTCAGCACACGGACGACGTGCTGCGGGAGTTGGGCTACGACGACGGGCGTATCGATGCGCTGCGGGAGGCGGGCGTGTTGGGGAAGGTGCAGTTGGGGGAGTAGGCGTACCTGGCTCAGCCGTCGTTGTCGAGCACGTCGACATCGGCGATGAACACTGCGACACCCGGCAGAGCGCGGGCCAACGCATTCACCAATCTACCGTCCGCAGTAACCAGGCGAGCATTGACTTGGAGCGCTAGCGCGACGTAGACGGCGTCGTAGGCGCTGATGTGGTGCCGCTCGGCTAGCCTGAAGACCGCGCTCCATGTTTCTTCCACATCAACAACGCGAAGCCATCCTTCAACGCGATCCAGGGCTGTGGCTGCTCGAAATGCCGTCAGTTCCTTGCGGCGTACGCGCTTGAGGAGCACGTTGGCGATCTCCAGTGAGACTAGCGGCGGCGAAACGAGCTCGTGAAGGCCGGCCAAAAGCCGTCGAGCGTCGTCCGAATGCTCCTCAGGAATAATCCACTTCAGTCCAACGCTGGCATCTACGACGGCCACTGTCACGAGGCGTGGCGCTCACCGCGGCCCTCGCGGATGAGATCGACGCTGTCACCCTTCACCTTGCCGTGCAGGCTCTTTCGCATGCGGTCACCGAACTTGATGAACTGCTCGCGGTCTTCTCGCGTGGGGCGTTGCGCTGCGCTGCGCAAGGCAATTCTCGCTTCGGCCTCGAGCGAACGCTGGTGGTCGCTCGCGTGCTGTCGTAGGCGTTCGATGTCTTCGTCTTCGAGTCCACGGATTAGTATCTGTGCCATGGGTGGCCTCCGGAGTTGATATCACGATGATATCACCTGCCGCGTGGCGGTCGCAACGGCTCGCGGCGCATCTCCCACCCGCCCTTAGCAGAAGCCTTCGGGGTCGAAGCGGCAGGAGTGGGTGGTGATGAAGTCGATGGCGGCGGCTTCGGTGTAGTCGGCGTAGGGGAGGTTGAGGACGCGCGTCCATGCCGCGAAGGCGATCTCGCCGACGGGAAGATCTGTGTCGCGGGCCATGACGACGCGGTCGCCTTCGTCGATGCGCTGGTTTACGACGTCCTCGATCTGCTGGACGACGTCATCGCAGGCGGTGTCACCGCCAGCGCAGTGGTAGCCGACGAAGACGCCGGCGTGTTCGAGGATGTGGGGGATGGCGTCTCGCGGGATCTCGACGTCTGGCGGGTAGACGTCGGGGTCGGGCGGGATGTTGATAAGGATGCCGGGCGGGATTTCGACGCTCCGCTGCACGCCGAGGTGCTCGCCGGAGGATGGTGGATTCGAGTTGTAGCAGTCGGTCGGGATGACGGATGGCTGCTCCGGCGCCGGTGTAGCGACGGTGGCGGCATCTGCTTCGGCCGAGCGCGGGACACCTTCACAGAATGGCGTCGGGTTGTGGCCGATTGCGCCGCCCTGGAAGTGCGAGCGGCCCTTATCGGGGTATTCGACGCCCGGAAGGTTCTCGGGTGTTTCGTCATCGGGTGCATCTGAACCGCCACCGCATGCGGCTAATATCACGGCCAGGACACCAGCAACCAGCAGGAATGAGCGCAACAGGAATCTCCAGTCATAGAGTTTCGGCCTATGGTCGGTTTCTTCACCCGCCATCAGACAGGCTCAGCAAAGATACGGGTGTCGCGCCCGCACAGATGCCCCCTACCCTCACACCACATCCGGGAGGCGTTCGCGGAGGGCTTCCACTAAACCTTCGATTGGGACGCGGATCTGGGTCATGGTGTCGCGTTCGCGGATGGTGACGGCGTTGTCTTCTTCGATCGTCTGGAAGTCGACGGTGACGCAGAGGGGTGTGCCGATCTCGTCCTGGCGACGGTAGCGGCGGCCGATGCTCTGGGCGTCGTCGTACTGCGTGAGCCAGTGCTTGCGGACGAGAGCGTGCACTTCCTTCGCTTTCGGCGTGAGCTTTTCGTTGCGGGAGAGCGGGAGGATGGCGACCTTGATCGGCGCGAGAGCGGGGTGCAGGTGAAGGACGACGCGCTTCTCGCCCTTGTCGTCGACCTCTTCGTCGTAGGCGTCGGTCATGAAGGCGAGCATGCAGCGGCCGACCCCGACCGCGGGCTCGATGACGTGCGGGACGATGTGCTCCTTGCGCTCCTCGTCGTAGTACGAGAGCTGCTTTCCACTGCCCTTCGCGTGGGCCGTGAGGTCGAAATTGCCGCGATGGGCGACGCCTTCGAGCTCGCCCCAGCCCATCGGGAAGAGATACTCGAAGTCGGACGTCGCCTGCGAGTAGTGGGACAGCTCTTCGGTTGCATGGGCGCGAAGGCGGAGGTTCTCCATCTTGAGGCCGAAGCGCGCGTACCACGAGCGTCGGTTCTCGATCCACTCTGCGTGCTTTTCGAGCGACTGCTCGGGATAGCAGAAGTACTCCATCTCCATCTGCTCGAGCTCGCGGACGCGAAAGATGAAATTGCGCGGCGTGATCTCGTTGCGGAAGGACTTGCCGATCTGGGCGATGCCGAACGGTACCTTCCGGCGCATCGAATTGAGGACATTCTCGAAGTTCACAAACATGCCCGCTGCTGTTTCCGGACGCAGGTAGACGGCCGCGGCGTCGTCCTGCACGGGACCGAGGAACGTGCGCAGCATGAGGTTGAACATACGGGGCTCGGTGAACTGCCCGCGCTGTCCACAGGTGGGGCAGACGTCGGACGTCAGCTCGTCCTCGCGGAAGCGGCCCTGACAGTTGCGGCAGTCGACCATGGGGTCAGTGAAGGTCTCGACGTGGCCGCTGGACTTCCAGACGTCGGGGTGCATGAGGATCGACGCGTCGAGGCCGACGATGTCGTCGCGCTCTTGCACCATCGACCGCCACCAGACGCGCTTGATGTTGTTCGCCATCTCGACGCCGAGCGGTCCGTAGTCCCAGGCGCCCTGGAGGCCGCCGTAGATCTCGCTGGACTGGAAGATGAAACCGCGTCGCTTGCAGAGGGAAACGAGGGTCTCCATGTCGAGTTTGGCTTTTTGCTGTTCGGGCGCGTCTGCTGGGTCGCTCACGACGTAACCTCCCGCCCCGGCTGGGCGATCTGTTGTTGGGCCGGGTATAGGGCACAGGTTACAGGAGAAGGACGTGAGAGGCTGGAAGTGGGAGGTCAGCGAAGCAAATTCCTCTTACGCCGCATTGCAGTTCACGTGATATAGTCGCCCGCATGTCGAAGGTATCGGAACGCAGGACTTATCGAGGCGACAATGCCGCTGTCCGCGAGGCGCTCCTGCGCGCGGGCGACGAGGCTGGGCTGAAGGTTTCGGCCGCGACTTCAGACAGCGCCGTGGTCATGGGCGAGTCGTTCCAGCTGCTGAGCTTCTCGTGGCCGGCGAAAGTCACCGCCCTGCTGTCGGGCGAAGGGGCGAACACGACCGTGGACTACACCGTGTCGAACTTCGGGTTCGGGCCCCTTCAGGCCAACAAGGTCAAGTCCGTGCTCGCGAAGGTCACGTCCGCGTTGTCGTCGCTTGAAGCCTAGGCGAGCACCTCACCCCCCGGCCCCCTCTCCACGACGTGGCGAGGGGGAGCTTGGCTGACGCGCGGTTGCCTTCCGTGGTGCCTCTGGAGGTGACCGGAGGAGATTCCTCGCTACGTGCACGGAATTCCGGCCTCCGGCATCCTCACCCATGCGCATGCTCGTTTGACGCGCTGATCCGGCTTACATACCCTGCCCTCGAACGAATGGCCCGGAGGCGCTTTGCAGGAACACCTGAAGCTCGTGATTATCATCGCCGCGGACGCGGATGCTGAGAAGCTGACGCGGAAGCTGGTCGAGCAGGGGTATCCAGCGACCAAGGTCTCGAGCACGGGGGGCTTCCTCCGCAAGGGCAACGCGACCATTCTCTCCGGCGTCGAGGCGTCGGAGGTGGACTCGATCATCGCGATGGTGCGGGCGGAGTGCTACGCGCGGACGGAGTTCGTGCCGGTGCAGACGCTGCCGTTCTTCGGCGAGGGCTCGGTGATGCAGGAGCCGATCGAGGTGCGGACGGGCGGGGCGATCGTGTTCGTGATGGACGTCGAGCGGTTTGAGAAGACGTAGGGCGAGCCAGTCAGCGCGGCAGCAGTTCAGCTTGTCAGACGAGACGCGCCTCGCAGCTTGTCACAGCCTCACGGAGTTCGTTCCAGCGGCAGCCGGTGTTCGTACCAGCTAATTGACGCAGACGGCCGAGCGAAAGAGTCTTCGGCCGCGGCTCCAAATTCTCAAGATCGCTGCGACCTAGTACATAGAAGCACCACTGCTCAAGCTGCATTGCATCTGCCTGGCTCCGCACTGGATCGTCCTTGCAAGCGAGGCCTGAGAACTTGGGAGAGGCAGGCGTACTGTGGTCGGAGTGCCACGCCTGCCAGTAGGCAGACGACTTAACGGCGACCCTTCGTTCTCGATCCCCGAACACCTTCACAAGGTCCCAGTTCTTGTCGGGGCTTCCTGTCTGCTGCATGTCGCATCCGAGAAGCCTTGTGACGATGAACTCGGCCACTGTGGGCGTACGACGTCAGACGAGAGTTGTGAGTAACCCCATCTCCAGAACTCCCCTAACGTCATCGGCTCCGGGCCGTCCGGATATGGCCTATCGCCCGTCATGAACGGCTCGGCGGCGTTCCGACGCTCATCCTTCGTCGGCTGTGCCATGGAAATGACTCCTCCTACTCAATGATCCAGGGGTCGGTGTCGCGCTTCCAGGCGATGGGGGGCATGTCGCCGAAGAAGAGGGCGATCTCGCGCTTGGCGCTGGCGGGAGAGTCGGAGCCGTGGGTGAGGTTGCGGCCCTTCTCGAGGCCGAAGTCGCCGCGGATGCTGCCGGTCTCGGCTTCGAGGGGGTTGGTCTTGCCCATGGTCTGGCGCATGGCGCCGATCGCGCCGGGGCCTTCGAGTACGGCGGCGATGATGGGCGATGACGTGATGTAGTCGACGAGGCCGGGGAAGAAGGGTTTGCCTTCGTGCTCGGCGTAGTGCTTCTTCGCGAGCTGCTTCGAGACCTTCACCAGGCGGATGCCGACGATCTTTAGGCCGCGCTTTTCCATGCGGGCGATGATCTCGCCTGCGAGGCCGCGCTGCATCGCGTCGGGCTTGATGAGGAGCAGTGTTCGTTCGATGGCCATGGGTTCTCTCTTCCTTCGTTACATGCAGAGCGCTCGCCGGTGGGCGAGCGCGTCGAGTGCGGTTCGTTCGCGGGCAGTATAGCCGCGAGTTATCGCTGTGGCCCTATCGCGGGGGCGCGGACGTAGAGCGGGATTAGGGTCATTGCGTCGTCGATGGCGCCTTCTGCCAGGCGGCGGTGGCCGACGGCGGCGAGAGCTGCTACGCGGTGCTCGGTGGGTGTGATGGTTGTGGCGCCGGCGGATGTGGCGATTGCTTCGAGATCCGCGTCTATGTCGCCGGTCAGCATGTCGCCGGTCGTCGGGATGGCGGCGAATGCGTCGGCTTTTGTGATCTGCGGTGGGTTGGTTTCGGTCCACGCTACGCCCTTGCGCCCATATGCGGCCCAGGCGATCTCGCCGCGACCGGCGCGGTGGATGGCCATGATGCGCCCACTCGATACACGCGCGTCTCGTGCGGCGCTCCAGGCGTCGAGTTCGAGGCGGCCGACACCGACGATGGGGACGCCGAGGCCGTGTGCGAGGCCCTTCGCGATGCTGACGCCGACGCGGAGGGCAGCATATCCGCCTGGGCCGAGATCGACGAAGACTGCGGTGATGTCAGCTTTCGTGTGGTCGGCTTCGGCGAGCACGCGGTCGATGTTGGGGAGAAGCTCGACGCTGTGGTTGCGTTCGGTCTTCCACGTCAGCACTGGTCCGACGACGCCATTGTCGGCTAGCGCGATGCCTGGCGAATCATCCGCCGCGTCGATACAGAGTTGCATCCCGCTAATTCCTTTTCACCGCAGAGGCGCAAAGAACACAGAGTCTCGAGCGACATGGTCAGGCCAACACTGCAGTGGTGGCATACAGGCAAGATTCTTCGCTGCGCTCAGAATGACGGACTCCCACTTTCTCGCTGCATGTTCGCGGCTGGGACTAGTAGCCGCGTCCGGGATCGACGATGTTGCGGAGGGGTTCATCCGCTAGGTGATGGCGGAGGTTTTCGCAGAAGATCTCGACGGCGCGCTGGTTGTAGATTTCGGTGCCGCCGCTGATGTGGGGGGAGATGATGACGTTCTCCATGTCCCAGAGCGGGCTGTCGGCCGGGAGGGGTTCCTGGTCGAAGACGTCGAGGGCGGCGGCGGCGATCGTACCGTCGTTCAAGGCACGGATGAGAGCGCCTTCGTCGACGACGGGGCCGCGGGCGATGTTGATGAGGGCGGCGGTGGGCTTCATGGCTTTGAGTTCTGCTTCGCCGATCAGACCGCGGGTGTCCGGCGTGAGGGGCATGCTGAGGACGACGTAGTCGCTTTCGGCGAGGACGCTGTGCAGTTCGCTCGCGGGGCGGATCTCGTCGGCGTAGAGGGCGCGGTGGCTTTCAGTCGTCGAGCGCTTTGTGGCGATGACGCGGCAGCCGAACGACTTTGCGAGCCGGCCGACCTCAGCGCCGATATTGCCGAGACCGACGATTCCGACGGTCGCGCCGAACAGCTCGCGCGGCATGAATCGCGACCACTCATGACGGGCCTGCGCGCGCATGTATTGCGGCGCCTTCTTCGCGATCATCAGGATCGAACTGATCACGAACTCGCCGATCGGCGTGGCGTGGAGGCCGCTAACCGTCGTGACGGTGACGCCCTGCTGGATGAAGCCGCTGTTCAGGAGGCGATCCGCGCCGGCGCTGGTGAGCTGGATCCAGCGGAGGTTCGGTGCGACGTCGGCGAGGGAGCCAGCGCCCGTGAAGGCCTGGTGCAGTTCGGCGCCCCAGAATCCGAAGACGACATCGGCCTTCTCGAATGCGCCGTGCAATCCCTCGGCGACGGCGGCACGCTCACGCTCGCTGGGGTACGAGAAGCCGCGGAGGAGTTTGCGCTGCTCGGAGCCGAGGACGTTGATCTCGATGCGTTCAGGATCTACAGCGCGGATCTGTTCGACGAGATCGGGTTCGAGAGCGAAGGAGATGAGGACGTGGAGCTTGTCCGTCATGCCGGCTCCCAGACGTCGGTAGCGAGGAGGTCTTCGTAGGTCTCGCGGCGGCGGATGAGGCGCGCCTTGCCGTCCTTCACGGCGACGACGGCGGGCTTGAGTGACATGTTGTAGTTGCTGGCCATCGTCAGGTTGTATGCGCCGGACGTCGGCAGTGCGATCACGTCGCCGGGCAGCGTCGCTGGCAGACGGGCGTCCTTAATCAGCATGTCGCCGGACTCGCAGTACTTGCCGGCGATGGTGACGGTCTCGACGGGCTCTTCGTCGGCGCGGTTGACGACGACGGCCTCGTACTTCGCGTCATAGAGGGCGGGTCGGATGTTGTCGGCCATGCCGCCATCGATCGAGACCCACGTGCGCAGGCCCTCGATGTGCTTACGGGCGCCAACGGTGTAGAGCGCGACGCCGGCACGGGCGACGAGCGAGCGTCCCGGCTCGACGAAAAGATGCGGCGGGGCGAGGTTGTTCTCGGCGCAGCGCCGCTTGAACGACGAGATGATCTCCTCGGCGTAGAGGTTGATGTCGGGCGCGGGACGGTCGCGCATGTACTGGGACGCGAAGCCGCCGCCGGGGCTGTACTCGCGGAAGTTCATGTTGTGCTTGCTCACCATGTCGGCGGCGAAGGCGAGCATGACGGCGTTCGCTTCGTCATAGGGCTCGAGGTCGAACAGCGGCGAGCCGAGGTGGCAGTGCAGGCCGATGAGATCGACGCCGGCGAGACGCTGCGCATCGGCGACTGCCTGCTCGGCGTGTCCGGTCGAGATCGGCAGGCCGAACTTGTTGTCGAGTGTGCCGGTCGTCGTTTTGCCGTGCGTGTGCGCGTCGACCCCGGGTGACAGGCGCAGGATGATCGGTTGCACTTTCCCGGCGGCGCGGGCGATCACGTCGAGCATCTCGAGTTCGTGGAAGTTGTCGACGATGATGCGCCCGATGCCGGCGTCGACCGCTTCGCGAAGCTCGCGCTCTTCCTTGTTGTTGCCGTGAAAGTGGCAGCGGGAAGCGGGGAAGCCCGCGGCCAGCGCGACGGCGAGTTCGCCGCCGGAGACGATGTCGAGACCGATGCCTTCTTCGTTGGCGATGTTGGCCATGAAGCGGCTTAGATAGGCCTTGGAGGCGTAGGTGACTTCGGTCTGGGGGTACCGTGACTCGAACGCCTGGCGATACTCGCGCATGCCTTCGCGTAGCTCGGTTTCGTCGAACACGTAGAGGGGCGAGCCGAATTCGCGCGTGAGCTCCTGCGCGTCGAGGCCGGCGATATTCAGACGGCCTGCGGCGATGTCGGTCGTGCGCGGGAATATCGCGTTGAACGCGGGATCGAAGGGCATAAATGCTCCATCAAAGGCCGATGGGGAGGTCTGACCGATTATACGGAGAAGTGTGAATACGGGCGCGCACCTTTAGGCGGCGTCGTGCGACCGAAGCACTTCTCAGAACAGAACCTCTACGGGGTTTCGATCATTTCCTTCAGCGTCGGCACCATGTGCGCCTCGCGACCCCGGTATGCAGCGGCTTCGAGCGCACCGATGTAGCGCTTGAACTGGCGCTGGCGGAGGTCCTTGAGCGCTTCCTTGCCGGCCGCGACGGTGTCGCCGCTGGCGAGGATGACGGCTTCGCGGAAGGGCTTGTCGCGCTTGAGGTCGGCGGCGAGCATGACTTCGCCGCGGTCGAGCCACGTGCGGATGTTTCGGCGCTTCTGCTCGCCCGCCTGCAGGCCGTAGTAGCGTAGGTGCTCGACACCGTAGACGAGGTGGCGGCGAAGATCGTTCGCTGTATTTTCGAACAGTTGGCGATCGGCCTGCGAACGCGCGAGCTTTTCTTGCCCGAACTCACACAGCCCTAGAAGGAACGTCGTCCGGATGATGTTGTTGTAGATCACGAACTCGGTGAACTTGAATGACGCGAAAACCGTGCGGTTAAAGAACCCCGGAGACTGCACACCGAGCCCACCGCCGTTCGCGAGCGCGCGCTTGCGGAACGCCTCGACGTGGCGTGCGTGGTCGAATGACTGCGTTGCGAGGTAGAGCTTCACTTCGTGGAAGCCGTACGAGATGTACTGCAGCCAGCCGAGCAGCACCGCGTTCGAGTTGTACGCCTGCTCCGAGATGTTCGAATATATCTGGTCGAGGGAGGCTTCGACGTGCTCTGCCAGTGGCTCGATGCCGCTCCAAGAGATCTCCGTCGCGGGCTTCCACTGCTCGCGGATAGCGGCTTCGTACAGTTCGGCGCAGCTCTCCGCCCAGACGTCCAGCTTGTCGTAGATGGTGTAGGGTGCGGGCAGGCCGCGGTCGCGCGCGGGGACGGCGCCGCGCGGCGTGTCATTCTCGTACGGCCAGATGTCCGGCGCGAGGCCGTACGAGCCGTAGTCGGCCATGGCGAGCGTGAAGCCTTCGGGCCCGAGTTCACGGACGCGCGGCGGGCGCTCGGTCGCGGCGTTCATCCACTTGAGGTCGGGCGCGGGCGGGGCGATGACGCCGGGGATTTGCGGGCGCTGTGGCGCTTCGGCTGGCGCTGCTGGTGCGTCGTTCTCGGCCATGGTCGTTTCCTCTCACGCGCTTGCTGCTGAAACAAAGGCACGCATCTCAGCGTGCCCCTGTCGTTTGTTGATCCCTGCTGTCCTAGTTCTTCGACGGGTCGAGGAGCATCTGCATCATTGGGTGCATCTTCTGACGACGGTCACCGAGACCGACGACGTCGAGACGGTGCATGTACTCGTTGACCTGGCGCTTGCGGATCGCCATGAGCTTCATGTAGCCCTCGTTGATCTGCGCCTCCGTGCTGCCGCCACCGAGGAGAATGGCGAGCGCTTCGGTGGTCTCGCCTCCGCCGGTGAGGCCAGCCTGCGCAGAGCCTGCGCCGAGAAGGCCTTCCATGCGGTCGAGGTAGCAATGGATTTCGTCGCGGCGCTCGGGCTCGGTTTCCATGACGTACTTCATGTGCATGACGCCGAAGGCCACGTGGCGGCTCTCGTCCTGCGCGGCGAGCCTGAACATGCGCTTGTCGACTTCGGTCTGGGCGAACATCTCGCCCATACGGAAGAGCGACTGCACGAACCCTTCGCCGACGAGGTGCAGTGTCGATGCCATTTCTGTGAAGTCCTGCGCAGTGAGCAAGTTAACGGCGCCCGGTCCCGCTTGCAGGAGGCCGATGCCGTTTACGAGCGCGCGCTTGCGGAACACGTCTAGGTGTCGCGCTTCGTCCATGATCTGCGACGCGAGGAAGAGTCCTACTTCGAAGAACTCACCACTGACGTTCGGCGCGTACTGGCCGGGGACGTCGCCGGCGATGAACTCGACCTGCGTAAGGAATGTGCAGAGCTGCGACATTGCGTACTCGAGATCTTCCGGAAGGTCCGGCAGCTCCGCCCACGGCACGTCGGTCGCGCTCGACCACTGGCGTTGCACTGCTTCTTCATAAAGAAGCATCGCTGACTGAGACCATGACGACGATCGGAACGGCCACATTTGTTGTGTCTGCTGTGCGTCGCCGCGGGGAGCTGCGCCGCGCATGCGTCCGCTCTGGTTGCGTGACTGCATGGGGATGTCGCCGTAGGTGCCGGTGGAGATTTCCTCCAGCGTCAGGCCGCGCTTGCCGGGAGCGATGCGCAGGCCGCGCTCGGCCGCGGGTGCGTCCAACCAGGAAAGATCGAGGTCTTCACCTTCGCTGCGGAGTTCCGCGAGCATCTCTTGACTGACGGCCATGAGCGCCTCCTTCGGCTTGTTCTAGCGTTCGCTAAGCTAAGTGTCGGTCGCCGCGCCGCAAAGCGCAACTGCCAATTGGCAGGGCCACAGCATACGACTTCCGGCCCGCGCGAATCTACTGCGAAGTGATGTCAATTCCAGACGTTTCACACTGGGGCAGGCGCTTCCCGCAACAGGGCCTCCGCCTCCGCCATGAACGCGGCGTCCACCTTGTACGAGAATGTGTGCGGGCCGCGTGCGAACAGGAAGGCGACTTCGCGGACGGGGACGGCCGTCGTCCGATGTGCCGCCCATGCGTACACGAGCGCCTGGTTTCGGTACATCGCGGCGCGCTCCGGGGCCGTCGCTTCGCTCACCCTGTCCGTCTTGAAGTCGACGACGACGATGCCGCCGTCTTCTGCGAAGAGGAGGTCGATGCGGCCTTCGGCGAGACCGCCGTCGACAGCGTCTGGCAGCGGCGCGGTGAACGCGACCTCTCGCAACATGCGGGGCGATGCGATCGCGCGCGCCATGATTTCGTGGCCGACAACGTTTTCGACACAGGCGACGATCTCTTCGACGCGGTGTGTCATGCCGTATTGCTTAGCAGCGGCGACCGATCGTGTGCGAATGTCGTCTGGACGATCGAGATCGATGCGCTCGAGCACATCGTGGACGGCGGTGCCGAATTCCGTCGCGCGGCCGCGCTGCACTTCCTGGTCGCCGGACGACGCACCGTCCCACGCGCGCCACTCCGGCTTCAGGCCACTGGCCGTGTGTACGCGCAAGCCGGCGCTGCCAACATCGAAGATCGTCTGTCGCACTGCCTGCCACTCCTCGCGCCCCTCGACGATCGCTGCGATGTCAGGACCGTGGTCACCGTGGGTGGCGGGCGCACTCTCCACGCCGCGAACGGACGGCACGTCGCCGCTGATGCGCGGGAGTATCGATGCGTCGATCGCATCCTCGCGCTCGTCGGCATTCACTTGGCGCAGGTAGTCGTTCAAGCACTTGGGATCGCGGATGTTCGCTTGCGGTAGCGTGCCTACCCAGTGGAAGAACGGCACGATGAGATGGTCGCGGGCGCGCGTTGCCGCGACGTACAACAGACGCAACTGCTCGGCCGTCGCGTGATCGTGCTCGACTTCCTCGGCTAGGGGATAGCCAGGAGTCCAGAAGCCGAGTTCCCGCTTCTTCTTCGATGTCTTGGGGCCGAGCCGCACGTGAAATGAACCGCCCGCACTTCCGCGCGTCACGATCGTGTTCATGCGGTCGTAGCGTTCCGTGCTCATATTGGCGAAGACAACGACTCCGAACTCGAGGCCCTTGGACATGTGCACCGTCACGATGCGCACGGCGTCGTCGGTCTCCTCGGTGATCGATGCGTCGGTCTCATCTGAGGCGCGTGCGATGTTCTCCTTCAGCCAGCGAACGAACCCGCGAAGGCCACCGGCACGCCGTGCTTCCGAAAACGCGCGCGCCTGGTCGATGATTTTCAGAATGTTCGACGCAGCCTGCTCGCCCTGGTGCTGAAGCATCGCAAACTCGACGAGGCGGAACGCGTCGATGACTTCACGCACGTATTCAGGCAGCGTGCGGTCGTATCGCCGGCTCGACATTTCTCGCAGCGCGGTGAGGGATTCTGCGACAACGCCGGTCGCTTCGCGGTTTGGCACGAGATAGTCAAACCTTCCGGTGGCCTTGTGCATGAACAGGTCTTCGTCTGAGCAGGCGAAGGCGGGAGAACGCAAAGCGGCGATGACGGCGACCTGATCGCCGGGGTCGTCTAGCGCGCGCAGGATGGCGATGAGTTCGCGCACTTCCTGGCGCTGGAAGAACGTGCGACCGCCCTCGTGCCTGTACGAGACGCCGGCGAGCGACAGCTGCTCCTCGTACACGGGCAGATCGGTGCGCGTCGGGATCAGGATGGCGATGTCACGAAAGGCGGCCGGGCGAAGGTCGCCGGTGCGAGTGTCGCGCACGATCCATGCGCCGGCCGCAACCTCTCGCTGGATGAGGGAGGCGATGGCTTTTGCCTCCGCGATGCGCGTATCGAGCGCCTGCCGATTGTGCTCCTTCGGCGCTTCGCCCTCGACGATGGACGTACCACCATGCGTGTAGGCCGGGTGATGCTCAAGTCCGATGTAGGCGGGTTGGACGCCGGGCGTCTCTTCGATGAGACGTGAGAACGCATCGTTCACCCACTCGATGATGGGTTTGACGGAGCGGAAGTTCTGGGTGATTGCGACGACAGCGCCGCCAAACACATGCTGCTTCACGTCGTCGTACATCGTGATGTCGGCGCGGCGGAAGCGGTAGATGGACTGCTTGGGGTCACCGACGGCGAAGAGGCTGCCGGGGCGAAGCGTGGCTCGCCGCCAGTCGGGGCCGGGATCGTGCTCTGCGCAGAGCCGGACGATTATTTCCGCCTGGAGTGGATCCGTGTCCTGAAACTCATCGACGAGGATGCAGCGGTACTTCGATTGGAAGTACTCACGGACTTCGGCGTTCTCCCGCAGGAGGTCGCGCGCCCACAGCAGGAGGTCGTCGAAGTCGGCTGTTCCGTCGGCCTTGCGACGTCCGGCGTAGTACCCGACGAAACCAACAACCCATTGCATGAGTTGCGCTGTTGCCGCCTGCTTGACGAGGGCCTGTGCCTCATCGAGTAGCCACTTTATCTCCTTCAACAGCTTCTTCGGCTCGCCCGATTTTCGTGGCCAGTCGGTCTGCGAGCCGCCCTGTGTGTTCGGCAGATCGGCCTCTACTATCAGTGACAGCGTCGAGTCTCCTCGCGAGTGGAGGGCGATGATCTGCCCATGCAGGTCGCGCATCCGGCGCATCCCGACGAGCGTCGTGTTCTCGTCGTTCGCGCAGTTGTATTCCCACTTCTCCTCGAACTCGGCGAAGACGCCGCGCATTTCTGCCAGGAGCAGATCGACATCGACGGGTTCGACGGCATAGGCTTCCAGGGGCAGGACATCGCGGTGGCTGTTGAGGCGCTGCGCCGCCTCGCGGACGAGCCGCCACTCGAGGCCGAGGTTCAAGGCATCGACGAGCGCAGGTGGGGGTGGATCTTGCGCCATCTCGTCCGTCACCCACTCGTTCCACGCCGTCTCAAACGCGAGTTGCCGTGGCAGTTCATCAAGCACCTCGAAGCCGGGATCGAGCTTTGCCTCGATCGGTCGCTCACGGAGGAGGGATGCCGCAAAGGCGTGGATCGTTTCGATGTGCGCGCCGTTGAGTCCATGGATGGCGGCATCGAGCAGGGAGCGTTCGTCGTCGACCGTGCTCGCCGATCGTGCTTCTTCGAGGCCGCGCCGTACGCGGGCGGAGAGTTCAGCCGCCGCCTTTTCGGTGAAGGTGATCGCGACGATCTGATCGACGCTTGCGTGACCGGAGCGCAGGATCTCGACAATGCGGTCGACGAGCACCGTCGTCTTCCCGGTGCCAGCGCCGGCCTCGACGCACATGTTCTCCTTGACCCCAGTTCTGATGCGGTCGCGCGCGGCGGCGTCTGCGGGTTGCCAATCGGTGTTCGTCATGAGATGTCCTGCAGGGCGATGAAGGCCGCGCCGCGCGGGTCACTCGTCTTCAAGTTAGAGATGCGTTCGATGCGGCTGTCGCAGACGAGCTTGTAGTCGCACCACATGCAGTTCTGGGCGCCCTTGCCCGGGAACGGCGCGAAGTACCCACCATCGACACCATCGACGATGGTGGCGAGCACCTGATCGAAGTCCGCCTGGCGTGTGGTGAGGGTGTCGCCACTGATCGTTCTACGCTCAAAGCCACCTCGTGATGTGCAGTAGTAGTACTGCGCCTCACCGCTTTCTGGAGGAATGCCGAGGAGTTGCGCTGCGGCGCGCAAGTAGATGGGTAGTTGCAGCGCACGGCCACGGTCGAATGCCGTTTTCGGGCTCGACTTTCCCGTCTTGTAGTCGATCACACGGAAGCTGGTGTGGTCGTCGTCGAAATCGACACGATCGATGCGGCCCTGAAGCAGGACGCCGCGGTCGCCGATAGTCAGCTCGAGCGGGGCTTCGGACGAGATCGGGTCGGGTTTGCCGAAGCCATACGACACACCACCGAATCCTGCCTCGAACGCGCCCGGCTGAACGCGACCGTAGTCGCCATCTTCTATTTCCTTGTCGTACCAGCGCACGAGGTCTTCATTGATCTTTCGACGATCCAGCTCCCAGATCAGCGGGCGGCCTGTAACGCCTCGGTCGTGGCGGTCCTTGCCAGCCTCTTCCGCGATCTTGAGCAAGAGGTCGAGGTGTTCGACTCGACGGTCCACATTGGGCAGGTCGTTGTGGCCGAGCTTCTTGAGGAATTGTTCGAGGATGTCGTGGATCATGCTGCCGCGTTCGAGGGCGTCAATCCGCTCCGTCGACTCGGGCTCATCGAGATCCTCAACGCCGAGGCCATACTTGAGGAAGTACCGGTAGGGACAGGCGGCGTACGTCTCGAGGCGGCTTGGGGAGATGGCCTTCTCACGCGCGAACGCGAGCGATGCCGCGCGGGCCACGGCCTCGGGCGCAATCATCACGCCGTCGAATCCGGTGAAGCCACGGCTCCAACGTTCGCGGCGGGCGACGACGGCGCGAGCGATCGCTCCCCGCGGGCGCATGGTGTTGTGCACGTCGAACTGGCTGAGCGCATCGATGACGCCAACAGCGCCGTCGTAGAGGGCGGACTTCACAAGTGCACGGTCGTACTCCGCCGCCGTGACGCTGAGCATCGCATCATCGTGGGCGAGGCGGCCGGCGGCCATGCGGCGTACGCAGACGGCATCATCGACCTCGGCGACGCTCATCTCCCGTCCTTCGATTGTCTGGGCGAGGCTGCGGAAGAAGTAAGAGGGCAAGTGGCGACCGCTGCCGCCGGCTTCTGCTCGTGCATAGGACACGAAGAGGCGCTCGTCGGCAGCCTGTGCGGCGAGGTGGAAGGTCAGCGCTTCGTCATCGGGTTGGGTGCGAAGCGGGAGGGCGGCGCTGTCGCTCGCGGCAGCATTGATGGCGGTGCGTTCGTGTTCGAGGAGGAGGGGGTCTGGTCGCTTCGGCGGCGGCCATGCGCGTTCTGCAGCGCCGAGGAGGTAGACAGCGCGAAAGCGCATGTGTCGCAGCGAGGAAGCATCGAGGACGGCGATGCCGCGGCGGCCGAACTCGCGCTTGGGTTCGCCGAGCACGTCGGAGACGTCGCGCGTGTCGAGATCGTCGCGGACGGCCTGCAAGAACTGTTCGAACGTCACGGTCGGCGCGATCTCGCTGAGCGACGTGAGGTCCTTCAGGGCATCGAGGAGCGGGTCGAGATCTGCGGCGTACTCGGTCGCCATGCCGCGGACGTACGCCAGGTGCTCGTCCCACGTCGCCGTCGTTGGATGCTGTGACACGCGCGCGTGCAGGTCATCGGCGAAGGAGATGAGCGACGCGACGCGGCCAGCGTGTTGCTCGAGCCATTGGAAGCGCTCGTCCTTCGCCTTCTCGCGCATCTGGTTGGCGTGGTTGGTGAGGCGGGTGCGCCACTGGTCGATGCCCGCGAGGACGCCGGCTTCCCGGGTGAAGCCTTCCCACTCGGCGGGGCGGAAGCGCTCGTGGCGATCGCGGGTTACCTGCGGGACACGAGTTTCGGTGACGAACTCCATGACGCGCTGGCGAGAGAACGTCGTGTCGGCGATCAGTTCGAGGAGGGCCAGCAGGCGGCGGCCGAGGGGATGCTCGCACATCGGACGGCCCTGGTGGATGTAGGAGTGCTCGTTGAGGCCGGCCTCCGTGAAAATCTCGGCGACGAGAGCGCGGTAGGGGTTGGCGTTTCGATAGACGACGGCCATCTCGTGGAAGGGGATGCCTTCGCGCGCCCACTGGAGGCAGGCTCGTGCGGCCTCCCAGACTTCGCGGACGGTGTCGGGTGCGGAGACGAGCGAGATGTTGCTGGCTTCGATTGGCCCTTGGGGCTGGCGGAACAGGGAAAAAGTGAGCGAGAAAAAAGTTTCCGAATAATAAGTCGTTAAGTGATCAATTGATTGCTCCACCGCCTGTTCCGTGAATCCGTTGGAGGTGAGCCAGGTTCGGAAGTCGGCGTGCGCGCCGTCGATGTCGAGACCGGTGGCTGGCAGGAAGACGGTGCAGTCTTGTGTCGAGGCGATCCTTTGGATCAGGGTGCGCTGCGATGCGGCGGGATCCCAGAGGCCGTAGACGAGCAGCGGGCCCTCGAAGGTCGAGGTATCGACGCTGCCGTAGAAGTCGGATGTGCCCGCGAGTCCAGCGTCGGCGCGGCGTTGCACGTACTCGCTGAACATGGCGGCGAGGTCGGCGAACTTCTCGCTTTGGAGCGACGCCGCCGTCAGGGTCGATGCGAAGGTGTCGGGTGTGAAGCCGCCGCGCTCGAGATCGCGGAAGAGGCGGAGGAGTTCGCGCGTGAAGCCGTCACCGCGGGCGATGTCGTGGAAGTACGGGCGCGACATTGCGGCGGTGAGTCGCACCAGGAGGCGCTCCTGCGCGGGCGAGACGTGCCCGCTACTGGTAACGCCGGTCGCTAGCTGCAACGCGAGTTGGTCGGGCATGACGAAGTTGACGTTGATGTGGGCGATGCCGCGCCGGGCGAGCATGCGCGGCAGGTAGCGCTTGAGCAGCGTCTGGCCGACGAGCACGGTCAGTGGCGCGAGCGGATCGCTGGGGCGCGCGGCGACGACGGCGTCCGCGAAGGCGTCTTCGATCGCGCGAAGGGGTCCGTGGATCGCGTGAGATTCGGGCATGTTGGGCAAGTATACGAGGGTGTGTGCGTCAGGGAGTGTCGCGGCACGGTGGCTTTCGGGAGATTGCTTTTTAACGCAGAGGCGCAGAGGGGCGCAGAGGATCGAGGGTTTAGTTAGGGTCTGGTGGCGCTGGCGCATGGGGCACCTCACCCCCGGCCCCTCTCCACGTCGTGGAGAGGGGTGACTCAGGCGGGGCGTCGGTGGCGGCCGAGCGCCTTTCGTTCTGATCTATGCTGCTGCTATCTCGGGTGCGGCAACCGGCAGGAGGCCATTGTGTATATCAAGCCTGACTTCCTTACGAAGCGCATCCTCAATCCGCTGCTGGAGCTGGGGATGAAGATGGGGATGAGCTTTCGAGGCTCGCAAATTCTGTCGGTGAAGGGGCGGAAGTCGGGGAATGTGTATACGACGCCGGTGAACCCGCTTTCGTTCAACGGCGAGCGGTACCTGGTGGCGCCGCGCGGCGAGACGGGCTGGGTCAAGAACATCCGCGCGTCCGGCGAGGGCGAGCTGCGACTGGGCGGCAAGCGCGAGCAGATCCGCGTCGTCGAGATCTCGGGCGACGAGAAGGTGCCAGTGCTGAGGGAGTACCTGAAGTTCTGGAAGTCGGAGACGTCGAAGTTCTTCGGCGGAGTGACCGATGAGTCGCCGGAGGATGTCCTCCGCGCGACGGCGCCGAATCATCCGATGTTCCGGATTGTCAAGTAGTAGAGTTTGATCAATGGCTCGCTCGAACTCCGCAGCGCGATACCTACCACCGCTCCTCTTATGTTTCATCGCGATATCCGCTGCAGCAGCGTGTGAAGGTGAGAGCAACGAGTTCACCGAAGCGCGAGCAGTGAACATCGATCAGCGGGACGATGGATGCACACCAGCCTCCTTTTCCATCGACGCGGGCGAAACGGTTCGTCTTCGAGTAACGAACCACACAAACGGCGACTACTTTCTCGGCGTGGAGGGCGACCGCCCCAGCAGCCCGCGCCCGATGACCGTGCCCCCTGGCCAAACGAAGAACACATACTACGTCGGCCCTGAAGACCGCGATCCGGACTCGCTGCGCTGTTACACAGAAGGCGGTCCATCGAGCACAATCGAGGTAGTTCAGTAGGGGCGCGCAACTGAACTATTCCCTGATCGCTCCTAGTTCGAACTCGATTCGCTCGACGGCACGGACGATGCGCCCATCGAGCCGGCGCTCGTACGAGATGGGCACGCCGAGGGCATCTCTAACGAAGACCTTTTCCTCGGCCGCGTCGGTCCTTGTGAGAACGATCGTGCCGTCGTCGTTTCTCGTCCAGCCGTCGTTTGTCTTGAGAAGATCCTCGGCCGACGCCGTTGGAGAACCCCATTCCTCGAGAGGCACGACGCGTCTCGACGGAGAATCCTCCCGCTCCAACACCCCATAAGCGTCGAAGGATTCGACCGTATTCCCGTTATAAACAGCCCTTCTGCCCACTTGAGTCTTGTCGCTTGAATCGACGACCACCCGCTCAAAGTCATTGGAGTGCCTGTACGTCAACCGGAATTCTTCGAACCAGTGGGGTGGGGGTAGGTGCTGGGTGGCACTCCATCGCATTGGACCCCGCGCAGCCGCCTTCCTTGGCCGTGCGCGTATGATGAGCATCTGTCCGACTTCGCCTTGTTTGGCACTGCCGCGGTGGTGGCCCTCATCGGTGGCTTTGGGTGGCTCATGTTCGCGACGCTTCGCAACAAGGAAGCGCCCACTGACCCGCGCAATCCCGTGCCTGTCGCGGAACCTGCGGACGACATGACGGCCGAACTCCTTCGCTCACAACTCGAAGCAGCCGGCATCGAGGCGTTGACTGCGCCAATTGGTCATCGCACCGCGGTTTGGGGTGCCCGAGGCCCTCTAGCCGTGTGGGTTCGCACCGAGGATGCTGAACGAGCACGCGCCCTCATCACGGGCACTGGCTACAGGTAATTCGGACTTCCAATTTGGGCGTCGCCATCGCAGCGGCGCGGCTTAGATTCAGAGTCGGGCTAAAGCCCCCGGTCGGTGGCCTCGTCGTCGGCGCGTTGGCGGTCGGATCGCGAACGGCAGCGGGTGCTTGCGATGGGGTGGGTGGCTCGTCCCTCTGTGCTGAGAGCGCAGTCCGGTGGATCTGACCGCGCTCAGGTGGAGGGTCTGCGCCAGCGCAGACCCGGAAAGCGTGCGTAGTCGCCGTCGAACGTGATCCACTCGCTCCCGGACTCGATCGCGAGCGCGGCGAAGTAGGCATCCGGCACGAGTTTTCCACGCACCCCGTTGGTTCGGCAGAGCTCGGTGAAGATGCCCCAGTGGCGTGCGCCTGGATTCAAGATTACGCAGTTCACATGGGTACGTATTTGATCGAGGAAGATGATCGCATCATCCGTCGTGCTGGGCGGGTTGAAAATCTTTGGATGCGTGACAATGCGGAGAAAGCCGCTGCAGACGAGATCGGATAAGCCATACGACTCGTCTCCGTCGAGTAGGCCACGGAGCCATCGGCTAGCCTCGGCATGGCCAGAAGCATCTCCACGATATGCGTCGACCAACACGTTAACGTCGGGAAGCTGCATCGTACTCATCCATGAGATCAAGCAGCCCGGCGCTGTCATGAAGGTCCACGCCCGGTTGGAGGCCGTTTCCAGTGAATGTGTGGAGAATCACGGGCTCGCGTTTCGCGTTCGCGTGCCGCCGCGCTAGGCGCTCGCGCAATGCGTCCGTGACCAGATCGGTGAACGTCTGGCCGGACTCGGCCGCTGCGCGTTGGGCGTCCTTCAGTAGTTGCTCATCAAGGCGTATGGTTGTGGCTTTCATGCATCAAAGCATACATGATGTGCATCAATATGTCAGCGGAAGAGCGGGGCCGGAGCAGCGCCGCTTCGCAATGACTCCTCGCGATGCCGCATGAGCACCGTCAGCACACGACGACGCGGGCTGAAAGCCGGCGCTCGGGCACTCGTGGCCCTGAGTGGCGGCGCACTAGAGGCCGACGTTGCGGGCGACTATGGTGGCGCGGGCCTGGGCGATGGGGCGGACTACCATCTCGTCGATGTTGACGTGGCGGGGGCGGGTTATGGCCCAGGCGATGCAGTCGGCGATGTCGTCGGCGGTTAGCGGCGTCATGCCTTCGTAGACCTTCTTCGCGCGCTCTTCGTCGCCGTCGAATCGGACGATGCTGAACTCCGTCTCGACAAGGCCTGGATCGATCTCCGTGACGCGGACGGGTTTGCCTGACAGCTCGAGGCGGAGCGTGTGCGAGATGGCGCGGGCGGCGTGCTTCACGCTCGTGTAGCCGGCGCCTCCGGCGTACGTCTCGATGCCGGCGATGGAGCCGATGTTGACGATGTGGCCGTTGCCGTTGGCTTCGAGCTTCGGCAACAGCGCGCGCGTCATCAGCATCAGGCCGAAGACGTTCGACTCCCACATCGTGCGCCAGTGCTCATCGTCACTCTCGGCAATCAGTTCGACGCCGAGCGCGCCGCCGGCGTTGTTTACGAGCACGTCGCAGCGTGGCACCTGCTCGCAGAAGGCCTCGACGCTCGCGCGATCTGTGACGTCTAGTGCGATTGCCGTAGCGCCTGCGGACTCCGTGACTTCACGAAGCCTGTCGATGCGGCGGGCGCCTGCGACGATGGCGAAGCCTTCTGCTCGCAGGCGGCGGACGGTGGCGGCGCCGATGCCGCTGCTACCGCCTGTTACGACTGCTACGCGCTCTTCGGGCATGCGCTATCTCTCCCGTGTGATCTGCTGCGCCCACTCCGGCACACTGGCGTCGGCGACGGAGTCGTAGTGGGCGTAGTAGGGCTTGATGTCGAGCACTGGCGTCTCGTTGATCGCGTCGAGACCGGCGACCCAGAGGACGTTGCCACGGCGGCGCAATAGCTTGACGACGGACACGCCGATCGGGCTGGGGCGGCGCTGGCTGCGCGTCGCGAAGACGCCCTGCTCGGGGACGGCGGGCAGGCCGTGCATGGGTACGCGGAGACGTTGCTCGGACTCGGGGACTTTGTCGAAGGCGAAGATGACGATGATGTGTGAGTAGTCGTCGATGCCGTCGAGGCCCATCGCCAGATCTTCGCGCACGATGATGCTCGACCGGACTTGCTCCCAGCCGTCGGGGCGGGACTCGCGGACCTCGTTGCGGACGACGCCGATCGGGCGGATGCCGACGGGCTCGCGCGGGACGGGCGTGCGGGCGATGCCGAAGCGTCGCGAGAACCAGTCGAGGAACTTGAGCCAGAGCGCTTTCACGACGGCAAGGTAGCGCAGTGGCGGCGTTCGGCGTTAGGGGCGGCGGTGTTAGGCTTGGAGGCTGAGAGGAGATCCGATGGTACGACTGGCCGCATGCGCGCTGACGCTCGTCCTGCTGGCTGCGGCGTGCAAGGACAGCAGCGACGTCCAGACGCTCGCGATCACCATCGATGGTGGCGGATGCGCGCCTACGTCGTTCGACGTCGATCCCGGGCGCAGCGTGAAGCTCGCAGTCGAGAACGAAAGTGACCTCGCGTACGTCGTTCGAGATGGTGACGGACGGCTGGAAGAGATGGAGATCGAGCCGGGCGAGTCGACGGAGGCGTTCTTCGATATGCCGGAGAACGACGCGACGTACACGCTTGTGTGCGAAGGTGAAGGCGGCGCATCGCGCGAGGTCACGTTGATCGCAGGCACGGGAATCGCCGACGGATCAACGAGCGATGTGACCGAGGCGCCAGGCGAGGAGACTGGCGACGGAACGCTGGCCGTGACCCTGCTGGATTTCGAGATGACGGCCAGCGCGGAGACGGTGCGACCAGGGCCGTTGACGATCATCGCCACGAACGTGAGCAGGACATCGACGCACGAACTCAACATCCTGGAGCTTCAGCCGGACGGCGGTCTCCTACGCGTTGCGGGGATTGAACCAATCTCGCCACAGCAGGGCGGCTCCGTCGTGGCAACGCTCGAGCCGGGGACGTATCGGCTTGCGTGTCAGATCGTGCCGGGCGAGTTCGGATCGACGGAGGACCACTACCAGCAGGGTATGTGGTTGGACATGGTCGTCGAGCCGGGGGAGTAAGTCTCGTTGCGGGGCGAGCGGCGCCGCTCGCCGTGCCCGCGAGCGTGAACCAATTCGCGTTGAGCGCGATTAGGCATCGCTGTCGCATGCGCGTTCATCTTCATCTCGATCGACGAGGGCGCCGGCAAAGGTCGCTTGAAGAGCGAGCGCCCCTACCCGGCGACCTTCTCGCTATCGCTTGTGGATCGCATCAATGACGACGACGTGGGCTGAACGCCCGCGCTCCGGATCAACGCTCACGCCTCGGTGCGGGTGAGCTGCATGCCGGGCGGGAGATCGGCGCCGGGGATCTGGCCGGACAGCGCGAAGAGGCCGTTGGCGATCTGGGCGATGCTGTACTTGCCATGGGTGCGGTGCGCCATCAGCTTGTCCACGTTGACCGTGTATTCGTTGCGGCGGCCGTCGCGGCGGCGGGAGACGATGTCGTCCTCCTCCAAGGCACGCAGGAGCGAGAGCGCGGCGCGGTCGGTGATGCCGACAGCGTCGGCTATGTCACGAAGTGTGGAGCGGGGATGCTCTATCACGTGGATGAGGACGAGCGCGTGGTTCGTGAGAAGGCCCCAGCGGTGGTTGGGCATAATGCACCTCGGACATAGCTTTCGAAGCTGCAGGGAACTTCTATTCGGCTCTTGCCGTAGATCTTGTAGCAGCCCGCGAATCTCTTTCCAGATTCAGCGGCGGAACAGTTGACGAATCGCCACAGTAGAATTACAATACTGGTAATTCGTTTCCGGAAACATGGGTGTGGCGACTTGTTTCCGGCTTCGTGGTTCCGACATTACTGTTCGACCCTAGTTAGCCCTAGTTTCGCCGCATTGTCAAGCAGTGTGTTTATCGCGATTCCGCGCAGGCTGGCCGTACCGGTCGGGGGGTGCGCAGAGTCGCAGCAAATGGTCTCCGCCGAGGAGAGAGGAATCGAGGCAGCAGGATGCTGATCCTAATCAGGAAGGTCCAGCAGGGCGTCTGGATCGAGGGCGATATCTGGGTGAAGGTGCTGAGCGTCGAGCGCGATCGCGTGAAACTAGGCATCGAAGCCCCGAGCAATATCAAGGTCATGCGGCAAGAACTGGTCGTGGAAGTGCCAAACCCGGGCGTGTCTGATGACGAACTGACCCCAGCAGACACCGAGGACCAGCAACCGGTCGCATCGTAGCCCCAGGTTCGCGCGAGCCGGCGGGCGGTCAGGTCGCTCGCGACCCCCGCCGGCAGGCGCGAACCAACAAGAAACCTTCACAACGCATCGGACGGACGGATTGGGCGCGGTGAGCGCTAATCGACGATGATCGTGCCCGCGCCGAGTTGCGCCGGCAGCGTGCGTTCAATTACCAGGTAGGACGAGCCGTCGTCAGGCATCAGTTCGACCGTGAACGTCTCGCCTGCCGCCACCTGGCATTTCGAACAGTCGACAGTCAGGTCTAGCGTGATGCTGAAGATCTCGCCAGCCTCAAGGACGAGATCATCATCTCCGGCGACGACCGCTGGTACGTAGTCCATTTGATCGATCCATTGATCACGAGCGATGTATCCGACGGCGATCGGACTGCTGAGGCTGGCGTCCGAGAAATCGATAGGCGCTCCGTTGCTACTCAAGCCGAGCGGGATCCGAATCACTCGTAGCGGTAGTACCATCGCTCGTGATCTCGATGCTGCCGGAGAGTTCGATACCTCCTCGGCTCCTCGCCGCTCCTTGATAGATCGTTTCGACCACAGCAGTTTCAGCTCGTGTGGTCGTCTGAATTGTTGTGGGCTCAGACTGTTCGGATGGGGTGGCACCACAAGCAGCACTCGACAGGATCATGCCGGTTCCGATGACAGCAGTTGCGGCCCGACGGATGAAATCGCGCTTCAATGGCTTCCCCTAAATCGTATGCCTTATGCGCGGGGGTTGGCGGTGCGTGGTGCCGAGGCGGCGGGAGTGGGCGCCAGCTCGATCTGCGACGCTGCGTCGTAGAACAGCAGCGACGACATCGCCGCCGCCAACGGCATCGCACCTACCAGGAAACACGTGATCAGGGCCCCTGTCACAGTATCCAGCGTTGTGATGAGCGCGAGGCCCGCCATGAGGACGGCCGGCGCGAGTACGATCGCCCACATCGCCCAGATGCGCTTGCCGCTCGAGCGGACGATGAAGCCGCTGAGCTGCTGCGCCTGCGACGGCGTGAACTGCTCGTCGAAGAGCGCGACCGTCGTGAGGGATCGCGGGTATGCGTACAAAAGCGCGAGCGCGGCAAGTCCGATGACCTGGACCCAGTCCGGGATGTGCGCTTTGTCGATGTAGTCCGCAAATCCCGCGAGCGCGTACGACGCCGCGCCGAGTCCGATCAGCAGCGGCAGCCACGGAAGCAGGATGACGGGCAGTCGCCGCAACATCGCGAGCGCGGCACCACCGGCGTCCGGCTGCATGTGGCTGTTCACGCAGCCGAAAGCCGCGGCGCATGTCGCGAGCGTGAGGATCATGCTGAGGGCAATGATGGGTCCGATAAGGGCGAGTGACACCGCGCTATCAATGACACCCAGGGCGAGAACAGCGAGACATGCGAGCACGGCGCCGACGAGCGCGATGAAGGAGTACTCCGACATCTCCTGCTGGAGCGTGCCAATGGCTTCCTCGAACACTTCCGAGAGCGGCCGCAGTTCAACATCCCCGACGGGTCTGTTCGGCATGTAACCCCACGCGCTCCGCAACCGGCGACAAGCCGCCGGACGTCAGGCGCGTCCCCTAGGGATAGTGTCGGCAGGGAGGGGGCGGGCTGTAGCGTTCACAGCCGGGGACTGCTGTGCCACATCCGGCGATCACAGGGCGGGGACGGCTCTGCCACATCGACAATCTCACGTCCGAGCTCAGGACCTGATTGGCTCGGGTTCGGATTCGTAGGGGAGGGCCATCGCCGGGGCGGGCTGGCCGAACTTTGTCCAGAGCTTGAGGCTGTCGCGGAGGCGTTCGAGCTGGTCCGGCTGGCAGTCGAAGCCCTGGAGCAGGCAGCCATCGACGTGGTGCTCCATCAGCTTCGCGCCCACCTGGTCGACGGCGCTGCGGATGGCCATCGTCTGGGTGAGCATCTCCTCGCACTCGCGGCCTTCGTCGAGCATCTTCTGGATGCCACGCACCTGACCTTCGATACGCCTGAGGCGGCGGTTGATATCGTCCTGCAAGCTGGATGTGACCATGATGTACTCCGTGGGGGCGGAAATGTGTCCTGTTGACATACCCCGTGGGGGTATCGTACAATGCACTCAACGACCTGTCAAACGAAGAGAAGGAGATAGCTCAGTGGCAAAGCCGACCGAAGTAACCGACGCGAACTTCGAGACCGAAGTGATCAAGTCCGGGACCCCCGTCCTGGTGGACTTTTGGGCGCCGTGGTGTGGACCGTGCCGGATGGTCGCCCCGATCGTCGATGAGTTGTCGGACGAATACGACGGCAAGGTGAAGTTCGTGAAGCTGAACACGGACGACAACGCGAAGACGGCGTCGGCGTACGGCATCCGCAGCATCCCGACACTGCTCGTGTTCAAAGACGGCGAAGTGGCCGGCCAGATCGTCGGATTCCGCCCAAAGAGCGACCTGAAGCAGCGCCTCGACGCGGTCGTATAAAGCTGGGCTCATCGCCAACGCACAAACATGACGCGAGGGAGCCTGCGGGCTCCCTTGTTTGTTGAACGGATATCGAGAATGGCAGAGATAGATACGGACGCGAAACAGTGCGACATCGTGATCATCGGCGGTGGGCCGGCGGGCTTGGCCGCAGGTCTGTACGCCGCGCGCGCGCGACGATCGACGCTGCTGATCGAACGCAAGGTGACGGGCGGGCAAATCGCGCTCACCGCGGCTGTTGAGAACTATCCCGGCATCGACAGCATCAACGGCTTCGACCTCGCAGACGCCATGCACAAGCAAGCGTCGAAGTACGGCATGGAGACGGCGGCGGGCGACGTCTCGGCGATCGAGCAGGCGGCTGACGGCACACATCTGGTGCAGAGCAACGAAGGTGCGTACGCGGCGCGGGCGGTGATCCTCACGGGCGGCGCCGACTACGACAAGCTTGGCGTGCCGGGTGAGGAGCGGCTGACCGGGTTCGGCGTGTCGTACTGCGCGACGTGCGACGCGGCGTTCTACAAAGACCAGACTGTGGCTGTGATCGGCGGCGGTGACGCGGCGATGGACGAAGGGTTATTCGTGGCGCGGTACGCGAAGAAGGTGCTCGTGGTGCACCGGCGGGATGAACTACGGGCGAGCGCCATCTTGCAAGAGCGCGCGTTTGCCGAGCCGAAGATGGAGTTCGTGTGGAACACGGTCGTCGAAGAGATCGTCGGCGACAAGACCGTGACGGGGATCCGGACGAAGAACCTCGTGACCGGAGAACAGGGTTCGCTCGATGTCACGGGCGTGTTCATCTTCATTGGCATGACGCCGAACACGTCCTACCTGCGTGAGAAGTTGCGGATGGATGGCGGCGGGCACGTTCTCGTGAACGAGTGGATGGAGACGGATGTGCCGGGGCTGTTCGCGGCGGGCGACATTCGCGCGAATTCGGCGCGGCAGGTGGTGACGGCGGCGGGCGACGGTGTGACGGCGTCGATTCGGGCGGATCATTACATCACGGACGCGTTCGGCACGAAGCCGACGATTGCGGCGGCGGCCGCGGTCTCAGCGTAGGCGCGCAACATCGGGACGCATCGATCGATCAATTTCCGCCGACGAGGGCGCGGCAGAGCAGCGCCCCTACTCGATGCCCTTTGGCGCTGTCGCAACAACAGCCACATGGACGACCACGCGGGCTGAAAGCCCGCGCTCCGAATCCTTAAGGTCATCTCGGCCAAACACCTAAGGGCGGCGCCTACTGAGATTGCGGGTCTCCTGCCGATACTTCTCCTGATACGAGGAGGGTTCTCGCGATGGATGACGCTACGCCTACACAACCTGCTGACGGACGGCTTCTTTACCTTGTTGAGAACCTTGCGTCGCTGCACGGCGCGCCTGATCTGGCGTGGCTCGCGGGGCGCTTCGAGTTCCTCGGCGAGCATGCGCTTGGCGCTTCGCTGACGGCGCTGCTCCTCCCGGACGAAGGCGGGGTGTATCGGCCGGCCCGGACGAACGCGCCGCGGCCGGCGCTGGCCGAGACGCTGTGGGACGAACTTGGCCTGGACGGCGTGTCATCGTCGCCCGAAGCGGCGACGGTCTTCGCTGCGGCGGAAGGCAGTACGAAAGCTATTCGGCGTGAGCTCTCGGCGCTTGCTGGCGAGCGTGCGGACGGACATGACGAGGAAGTCGTCGCCGTACCGATCACATTCAATCGCGAATCGATCGGGCTGGGCCTGTTCCTGGTTCAAGAACCGGACGCGATGACGGACTCGATCGCGGACGTACTGGCGAGCCACGCTGCTGTGGCCGTGTTCCAGCTGCGCGAACGCGAGGACGCACGCCGCCTGCACTCCGTCGACCCTAAGCTATGGGTTCCGGACGAGGACTTCCTGCGCGCGCAACTGCAGCGCGAAGTTACGCGCGCCCGCCGGTACGGCCGCGAGCTAGGTGTCGCCTTGCTGCGGCTGGAGAACGAGCGCGAAGTGCGCGCCAAGTTCGGTGCGTTCTACGCCGATCACATGCTGCGGCGCATCGGCAGCCAACTGCTCGCGGGCCTGCGCGACACGGACATTCTGGGCGCACTCGATGGCGCGTACGCGGTGCTGCATACGGAGACCGGCCCGGAAGGCACGAACATCTCCGCATACCGGCTGCGCGACAGCATCGTGAAGATGGTTACGCAGCGGTTCCCGGAAGCGCCGGAGCCCGACATCAGCGTCTGCGTTGCGTCCTACCCGGCGCACGGCAGCACCGTTGAGGCGCTGGTACGGCACTTACAGGAAGCCGTCGGTGGAGAGACCGCGGTCGCGTAAAGGGCCGCGCCGTTTGGACAGTTCTCGGGAAAAGGCAGGAAGGGCGGTTCTAAATGAACCGCCCTTCTCTCTCGTCGAACTTTTCCGCACTTAATCGTCGTCGGGCTCGGCGACGAATGCACTGGAGACCTTTGGCGGCGCCGGAGCGTCCTCGATATCGAGCAGATCCGTGTCGAGCAGATCCTCTGGCGACGGCTCGTCGTCATCGGGATCATCGCCCTCGGCCGCATCTTCGTCGTCAGCGCCACCGAGCGGGATCGCACCGATCAGGCCTGCGATCTCGTCGTCGTCACCGAACAGGTCCTCGGCTTCCTCGAGCTCCAGCACTTCGGGCAGTGGGATCTCCTTGACCGGCGGCGGTGGCAGCTCGATCGGCGTGCGCGCCGGGATGAGCTTGCCGATGATGACGTTCTCCTTCAGGCCGAGCAGCCGGTCCGTCTGACCGCTGATCGCGGCTTCGGTCAGCACGCGCGTCGTCTCCTGGAAGGATGCCGCCGCGAGGAAGCTGCTGGTGCTGAGCGACGCCTTTGTGACGCCGAGGAGTACCGGGACGGCCGTCGCCGGCTCGCCGCCTTCAGCGAGTACGCGGGCGTTGATCTCGTCGTATTCGAAGCGGTCGACGATGTCGTTCGGCAGCAGATTGCAGTCGCCAGGCTGGTCGACGCGAACCTTGCGGAGCATCTGCCGGACGATCACTTCGATGTGCTTGTCGTTGATGGTCACACCCTGCGAGCGGTAGACCTTCTGGACTTCGCCCACGAGGTAAAGCTGCACCGCGTCGGCGCCCGAGATGCGCAGGATGTCCTGTGGGTTCAGCGAGCCTTCCGTGAGCTGCTGGCCAGCGTGCACAGTCTGTCCGTTCTCGACGCGGAGGCGGGCGGCCGCGGGCACCTGATACTCACGCTCTTCGTTCTCTTCGTAGACGATCTGCATTGCGTTCTTACCGGAAAGCGTCACGCGGCCACCAATACGGGCGACGATGTCGCCTTCAAACGTGGTCGGCAGCGTTTCCACCTTCTTCTTCGCGCGGGACTTCTTAGGCTTTTCGTCGCCGGCGGCAGCTTCTGCTTCAGCGGCCGCTGACGCAGCGGCGGCGATCGACGCCTTCGTGCGGGCGATTACCATGCCCTGCTCGATGATGTCGTCCTTCTTGATCTGAAGGATCGCGCCGTCGGGAATCTCGTACTCATCGTGATAGAGCTCGGAGCTCTTGACGCGAATGCGGCGGGTGTCGCCCTCACGGACGATCTCCACCGAACCGTCGATCTCGGAGATAAGCGCTTGGCCCTTGGGCACGCGGGCTTCGAACAGCTCTTCAACACGAGGCAGACCGCTGGTGATGTCGACGCCGCTCGCGACACCACCGGTGTGGAAGGTTCGCATTGTGAGCTGCGTTCCCGGCTCACCGATGGACTGCGCGGCGACGATGCCGACAGCCTCGCCCATGTGCACGGTCGACCCGCGCGCGGGGGCCTTGCCGTAGCAGAATGTGCAGAGGCCACGCTTGGCCTGGCAGGTCAGCGCAGAACGCACGTACACGCGCTCGAGCTTCAGTTCCTCGATGCGCTTTGCCTTTGCTTCGTCGATCTCTTCGTTGAAGGCGGCGAGCATCTCGCCGGTCTCCGGGTCGAGGAGATCCATCGCGGAGTGGCGGCCAGCGATACGCTCGCTGAACGACTCCAGCATCCCGCTCTCGGGTTGCTCCAGCCAGACGCCCATGCGCGTGCCGCAGTCATCGACGAGGATGATCACGTCCTGCGCGACGTCGATGAGCCGTCGTGTCAGGTAGCCGGAGTCCGCTGTACGGAGAGCGGTATCGGCGAGACCCTTGCGCGCGCCGTGCGTGGAGATGAAGTACTCCAGCACCGTCAGGCCCTCGCGGAAGCTCGAACGAATCGGCAAGTCGATGATACGCCCGGAAGGGTCTGTCATCAGGCCGCGCATACCAGCCATCTGAGTGATCTGACTGATGTTACCTTTCGCACCCGAGGTGGCCATCGTGTACACGGACCCATAGCGGTCGAGTTGCTCCTGGATCGTGCGCTTCACTTCCTCTGTGGTCTTGCTCCACACGTCGACCGTGGCGTCGTAGCGTTCCTGCTCGGTGATGAGGCCCATCTCGTACTCGCCGTCGATCTCCTTGATTCCGGCCTCGGCGTCAGCGATGAGCTGTGCCTTCTCCGCCGGCACGCGGAGGTCGTTGACGGAGATCGTGATGCCGGACTGCGTGGCGTAGATGAAGCCGACGTTCTTGATGTTGTCGACGACCTCGGCGGTGTCCTCGTTGCCGAGCACCTCATAGGATCGGGCGACGACATCCTTGAGCATCTTGCGGTCCATCGTCGCGTTGAGATAGTCGGGCCCTTCGGCGTTGCCGAGGCTTGCGTTCACTGCACGGGCGACACCGGACGGGAGAATCTCGTCGAAGATCAGGCGACCGACTGACGTTTCGATGATCTCGGTGCGCGCGCGCACACCGTCGGCCGTGGCGGCACTCGCTTCGGCAACCTGCGGCAACGGCTGCCCGGACGCGGACATTTCGACGCTGTCGTCAACAGCAACGCTCTGCGCGATGCCTTCCGGGAGTTCGAGGCGGGCTTCGGCCAGCGTCAGACGCGGCTTGTCGTACGGAATGCGCACCTTGATCGACTGCTGCAGGCTGATGATGCCGAGGTCGTGCGCGTAGCGGGCTTCCTGAGGGCTGCCGTACGTGTGCTCGTCGGCGTTCGCCTTCTTCGGCTGCTTGAGCGTCAGGTAGTAGCACCCCAGCACCATATCCAGCGTTGGGGCGATGATAGGCTCGCCAGAACCAGGAGAAAGCAGGTTCTTGGTGGAGAGCATAATCTGGCGCGCCTCGGCGACGGCTTCGCGCGACAGCGGCACGTGGACGGCCATCTGGTCGCCGTCGAAGTCCGCATTGAAGGCGGTGCAGACGAGCGGGTGGATCTGGATCGCACTGCCCTCGATGAGTACCGGTTCGAAGGCTTGGATACCAAGGCGGTGCAGGGTCGGCGCGCGGTTGAGAAGCACCGGGCGCGTCTTGATCACTTCATCGAGCACGTCCCACACTTCCGGGCGGGCGCGCTCGACAATGCGCTTGGCGCTCTTGATGTTGTGCGCGAGGCCGCGTGAAACGAGCGCATTCATGACGAACGGCTTGAACAGCTCGAGCGCCATGCGCTTCGGCAGACCGCACTGGTGTAGTTTGAGCTCCGGGCCGACGACGATGACCGAACGGCCGGAGTAATCGACGCGCTTGCCGAGCAGGTTCTGGCGAAAGCGGCCCTGCTTACCCTTGAGCATGTCGCTGAGGCTCTTGAGCTTGTGGTTGCCTGAGCCGGCGACGGCGCGGCCACGGCGGCCGTTGTCGATCAGCGAATCGACGGCCTCCTGAAGCATGCGCTTCTCGTTCCGGATGATGATCTCCGGCGCGCCAAGCTCGAGCAGCCGCTTGAGGCGGTTGTTACGGTTGATGACGCGGCGGTAGAGGTCGTTCAGGTCGCTTGTCGCGAAGCGGCCACCATCTAACTGCACCATCGGGCGCAGTTCGGGCGGCATGACGGGCAAGACAGTGAAGACCATCCAGTCCGGGCGGTTGCCGGACTTGCGGAGGGACTCGATGACCTTGAGGCGCTTCGTTGCCTTCTTGCGGCGCTGGCCTGAGGTCGAGTGCACCTCGCCCTGCAGCTTATCGCGGAGCTTGTCGAGGTCGACGCGCTCGAGAATCTTGAGGACAGCTTCGGCGCCCATGCCCGCCTCGAAGACGTTCATGCCGTAGCGGTCCTGCATGCCCTTGAACTGCGCCTCTTGCAGGAGAACCATCTTGTCGTTGGCCGCTGGATCAACGAGCTGTTCGAGTTCCGCGATGTTCTCCTCGTACTTCGCGTAGACCTCCTGGCGCGCGCCACCGGCACGCTCCTCCAGCGGGCGGAGTTCGTCTGTAATCTTCGTGCGCTTCGTTTCGATGGCGGCGTCGGCCATGAGAACGGCGTCGGCGCGCTTCTTCTTAAAATCCGCTTCGAGCGCCTTGATCTGGCGTTCGGCTGCCTTCTTCAGGCCATTGACCTGCGACTTCTCGATGACAGCGCCGCGCTCGATGATGAGGTCATCGCCGAGGCGGTAGCCTTTGCGCGCGCTCTTGCCGATGAGCTCGGCGAGTTCGGCCTGGTACTCGACGGCCGTTTGCATGAGCGTGTCGGCGCGCTCCTGCCGCTCTGTCTCGAGGTCGGCGAGGCGCTTCTCCTTGTCGGCGTCGAACTCCTTCTCGGCCTCAGCGAGCTGGGCTCGCAACTCCTGGACGCGCTCGCTGTACTCTTCCTCGGCGCGCGCAGCTTCCTTGTCCATCTCTTCCTTGAGGTGTTCAAGGGCGTGCTTCTTCGCAGTCTCGTCGACGGACGTGACGATGAAGCGCGCGAAGTACAGCACCTGCTCCAGCGCACGCGGCGACACGTCGAGCAGCAAGCCGATACGGCTGGGCGTGCCCTTCACGAACCAAATGTGGCTGACGGGCGACGCAAGCTCGATGTGGCCCATGCGCTCGCGCCGAACCTTGGAGCGCGCGACTTCGACGCCACACTTGTCGCAAACGATGCCCTTGTAGCGGACACGCTTGTACTTGCCGCAGTAGCACTCGAAGTCCTTCGTCGGGCCGAAGATCTTCTCGCAGAAGAGTCCGTCCTTTTCCGGCTTGAGCGTGCGGTAGTTGATCGTCTCCGGCTTGGTGACCTCTCCGTAGGACCACGACCGGATCTGCTCCGGCGATGCCAGCGAAATGCGAACCTGGTTAAAGTCGTTTACCTCAAGCACCGTTTCTGTCCTCGCCCTTCTCGAACCCGGAAAGGTTGATGCCTTCGAGCTGCGGCATCTCCCCACCCTCTTCCACGAACTCGACCGACTGGTCTTCTTCGTTCAGCACCTCGACGGATAGGCCGAGGGACTGCAGCTCCTTCACCAAGACCTTGAAGGACTCCGGCACGCCGGGCTCCATCACGTCTTCGCCCTTCACGATGGATTCGTACGCCTTCACGCGACCAACGATGTCGTCGGACTTCACCGTCAGCAGTTCTTGCAGGATGTGCGCCGCACCGTACGCTTCGAGCGCCCACACTTCCATCTCACCGAAGCGCTGGCCACCGAACTGCGCCTTACCACCCAGCGGCTGCTGTGTGATGAGGGAGTAGGGGCCGGTGCTGCGGGCGTGGATCTTGTCCTCGACGAGGTGGACAAGCTTGAGCATGTAGATGTAACCCACGGTGACGGGCTGATCGAAGGCCTCCCCTGTGCGACCGTCGCGCAGCTCTTGCTTGCCCCATGTCGGCGGCGCCTCGTGCTCGTTAACGGCCTTCGTGACCTTCTCTTCGAGCTTCTCCGGCGCGAGACCACGCACACGCTTTTCGCCGATGCTCTCGAGCCACAGTTCGAGGCATGCGCGAGCTGCGGCGCCGGGCGTCTTGTCGTCGAGCACTTCCCGGGCGTCGTAGCTCTGCTTCGTGAGCCAGGCTTCGAGCTTCGGAATGTCGAGTCGTTCGTACGCGAGCGCGTTCTCGCCGGCGCCGTCTGCCGGCGTGTGGCGAACGAGAGCGCCGGCCTGCTGCGCGAGCCATGCACGGCCGAGTTCGTCCTCGATCATCTTGTCGCTTGCACCGTCGAATACGGGTGTCACCGCGCGAAAGCCGAGCGAATTCGCCGCCCAGCCAAGGTGCGTTTCCAGCACCTGGCCGACGTTCATGCGCGAAGGCACACCGATCGGGTTGAGGACGATGTCGACGGGCGTTCCATCGGCGAGGTACGGCATGTCCTCGACCGGCAGGATGCGGGCGACGACGCCCTTGTTGCCGTGGCGTCCGGCCATCTTGTCGCCCTCGGACACCTTGCGGCGCTGGGCGATCGAGACGCGGACGAGTTCGTTGACGCCTGCGGGCAGTTCGTCGTGCGTCTCCCGCTTGAAGACCTTCACGTCGATGACCTTGCCGCGCTCGCCGTGTGGCACACGCAGCGATGTGTCCTTCACCTCGCGCGCCTTCTCGCCGAAGATCGCGCGCAGCAGTTTCTCTTCCGCCGTCAGCTCCGTCTCGCCCTTCGGCGTGATCTTGCCGACGAGGATGTCGCCACTGTTGACTTCGGCGCCGATGCGGATGATGCCGTTCTCGTCGAGGTCACGGAGCGACTCTTCACCGACGTTCGGGATGTCACGCGTGATCTCCTCAGGCCCCAGCTTGGTGTCGCGGGACTCGACCTCGTGCTTCTCGATGTGGATCGACGTGAACTTGTCATCGCGGACGAGCCGTTCCGACAGGATGATGGCGTCCTCAAAGTTGTAGCCCTGCCACGACATGAACGCGCATAGCACGCTCTGCCCGAGCGCGAGCTCGCCCTTGTTGGTGGAGGAGCTGTCGGCCAGCGGGTCGCCCTTGCGGACACGATCGCCTCGCTTCACGGTCGGGCGCTGATTGATGCATGTGCCCTGGTTGGAGCGCACGAACTTCAACAGCGGGTGGCGCGTCATGTCCTCGTCGCCGTCGTACTTAATCATGATGTCGCGCGCGTCCGCAGAGACGACGGTGCCGTCGCGCTCGGCGAGGATCACCTGCCCGGAGTCCTGCGCTGCCTGCGCCTCGACGCCCGTCATGACGATCGGCGTTTCCGGTCGCACCAGCGGCACTGCCTGACGCTGCATGTTCGAGCCCATCAGCGCACGCGGGGCGTCGTTGTGCTCCAGGAACGGGATGAGTGACGTCGCGACGGACAGAATCTGCTTCGGCGAGACGTCCATCCAGTCCACCTTGTCCGGTGGCTCCATCATGAAGCGCTCGCCCTCGCGGGCCTCGATCCGTTCTTCGAGAAAATGGTTGTCGGCGTCGATGAGTGCGTTCGCCTGGGCGATGACGTAGTTGTCTTCCGTATCAGCGGACAGGTACTCGATGAGCGTGCTGACGAACGGACGGCAGCGGACGAGGTTGTCGCCCTTAGCGGAGAGCTTTCGCGCCGTAGCGTCGTCCATGCGGTCGCCCGCAGCGCCGACGCCAGCGACGTCCTCGGCGAGGTAGCGGCCAACCCACAGCGGGTCGTTCGCCTTCAACTGCTTCACCACGCGCCGGTAGGGCGTCTCGATGAAGCCGTAGTTGTTGATGACGCCGTATGTTGCCAGCGAGCCGATAAGACCGATGTTCGGGCCCTCAGGCGTCTCGATCGGGCAGATGCGGCCGTAGTGGCTGTGGTGTACGTCACGCACGTCGAAGCCGGCGCGGTCGCGCGAGAGACCCCCGGGGCCAAGGGCGGAGAGACGGCGCTTGTGCGTGAGTTCCGCCAGCGGGTTCGTCTGGTCCATGAACTGCGAGAGCTGCGAGCCGCCGAAGAACTCTTTCATCGCCGCCACAACGGGGCGGATGTTGATGAGCGCGCTCGGCGTCGCCTGGTCGGGGTCGATGATCGTCATGCGCTCGCGGACGACGCGCTCCATGCGGAGCAGGCCGACGCGGAACTGGTTTTGGATCAGCTCGCCGACGGCGCGCACGCGGCGGTTGCCGAGGTGGTCGATGTCGTCCGCGTGACCGTTGCCGTTGTTGAGCTTGATCTGCGTCAGGATGATCGTCTCAAGGTCACGAGGCTCGAGGATGCGGATCTTGAGATCCGTGTCGAGTTCGAGCCGGCGGCTCAGCTTGTAGCGGCCGACGCGGCCAAGGTCGTAGCGACGGGCGTTGAAGAACAGCGAGTTCAGCAGGCCGCGCGCGTTCTCCAGCGTCGGCGGGTCGCCGGGGCGGAGCTTGCGGTAGAACTCGAGAAGCGCCTCCGTCTTGTTGGTGGAAGGCTCCTTCTCCAGCGTCGTCGCGATGTACTGGTGGTCTTCGTTGGTGTCGAACGCGGCGTACTTCGCCATGATGCGCTCGTTCGTGCCGAGCTCGGCCTCGGGCACGCCCTCTTCCTCGTCGATCGCGCGAAGCAGCGTCGTGACGGGAATCTTGCGCTTGCGGTCGACCTTCACGGAGAGGACGTTCTTGTTGCTTGTCTCAAACTCCAGCCAGGCGCCGCGGTTCGGGATGAGCTTGCCGTAGCAAAGGTCGCGGCCGCTTGTCGGGTCGGTCTCAAGCGTGAAGTAGACGCCGGGGGAGCGAACGAGCTGCGAGACGACCACGCGCTCGGCGCCGTTGATGACGAAAGTGCCGTTCTGGGTCATGAGCGGGAAGTCGCCCATGAACAGCTCCTGCTCTTTCACCTCACCTGTCTCACGGACGATGAGCTGGACGTTGACCCGCAGCGGCGCGCTGTAGGTCATGTCGCGCTCGCGGCACTCAAGCTCGCTGTACTTCGACTCGCCGAAGGAGTAGTCGCCGAAGCGAAGCTCCATGCGGGTGCCGGTGAAGTCGGAGATCGGCGAGATCTCGTCGAGCAGCTCGCGCAGGCCCTCGGTCTGGAACCAGTTATAGGAATCCAGCTGCATGCGGATCAGGTGAGGGATGTCGAGGACGTGTGCGATACGTGCGTACGACTTCTTGCTTACCGGGACCAACGACCGACTGCTGACGATGTCCAAAGAGACAGTCATACTTGGCGCGCTCCTACAGTGCGATTAACGATGGCTACCTGCCGTAGATAGAAATAGTCCCGATAGGGACGAAGCATGGGGTTCCAAGGGCAAGGGGGTACTGTCTAGCCTAAAGCGAGTATACAAATAGGGGTCGTGGAAGTCAACAGCGGAGAATATCCGACTGGCGCGCCCTTATGCAAGGCCCGCCTGTCACTCTCGGCCTGATTTTACAATTTTCAGATCCGGTATTCGCGTACTCCTCTTAGCAGTTTATCGCAACTCGATCTTTGGGCCCGCGAGGCGGTTTTCGATTGCCCACGCGAAGGAGTCCACCACGCCGGTCGAGGTTCCGGACAGCAGGCGCTCGCGCAGGCTCTTGTGGGGCTTGATGTAGGTGACCTTGCGCTCGGAAAGGCCGGCGAGGGACTGGGCGAGGTCGATGGCGTTGTCGAGGTCACCCAAGTCGTCGATGAGGCCCAAGTTCTTCGCCTGCTCGGCGATGTAGATCTCGCCTGTCGCCAATTCACGCACCTTCTCGTTCGGGAGGTCGCGGGCGTTCGCCACCATGTCCACGAAGCGGTCGTAAATGGTGTCGAGCAGCGCCTGCTCCTTACCGCGCTCTTCGTCGGTAGGCTCGCGGAAGTTGCTGAACATGTCCTTCAGGCGGCCGGCCTTCGTGACGTCCATGCGGACGCCGATCTTCTCAAGCATGTCGTACAGCATGGGCCGCATGGAGATAACGCCGATCGAACCGACGATGCCCATCGGCAGCGAGATGATTTTCGTGCAGGCACAGGCGGCCATGTAGCCGCCGCTCGCCGCGGTGCCGCGTACGAAGGCAACAACGGGCTTCTCCTTGGCGACCTTCTTGATCGATGCGTGGATCTGCTCGGATGCGCCCGCTCCGCCACCGGGGGAGTCGATATCGATGACGAGCGCCTTCACGCGCTTGTTCTCTTCGATCGCCTTGAGCATCCGCACGAACGACGTCGTTTTCTCGGGCGAACCAATCGCGCCAAAGAACTCGGCAACAGCGATGCGCTCCGGATTGATGTTGAGGATCTTGTCCAGCATGGAGACTCCTGGCTCGCGAGGCGCGCGATGCAACGATGTTGAGTTGAGACGTTCCGAGTGTATCAGCCGCGCGAGCCGTGATCTGGCACTGATACCATCGTGTGATGAGTAACAGCGGGCGGAGCATCCGACCGTACGGCGAGGCAGACGGGCCACAAATTGAGTGGTTGTACAGCCGTACACCCCCTGCAGGGCAGATCTCCGCAAGGTCCGCAGGCACTCCCATCGGACCTGCAACAGATCCCCGCGTACTACGCTCACTTCCTCGTGTCCACTGAGATCCAACACGGCGAGGAGGCCGTCGTCGGGATGGTTGGTGTCGAGGAGGTCGGGGCGCAACAGATCGCGCCGCTTGTGCCACCTCAGCTGCGGCTTCCAGCGAAGACGGCACGTCTGCGCCACGTCGCCGTCGCGCCCGAGCGGCAGCGCTCCGGCATCGGCCGGCTGTTGGTCGATGCCGCGGTGACTTGGTGCGCGGAACAACGGTATGAGTCGGTGATTCTCGAAACGACACCGCAGCAAGAAGCCGCAGTCAGCCTCTACCTTGCGCTGGGCTTTGCGGAGATCGCACGATCCAAGGTCGGATCTTACGACCTCGTATGGTTCGAGCGCAGGCTGTAGCACTAACGCCGGTTAGCCGTCGCTACGGCGCGCAATCACCACGTCGAACTACACGCGTGCTTGTTGCGCGGCTATGATCGGTACATGGCCACTCCCGGCGATGCACCGAAGGCTTCGCGATCAGAGATCAAGCGCATTCGCGAGAACTACCAGGGTGAGATCGACGGTGTCGAGATTTACCTTCTCCTGGCTGCGGCCGAACCCAATCCCGAGCGCAAGCAAATCTTTCTCGAACTCTCGAAGACGGAGGAGCGTCACCTCGCGCGCTGGGCTGACAAGCTGCGTGACCTCGGCGTCGATCCGGGGGACGCCAAGCCGTCGGCGCGCGTTCGTATGATCGGCTTTCTGGCGAAGCGGTTTGGCGCGCGCGCGGTGCTGCCGATGGTCAGTGCGATGGAGTCGACGGGCTTCGACAACTACATGGCACAGGCAGATGCAGGCCCAGACATGGCGCGCGACGAACGTCAGCACGCCCGCACGCTCTCGACGATGTACGCGCCGGGTAGCGAGGGTGACATCGCCGGCATCGCCAAGCGCGAATCGTGGCACCGTGTCGATAGCGGCGGCTCGCTGCGGGCGGCGATCTTCGGAATCAGCGACGGGCTGTTGTCGAACCTGAGCCTGGTTATCGGCGTCGCCGGCGCGAATCCAGACGGCAGTTTCATCATCCTGACCGGCATAGCGGGACTCTTGGCCGGCGCGTTCTCTATGGGGGCGGGCGAGTGGGTGTCGGTGACGTCTCAGCGCGAGCTGTTCGAGCGGCAGATCGAGCTTGAGCGCGAGGAGCTGGAGTCTGATCCGGAGCAGGAGCGACAGGAACTCGCCCTCATCTACCGAGCCAAGGGGCTGCCGCGGGCTGACGCAGAGGCACTGTCAACACGCATCATCGCGAACCGTGGCGTCGCGCTGGAGACGCTGGCGCGCGAAGAACTGGGGCTCAATCCGGACGCGCTTGGCTCACCCTGGGGCGCGGCGTTGAGTTCGTTCTTCGCGTTTGCGGTGGGCGCGATCATTCCCGTAATCCCATGGTTCTTTGGCGACACGACGCCGTACCTCATCGCGTCGGTCGTCATGGGCCTTGCGGGCATGTTCGCCGTTGGCGCGGCCGTCTCCCTGTTCACGGGACGCAACGCGATCTTCGCCGGCACCCGGCAGATGCTTATCGGCGCCGGGGCGGCGGCGATCACGTACACGATCGGCAGCATGATCGGCGTCAATACGGGTGGCTAGCTCAGCGTCGCACTTGGCACCTTCATCCGCTACGATCCTGAGCGATGCCACAACAGACACCGAACGTCTTCACATACCCACGAATGGAGCCCGGCACGCTCGGCCACTTCGACCTCGTGGCCGCTTTGCGGACAATCCCGCGGGATGTCGCTGACGAGCTTGCAGGCCTGCTCCAGCCGCAGCTCACGTTCCGGCACCCCGACGATGGCGACGATGCCTGGTGTATTCAGGAGATCGTAGGGCACCTGGGTGACGCGGCGGAGGTCTACCACAAGCGGCTGTACATGATGAGCACGCAGACCGACCCCATCCTCGAGCCGTACGACCCGGACGAATTTGCGGCCCGGCACGGATACCTGGAGACGCCTGTTGAAGACCTGCTGGAGAAGCTGCGCTACTGGCGGGCGGAAACGACGCAGTTGCTGACGACGCTCGTTAACTGGAACTGGGCGCGGACGGGACGGCACCTCGAAAACGGCCGGGTCAGTATCCGGATGCTCGTCGAGCACATGATCGAGCACGAGCAGGAGCACCTGGAGAATATCCGGCGGCTCCGTTTGGCCGCGCCCCCCGCGTTCTGACAACCACGGCCCACCTGAGTGGGGACGAAGCTTCAGCTCCGTCCGGAACACTGCTGGGACGGAGCTAAAGCTTCGTCCCTACAACTGCGTCACTCGCTCCCAACAATCTTTCTCCGTTGGCCAAAACTTTTCCGGTTACGAATCTGTGACGCCCGTTGACAGGATCGGGTTGGCCGTACTATCGTGAATCTACAAGTAAAGGCGGCTGCCGTTATGAGCCTGCTTCTTCCCCAGCGATATCCGTAGCGTTCAACGCCGCGCGCATCCACGCACGCGGCGTTTTGGTTTCCCCCGCAAGGCAGTGAAAGGAACCAGCCCCATGAACTCCGGACTCATCGGCAAGATCGACAAGGCCAAGAAGTACTCGACAGAACGTCATCGCATGCACGTTTCGTCGTTGCAGGTCGATTTTGACGGCGAGAACGATACGCATCATGTGGCGCTGGACGGCGACGCATGGCGCTGCTCTTGCGACTTCTTCGAAGGCTGGGGCGCTTGCGCGCACACGATGGCTCTCGAACGGGTGCTGGCCGGCATGATCCCGCAAGCAGCGCTCGCGCCGGCGTTCGCGTAAGAAGCCTCAGCAAACAGCAGAGGACAAAGAGCTAAGCTGCCGAGAAGTCGGTCCGGCTTTGTTCTTTGCTGTTTGACCTTTGCTCTTTCGTCCCTAAGGGACGAGAGACCACGTCTTCGGTAGGCGGTAGACATAGATGGCGCCGGTGTTTCGCTCGCCGTCGAAGATCTCGCCGCGGCCGTTTCGCGTCACGGTGGTCGTGCCGTCCTGTAGCGTTATGATTCGCCGCGCCAGCAGGTTGATGACAACGCATCCTGCCTGAACGGGACGCAGGCTCGCTTCGCGCGTGAAGTCGTCGACGATCCGGAACACCGGCGTTTGGCCAGGCTTCAGCGTCCGCAGCGCGGCGTGGATGTGGCGATTGTTGTCGCGGCTGTTGTGCTCGTCGAAGACCGCGATGCCGTTGGCGACGCGGTCTCGCAGGCCGTGCCAGTACGGGTCGGCGCGTTCGAGCAGTTCGTCGCGCGTGTGAGGGTTGGTCGTGCAGGCTCGCATTAGCGCCGGCAGCGCGCTGCGCCGTGTGACGAAGCTGACGGCGCCTCGAAGTTCGACGACAGTGACGCGGATCAAGCTTGCGGTCTCAGTTGTCTGTCGGCCAGGATCCTCATTCTGATGCACGATCCCACTCCCCGTTCGCGTCTGGCACACTCTGCGCGCTCGCTACACTGATCGGGTCACTCCAGCACTCTTTCCGCGATCTGGAGCTGTGCATATGCCGGTGCAAATCGCGAGATTGATGACCCGAACCCGATGCAACCTTCCCGACCTGCCGTCGCTTCGCTTTGCGCCGCGCTCGCTGTCATAGCGATCGCTGCGTGCGGTTGTTTTGGAGGAAGCGGCACCTCCGCCACGCCCACGGCAACTGTCGCGTCCGGCAGTCCACTGCCGTCTGCCACCCCTACGCCGCCTCCAGCAGATCCAACGCTTGCGGCCGACCTCCGTTACCGGGGCGAGTACGAAGCCGCGGCCGCCGTGTTCGGCGCGGTCGCGTCCGAGACTGAGGGCGAGGAGCGGCAGGATGCTCGCTCAGCCCAGGCGGAGCTGCTTTTGCGAGCTGGAGCGCCTGCGGAGGCGCGGGTGGTGCTCGACGCCTACGCAGTCGACGCGGAGGCAGCGTTCGAGGGGAGCACGCAGCAGTTCATGCTCGCGTCGACTCTGGACGACCTGGGCGAGGACGCACCGGCGCTCGACCTCTACAGCCGGTACGTTCTGGCAAGCGGGACGCTGACGCCGTACGCGAGCATCGAGCGCGCCAAGCTGTTGGCATCGCTAGCGCGGGTCGCCGAGGCAGAGCCCGTGGCCGCGGGCGTGATGGCTGACCCCGCCGTCGCGGACCTTCTCGGATCCTTCACGTTCAGCATGGGGCGCGGGTACGAAGGCGCAGGGCTTGATGCCGATGCGCTTCGCTGGTACGCGCTCGTCGAACCGAATGAAGGCGACATCGCGAGCACGCTCGCCGCGACAGGGGCAATCAAACAGCGGCTCGGCGATCCGGCATGGAGCGCGGACTACCTGCGGGCGATTGGGGAGTACCCATCGAGTGGCAGCGCTGCGGCGCTGCTGGCGGAACTCGATGCGGCGGCCGTTCCCGTGAGCGACTACGCGCGCGGCGTTGTGCTGTACCGGGCGTTCGAGAACGACCTCGCGCGCGTGTCGCTGGACGCGGCCGTTGCGGCGGGCGACAACGCAGCCGAGGCGCTGTATTACCTCGGCGCGCTCGACGAACGCGCGGAGACAGACGACGCGGCGATTGTCCGGTACGAACAGTCGTACGCGACGAACCCGGCATCATCACTGGCGGACAGCAGCCTGTGGTGGCGCGGGCGCCTGCTCGAGAACGGCGGGCGCTACGACGAGGCGTTGCTTGTATACACCGTGCTCGCGACGGACTTCTCCGCGTCGGATTGGGCGGAGGGCGCGCGATTTCGTCGCGGCCTCGTGCAGTACAAGGCGGGCTCGTTGGTCGAAGCCGCCGAGACCTGGGGCGCGCTCGCTGATGTGGAGGGGACGGAAGGATTTCGCGCGCGTATGTGGCAGGGCAAGGCGCTCGACGAAGCCGAAGATCCGCGAGGCATGGATGAGCTGCAGCAGCTAGCTTCGGATCCGGACGCCCGTGGCGACTACTACGCGATTCGCGCTGGCGAACTCGGTGGCATCGCGAACGACGTGAACTTCGACCGCAGAGACGTCGAAGCACTTGACCCCGATTGGGACAAGATCGCGACATCCCTCAAGACTCCGATAGCTGGAACAACCACCGCGACGGCAACCTCGACGCCGGTCCCCGTCGACCTGGATGCCGACGAACGCTGGGCGCAGATCGCGGCCCTCGATGCGTCGGGCCTGCGTGGGCTCGCCGACAGCATGCGCTCGGACATCATCAGCGATGCTTCGTCGGACGAGCGCGAGACGCTCGCCGTGACGCGGAGGTTCTTCGAGCAAGGCGACGAGAGCTACGCAGCGCGCGCGGCTGCCACATTGCTCTCCGTGCTGGACGACGACGCTACACCGCACCCGGACCTCATGCGCATCGCGTATCCGCCGGCATATGGCGGGATGGTGGTTGAAGCTGCGGACGAGCAAGGCATCGAACCGTTGCTGCTGTTCGCGCTGATGCGCCAGGAGTCGCTGTACGACCCCGACGCCGGTTCTGTGGCGGGGGCGCTGGGCCTCGTGCAGATCATTCCCACGACGGGAGAGGCCATCGCTGCGGAGCTTGGCGTCAGCGGTTTCGAGACGACCGACCTCTTCCAGCCAGAGACCAGCCTGCGATTTGGCGCGCACTATCTTGCCACGCAGCTCGCGGAGTTCGACGGCGATGAGCGCCACGCACTGGCCGCGTACAACGGCGGGCCTGGCGCGACGCTCGATGCACGCGCACTGGCGGAGACGGATCCTGATCTCTTCGTTGAGGATCTGGAGTTCGACGAGACGAACCTGTACGTCCGGCGCGTGTACGAACACTGGTGGTGGTACCAGCAGTTGTACGACGAGTAAGTCTGGAAGGCGGCAACGCGATCCCGCTAGACTGACACCACATGATCCAGACGACGACACGCATCCAGCTTCGGCCGATGATCGACGCCGACATCGCACAGGTGCTCGACATCGAGCGCCAGTCGTTCCCGACGATGTGGCCGCAGACGGCGTACAAGCGTGAGCTGACCAACAAGATCGCGCGCTACTTAGTGATCGCCCGCCCGAGCGAGGAGGCTGCTCCTGAAGCATCGGGCTTGACGGGGATATGGGGCGCTGTGCGGCGGGCCGTCGGCGCAACGGACGCGACGCTTTCCGATGACTTCCTGATGGGCTTCATCGGCGTCTGGCTGATGGTCAACGAAGCGCACATCGTGACCATCGCGACACGGGAAGAGTGCCGGCGCCAGGGTGTCGGAGAGCGGCTCCTGATCGCGGCCATTGCGCTTGCGCAGGACGCCGACCAGGAAGTCGTGACGCTCGAAGTGCGGGCGTCGAACGTCTCCGCGCAGGCGATGTACGAGAAGTACGCGTTCGCAAAGGTCGGACTGCGCAAACACTACTACACCGACGATCGCGAAGACGCCGTGATCATGACGACGCCGGACATCTTTGTGCCGTCGTACAAGAAGCTGCTCGACGGTCTCCGCGACGAACACCGCGCTGCGCATCCAGAGCTATGGGCATAACCAGACGACTGCTCATCGCTTTATCTGCGCTCTCACTGCTGGCCGTGGCGTGTCGTGCAGATAACACGGAGACCGATGTGCCGGACTGTGGTGATGACTGCACTCAGACGGCCGTCGCCACAACGAGAGCCAGCACTACCGACCTCACGGCAACTCCAGAGATATCTATTCCGACGACAGCGCCGTTCCAACCAATCGCAACCGCCGATGGTTCAGGCGGCGCCTGCACAGCAACGAACCCGCACGCTGCGGGAAATAGCGACGGGGCTCTGGTTGCGGGCGGACTCGAACGTACGTATCTGTTGCACATCCCGCCCGCCTACGATGGCCGCGTGGCGATGCCGTTGGTCGTCAACCTCCACGGATTTGGATCGAGCGCGAGCGATCAGACGCTGTACTCGAGGTTCAACCAACTCGCGGACAGCCAGGGGTTCATCGTGGTCGCGCCGAACGGCAGCGGCTATCCGGAACGGTGGACGTTCCCGGGCCTTGGCGGGGTCGACGATGTCGCCTTCATCGGCGAACTGATCGACGAACTGGCGGCGGCACTTTGCATCGACGAGTCCCGGGTGTACGCCGCGGGCATGTCAAACGGCGCGGCGATCTCGACGTTCATCGCCTGCGGGCTTCCCGGCCGCATCGCGGCGATCGGAGCTGTTGGCGCGACGGCTGGACCTCGCACCTGCCCCGACGCCCTGACGGTGCCGGTGATCACATTTCGCGGGACCGAAGACGCGTGCGTGCCATACGAAGGCGGCACGTCCTCATGCGGCATGATGCTGCCGGTCGCTAGCGCTGAGGAGGTAGCGCGGCTTTGGGGCGAGCACAACGGCTGCGGCGCAATGCCGGTGACCGCGGATGTCAGCGAGCACGTCCGCACGACCGCATACGTGGACTGCGTGAATGATGCAGAAGCCATCCTCTATACGATCGAAGGTGGCGGGCACACTTGGCCAGGGTCGATCAACGTCCCGCGCCTCGGCCTGGTGACGAACGAGGTCGACGCGACAGCGCTGATCTGGGAGTTCTTCGAACGCCACTCGACGCCGTAACGGCAGTCGACCTTACACCAATCCGCGCTTCACCATCTCTTCCGCGATCTGGATCGCGTTGAGCGCGGCGCCCTTGCGGATGTTATCGGTCGAGATCCACATGGCAATGCTGTTTGCTTTCGAGCTGTCCTCGCGGATACGGCCGACGAAGACGGCGTCCTTGTGCGCAGAGGCGAGCGGCGTCGGGTAGCTGTTCGTCGCGGGGTCGTCCTGCACGATAACGCCCGGCGCGTCCTTGAGGATCGCTCGAACGTCCGCGGCCTTGATCGGCTTCTCGAACTCGATGTGCGCCGAGACACTGTGCGCGAAGAACACCGGCACCCGCACGCAGGTCGCCGACAGCGGCAGGTCTGGTTCGTGCATGATCTTGCGCGTTTCCGCCGTCATCTTCCATTCCTCTTTTGTGTAGCCGCTGTCGAGGAACGTATCTACATGCGGAAGCACGTTGAAGGCGATCTCCTGCGGATAGACGCTGGCGGGGCTCTTCTCGCCCTTCGCCCACGCTCGTGACTGCGCTTCGAGTTCAGCGACGGCCGCGGAGCCTGTGCCTGACACAGACTGATACGTGTCGGCGATGATGCGCGTGATGCGATTCTGCTTGTGCAACGGCCACGCGCACATGACGAGCGGCGTCGTCGAACAGTTGGGGATGGCGAGGATGTTCTTGTGCCACATCACGTCGTCCGGATTGACCTCCGGGATGACGAGCGGCACGTCGGCCTCCTGGCGCCAGGCGCTGGAATCATCGATCGCGATCGCGCCGACGTCGCGCGACACCTCGCCGTACTCCTTCGAGATGGCGCCGGTCGCGGAGATGAATACGAAGTCCGCGCCCTTGATCGCGTCGTGGGTCGTCACTTCGACGGTGATCTCGCCCTCCCCGAAGGGAATGCGCTTGCCAGCAGAGCGTTCGGTCGCTAGCAGCCTCAGCGACTTCACGGGGAAGCGGCGCTCCTCCGCGATCTTGAGGAACTCGCGCCCGACGACGCCCGTGGCGCCGATGACAGCGATGTTGAACTGCTTTTGCTGCGACATGACCACTCCGATTGGGTACAGAATCGACGCCACAACTGGCGCCGTCAGCGTCATAATACGCGATCGCGAGCCGTCTCCGCTAAATCGCTGTAGGCCGGCCATCCGCCACCTACATCCGCATCGCCTCGAGGCCGGCGAGCAAGAACGCGTCGCCATTTTGCTCATTCGTGCGTGATGTCGCGCTCATATGCCAGTTGAGCTGCCGCGTACCCGCGCTGCGCAGCGACAGCTCCGACCGGAGACGAAACGCTACGGCCGATCCCTGTTCGTCGTACGTCTCCGGCAGGACGGCGACGAAGACACTGTCGCCGGCCTCGCCGACGATATCCGAGCGCCGAAGGGACGCGCGCAAAGCATCAATCGCCATACAGCGCTCGCCGTCCGTCAGCCGCTCGCCAGTGAGCATGCGCGGCGCCAGGCAGACGAGCACGAGCGGCCGGCCATAGCGTGCCGACCGCCATACCTCGTCATCGAGGTGGCGCATGACGGCTTCGCGCGCGAGCGGCGCGGCCGGCGCATCACGCTCACGCTCCGGGGCGCCGGCGCCTTTTCTAAACAGCGGCATCTCCCTCTCCTGTATATGGCTTCGGCCATCAGTGGGCGAGGAGAAGTGGGGCGCGCTGCATTCCGCATTACAATTTTGATTCCCTTGTAGAAGAGATTGATCGTTAGCAACACTAAACTCGACACCGCTGCGAGCGTTATCCTTGCATCCATGCACGCATGGGAAACGGCAACGACAGAACTCGCGCCCGGGGTGTTTGCATATGTGCAGGCGACGGGCGGCTTTTGCGTCGCCAATGCAGGCGTCATCTCAGGCGGCGGCGAAACGACCGTCATCGACGCGCTGTTTACGCCCAACATGACGCAAGCGCTTCTCGACGAAACGCGGCGCGTCGCTCCGTCGCCGATCAAGCGGCTGTTGAACACACACCACCATGTGGACCACACGCTCGGCAACGCGCTGTTCCCGCGCGAGACGGAGATCGTCGCGCATGAGCGCGCGAAGGCCGAGATGCAGCGCGCGGGGCTCGGCGTGCTCGGCATCATCCAGCGCATGGCGACGCACTTCGCCGGGCAGCTCGATGACATCGAGGAACGGCTGCCGGACACCACGTTCGATGGCGCGGCACTCGAGCTAGAGGCAGGCGGACGAGCCATACGGCTGCTGCACTTCGGGACGGGCCACACGCGCGGCGATGTCCTGGTGCATCTGCCGGAAGAACGGGTCCTCTTTCTCGGTGACGTCGGGTTCTTTGGCGTGACGCCGATGTCGCATGAGGGTCACGTCGGCAACTGGATCAGGATCTGCGACCGCATCATCAATGAGGTCGATGCCGACGTGCTCGTCGCCGGCCACGGGCCTGTCGGCACGAAGGAAGACCTCGCGCGCTTCCGCGCCTACCTCCAGCTTGTGCACGACCGCTCCCGGCGCGCGTTCGATTCGGGTGTTTCGGTGCAGGAAGCGACAGACAGCATCGATCTAGGCGAGTACGCGGAGTGGGGCGAGCCCGAGCGGCTGTCGATCAACATCAACCGCTGCTATCAAGAGTTCCGCGGGGAAATCGAGCTGTAGACGGGCGCGTACCTGCCGAGGTTGCATGACGAACGAGTGGGACGAAGAGGTCGATGAGGAGCTGGTCGAGGACGAAGACGATCTCGGCCCTGGTTCGGCCGACTTCGACCTTTCCGAAGAGCACGGCTACACATGGGAGCCCGCGCGGATCGAGGTTATTCCGCGGTGGCTCGTCGTTTCGCTCAGCCTCGTGCTTGTCGCCGCGTTGATCATCCCGTCGATCTACATCGTCCTACGCTTCAGCTAGAACTCGTGGCGATGTAGCGCGGGTCTCGACACTGTAGCGCGGGCTTTTCAGCCAGCGCACTGTCCGGGACGAGAAAACGCGCTCACGTGAGCGCGCCTTCTGCAATTCGTTGTCTTGGATCGCCTACCGAACGAGCGTCAGCTCCCGCTCCGGGCGGATCGAATTGATGCCCCACTCTTCGAGCTGGGTCGGCGCGGGATAGCGGCGCGGCGCAACGTATTGCGGCGGGATCTCGATCGAGTCGACATCGATCGCCTGCTGCTGCACAAACTGCGTAACCGGAGTCTTGTTGCCTTCGTACATAGCGCGCACAGGCGGCGCCGCGACGAGCGACATCCAGCCGGAGACAGCTGCTGCCGCCATGTCGGCCAGCGGGCGGGCGAGCACATCGACAGTCTCGGGCCTCGCGAGCCCGAACGGATCAATCCAGGTGCGCACCTGGCTCCGAAGGTACGTCGTCCACAGGTCAGTGTTGCTGGCGGCCGGATCCGGCGTAGTCATGCTATCGCCCTCCCTGGAGCGAGGTCTGCGGCGCGGTGAACACCGCGCATTCACTTGTCGTGTGATTCTGTCCCGCGGCGGTGGTGACGGGGTGTCGCCTGCCGGGTCCTTCACCATGTCCGCATTGCGGAAGCTGATTCCGCTACATCGGACTGGATCGAGCTCTTCGCTCCGTGCCGCACTATAACCGATTCGCTCGCCGATTGCACGCCTCGATTGCGACGATCGCGTTACGTCGCATGTGGCGCTGTTCGTGCGACGACTCCAGGATGTGAGGGCACCTGAGCGATGAGACAGATATCATCCGCGTACAGCCGCGTTAGAAGTATCATCAAATATACGTCCTGTGGATGTCATGTCCCGGGACGGCACAAATTCCAAAGAAAGCAGCCCTGATGAAAACCCATGTCACGGAGACCCCGCTCGCAGGTCTGGTCCGCGTCGATATCGACTTCTTTTCCGACGAGCGCGGGTTCTTCATCGAGTCCTGGCACCAGCGCGACTTCGCTGATGCCGGACTCGATGTCACGAGCGTGCAAGAGGGCCACTCGCGGTCGGGCCGGAATGTGCTGCGGGGCCTGCACTACCAGGACATGACGGCGCCAATGGGCAAGCTCCTGCGCTGCACTGTCGGCGCGATCTTCGACGTCGCCGTCGACCTGCGGATGTCCTCGGCGACGTTCGGCCAGTGGTTCGGCATCGAGCTCTCGGCCGAGAACAAGACGCAGCTCTACGTGCCCGAAGGATTCGCGCACGGCTTCGCGACGATCTCGGATGTCGCAGAGGTGCAGTACAAGCAGACGGGCTTCTACACGCCGTCGTCGGAAGGGACGATATCGTGGAACGACCCCGACGTTGGCGTTCAGTGGCCTATTGACGAGCCGATCCTGTCGCAGCGCGATCAGAACGGCATCAGCCTGCAGGAGTATCGTAAGAAGCCAGCATTCCCTTAGCCGCTATCGACCCGTCGCGACGGGGGAGATATGTCCCTTGAGCGCGAGATAGTCGCGCAGCGCGTCACGCCAGTGGCGCATCGGCGCAATGCCGACGGTCGCAAGCGCGTCGTTCGCCAGCACCGAGTACTCCGGCCGGAGCGCTTTCGCGCCGAACGCGGCCGTCGTCGTCGGGCTGAGTTGGGGCGAGAGACCGCACTCCTCGAAAATTGCCGCTGCGAAGTCATGCCACGATGTCTCTCCGCTGCCGGTCACGTGGTACGTCCCGAACTGGTCCGTCGCGACCAGTTCGCGCAGCTTGAGCGCGAGATCCGCAGTGCTCGTTGGCGAGAGCGTTTGGTCGGCGACGACGGTGATCGGCTTGCCTTCGCGCCCGAGCCGCAGCATCGTCTCGATGAAGTTGCCGCCCTTGCCCGCCGCGCCCGCCACACCAAACAACCCCGATCCGCGCACGATGTAGTGCCGGTCGAGGCGCTGGCGGATGAGCTGCTCGCCGGCTGCTTTCGTCGCACCGTAGACGTTCGCGGGATCTGGCGCGTCCGTTTCCGTGTATGCCCGGCCTGCACGCCCACTGAAGACGTAGTCCGTGCTGAGATGCACCAGCGTTGCGTTGTGTTCGCGACAAGCGTCGGCAAGGTTGAGCGCGCCGATCGCGTTGACGGCGAACGCGGGCTCGGGTTCGTCTTCGCATACGTCTACGTTGTGGAACGCCGACGTGTTCAGAATGATGTCCGGCTTGTTCGCACCGATCGCCGCGTGGACGGCGGCGCGGTCGCGCACGTCGAAGTCAGCGCGCGTCGCTGGGACGATGTCGTGGTCGATCCAGGCGGCGGGGATGTCCGTGCCAAGCTGGCCGTTTGCGCCGATAAGCAAAACCTTCATGTGTGAGTCAGACCCCTGATCGCTCTTCCAACGGACGGAGCTGAAGCATCGTCCCTACGTTCTTCAACGGACCGATCCGCCGCGGCGTTACTCAGAATACGGACGGGAAGCCCTCGAGATTGGCGTGCGCCTCTTCGAGTAGCGTCATCCATGCGATGTTGTAGTAGCGCGGGTGGTGGAAATCCACCGTGCCGTCGGACTCGATCTGCTTGAGCATGGTTTCGATCGACTCCAGCACGCTGACCTGCGGCTGGAAGCCGCCCATCTGCCGCAGCTTGTCGCCAGAGCACTTGTAGTCGCGCGCGATAGCCGGCATCGGCGCTTCGCTGAGTTCGACGTGAAACTTGCGCATCTGCGCCGAACCGGAGACGAGCATCGCCAGCTCGCGGATCTGGTAATTGTCGTGCATGAGGTTGAAGATCTGGCCACCGACGTTCTCGATCGACGCTTCGAGGCAGTGGATGTGCGCGCGGGCGACGTCGGTGACATCGACAAGCGGCCGAAACATCCAGCCGCCGCCATGCAGGGAGAGTCGGCCCTTCGAGATCGCATCCTTGACGAACGTATTGACGACGAGGTCGTAGCGCATCCGCGGACTGTAGCCGTACACGGTGCCCTGGCGCAGGATCACGGGTTGAAAAGTGTCATCGGCGAGCGCCATCAGCTCTTCTTCGCCGGCTTTCTTCGAAGTGGCGTAGGCGCCACGTGGGCGGACGTCGGTCGTCTCGTCGTAGATGGTGCCCGTCGGCAGGCCGTCGTAAATCGAGCAGCTTGAGCCGAAGGTCAGACGCTGAACGCCGTGACGCTTGCACGCTTCTGCCAGCGTCTTCGTGGCGACGGTGTTCATCTGCCAGTTGGCGCTGGGGTTGTACTCCGCGGTGGGGTCGTTCGAGAGGCCGGCCATGTGGACGACGCCGTCGATGCCATCGAGCAAGCTGTCGGGCATGTCACGAACATCGCCGCGGATCACTTCGACGTTCTCGCGCAGTTTCGCGAGCGGACCTTCGCCCCAGTAGAGCCGGTCGATCACGCGGACGTCGTAGCCGCGCTCGATCAGCATTTCGCACAGGACGGCGCCGATGTAGCCGGCTCCGCCCGTCACCAGAATCCTCTTCACCCAGCCCGTCCTTTCACGCCACCGCCTTGAACCCGCTCGATTGTAAAACTACGACTTGTCGCCGATGCCTATGTATGTGAAGCCGCTCGCACGCGCTGCGTCACCTGACACCACACCGCGGCCATCGATGATCGTCGTGCCACTCATTCGCTCCCGCACAACGGCGAGATCAGCCTCGCCGAACTCCTTGCAGTCCGTGAGCACCATCAGCGCGGCGGCCTCGCCCAATGGGTCGTAGATCTCGTCACAGAGCACGGCCGCGCCGATCAGCGGCGCCGCGTTCGGTTCGGCGAGCGGGTCGTACGCACGGACCTTCGCGCCGAGCGCCATCAGGCGGCGGACGACATTGATCGCTGGCGATTCGCGGACATCGTTCGTGCCGCCCTTAAAGGCAAGACCCCAGACGGCGATGTTGCGACCGTCGATGTCGCCGACGGCTTCACGCAACTGCTCGACGACGCGGTCGGCGCGCTGCTCGTTGACGGCCTCGACCGCCTTCGCGACGTGCATCTCGACGCCCAGCGCTTCGGCTGTTCGCGTGAGGGCGCGCAGGTCCTTCGGCAGGCACGAACCACCGTAGCCAATGCCGGCATTCAGGTAGGCGCGGTCGCCGACCCGCTTGTCGAGTTTGATGATTCGGCTAACGGAGTTGATGTCCGCGCCCGCAGCCGCGGCGAGATCAGCCATCTCGTTGATGAACGAGACTTGCGTCGAGAGATACGCGTTCGCGGCGTACTTCGCGAGCTCAGCAGTCGCAATGTCCGTAATGATCAGCGGCGCGTCGATGGCCGCGTAGAGCCTCCGCATCAGAGCCGCCGTTTCGTCATCCTCGACGCCCACGACGATGCGATCAGGATGCATGAAGGCTTCGTACGCCTTGCCTTCAACCAGAAACTCCGGGTTGGAGACGACGTGGATGCTGCCACCCCGCTCCTTCGCGACGATCTCGGCGATACGGAGTGTTGTGCCGAGGGGCGCCGTGCTGCGCAACACGAACGTCGCCTCCGCGTGCAGGCGACGTGCCGTCTCGCGGGCCGCTTCTTCCACGAACGCAGTTCCTGTCTCTCCCGGCGTCTGCACGGCAATCATCACGATCTGTGGACGGGTTTCGAGCGCCTCATCGAGGGCGGTCGTGACCGTGATCGCGTCCTTGTGCGCGGTCAGGGCCTCTTGCAAACCCGGCTCGTGCATGGGGACGAGACCCGCTTCGAGCGTGGCGACGCGGTCGCGGTCCACATCTACACCGGTGACGTGATGGCCGAGCGTCGTCAGACCTATAGCCGTCGTCAGGCCGACGTAGCCGAGTCCGATGACGGTGATCCGCAGGGGTTCGGGCGAGGTTTGGGGTGTCATGGCAGCGCTTCTCGCTCGCGCATGTCGTCCGCGTAGTCACGCCGGCGCTCGCGATAGAGCATCTCTTCGATCATGCGGCGGTTCCAGGAGAGCGCAGAGGCGATCAAGCTGAGTACGAAGATCTGTGCGCCGACGGTCACCATCACACCGCCGATGATCAGCGACTGGATATGGCCTTGACCTTCGCCTTGCCAGTAGAAGTACACGAATCGCATCAGCGGGTACGTTCCGAGCAAGACGAAGAAAATACCTAGCACCGAGAACGTGCGAATCGGCTGGTACACCGCGTAGCTGCGCAATATCACCGCCATCGCGCGGAAGATGTGACCGATGACGCCGCCCATCAGCCGCGATGGGCGCTGAACCTCGCGCGCCGGGATCGGCACGTCGACGATCGTCATGCCCTGTTCCATCGCGGCGATCAGCGTCTCATGCGTGTACGTGTAGCCCGCGATGACGTTCATGCGCATCGCGGCCTCGCGGTCGTAGGCGCGAAAGCCGCTCGACACATCGATCTCGTCCGGGAGGCCGACGAGCTTGCGGACCATCGTCGAACCGGCCATGTTGCCGTACTTGTGCGAGGCCTTCATCTTCACCTGTGAGACGACACGAGAACCGACAACGATGTCCGCCTGCCCGGCAACGATCGGCGCGATCAGGTCGGGGATACGCGACTGGTCGTAGTGGTTGTCCGCGTCCGTATTCACGATGACGTCGGCGCCGCGGGAAAGCGCCGCATCGACCGCATCACGGAACGTGCGCGCGAGACCGAGGCGGCGGTTGTGCGAGATCACGTAGTCTGCACCGGCGGCCCAGGCAGCAGTCACGGTGCCATCGCGCGAGCCATCGTCCAGCACGAGCACTTCGATGGAGGCGACGCCGGGTATCTCGCGCGGGATTTCGCGGATCACATCGCCGATGTTCTCTTCTTCGTCGTGCGCCGGGATCGTGACAATCAGCCTCAAGCGGGGACGCGTGTCGCCCTCAGCCGCCGCCGATCTGCGGATCTGCTCCGCTATCGAAGGATTCATCGCCGCCGTACCCCCGCATGCTCTTCCGCACCCTTTGCCTCAGCGGGAGTCCCTTCTTCGCCAAGCATGGAAGCATAGATCGCCACCGTCCGCTCCGCGATGGCCTCCCATCCCAGCGAAGCTGCGAGTGCAAGCGATTCCACCGCCATCCGGTCGCGAAGCTCCGGGTCGCGAAGGACGCGCAAGAGCGCCCGCGCGAGCGCGTCCGCATCGCCCGCAGGCACCACGGCCTCCTCATCAAGCACCAATTCCGGCAGGCCGCCAGTGTTCGTGACGACGAGCGGTCGTCCGAACGGTAGTGCCCGTGTACCGACACCGGACTGCGCGTCAAAGTGCGTGTAGGGCAACGCAACGACATCGGCCGAGACGAAGTACTGCTCGATCTCGTCCGAAGGTATGTACTCCAAACGGCGGCCGACGCGATCGGCGATGCCCAGCTCGTCCATCAGCTTCTGGTACGGTGCCCAATCGCCCCACGGCTGACCCGCGATGATTAGCAGCGCCTTCGGATCCTCGCGCGCAACCGTCGCGAACGCACGCAACAGCACGTCGACGCCCTTGTACGGCCGGATGTTGCCAAAGCAGAGAATCACGCGAGCATCGTCTGGAATCCCGACCTTGAGCCTCGCAGTCAGCCGGCTCATGCCCGTGCGCGGAGTCTCAAGCACGCCATGCGGCAACACACTGATGCGCGCAGGGTCGCAGCGAAGGAGCCGCTGTAGCGACGTCTTGTTGGCTTCGGAGTGCACGATAAAGTGATGCGCGAAGCGGAACACTTGGCGGTTGGCGAAGCGCTTGATGAATCCACCCTCATGTGGCTCGACGTTGTGCACCGTCATCACGATGCGCTTACGCTTCAAGCGCGAGATGCCAAGCGTCGTCATGTACACGGGCGCGAGCGCGTAGCTCCACCACTGCGCGTGGACGACGCGCCCTCGCATGCGAAGGCCCGCCCACGCCCACGTCAGCGGGTTGTACCAGGAGAGCGGGCGGCGGTTGCGCACGCCCATCAGCAGCGGGGTCTTCGCGTTTGGCTCAATCGGCTTGCCGCCGGGGTAGGCCCAGTGCGGGTAGATGCCACGGAAGCCAACGAAGTTGATCTCCAGCCGGCCATCTTCGTCGAGGGCTTCGAGCAGGCTCAGGGTGTACGCCGAGACTCCTTTAACGGGCGGAAGCGATCCGACGATCGACACACCGAAGCCCCGCCTGAGCTTGGGCGCGCGTACGCGTACCCGTTCGGGTACGGACGTGTCGGTATGCGCCGGTCGGTGATCGATCAAGGGCGTTGTGCTCCCGGGCTGTCTCAGGCCGGCGGGCGGGTCGCTGTATCTGAGGGACTGGTTGCCACCGATTGGGCCGTCAGCATATGACGCCTTCCCCAACCTCGTCAACGTAATGAACGCCGTTCACGGCAAGCGCATTGCCCCAAAACGATTGACGGCGGCGAGAATACTCGCACGCGCATTGACAACTGCGCCGGATGGAGGCCGTTTTCAGTTGGAGGGCATGCCGTCAAGCAACTGTCGCGTCAAACCCACGTGGCCGACGTGTTCCCGCAGGTGCTCGATCGCGTGCATTAGCGCCCACGCCGCAGTGACCTGCGTCGGCATATCACCGCCTGGGCGCACGTGCGTCTCGCGCATGGCTGACCAGTCGATATCGCGCGCCTCGTCGAGCAGCCGCTGGCAATCAGCCTGCATCGACTCCATAAAGGACAGGAGCGTCGCATCGTCCGGCATCGTGGCGACGAATTCGTCGGCGCGGTTGCGAGCGGGGCGCGGCGCTCCGACGGCGGCCGCGAGCCACGAGCGCGTGCTGTGCATCGCGTGCAAGGATAGCACCGTGATCGAGTTCGTGCCCTCGCCGCCGGGCCGCTCGTTCAGCATCTCCGGCGTCGCGCGAGAAATCGCCTCCCGAAACTCTTCCAGCACCAGGTCGAGGATTTCGCGCGCGGCTGCGAGAAATGGATCGCTCATGGGCGAGATTCTAGCCGAATAGTGCATTCGCACCAGAGCTATCGGCTCAACGAGCAAGTAGCCTGTCCGCCATGACCGAACTCTGGAAGCTCGACGCGACGGCGCAGGCGGAACTCGTGCGGTCGCGGCAGGCGTCGCCCACGGAGCTTCTCGAAGCTGCGATCGCCCGCATCGAGCAGCTGAATCCCACGATCAACGCCGTCGTCACGCCGCTGTTCGAGCGAGCGCGTGCCCAGGCGCTCGGCTTTACGGCGTTCGACGCTCCATTCGCCGGCGTGCCGATGCTTGTGAAGGATGCGTCGCTGGAAAGCGAAGGCACGCCGTACTACATCGGCCTCGGCCCGCTCCGCGACATCAAACACACATCGACACGCACGACGGAGCTCGCACGGCGCTTCGAGCGCGCGGGCTTCATCATCGCCGGCAAGACCAATTGCCCGGAGCTGTCGTCCGGCATCACGACGGAGCCGCGCGCATTCGGCCCAACGCGCAATCCCTGGGATCTCACGCGCACGACGAGCGGCTCCAGCGGTGGTTCGGCTGCCGCGGTCGCATCCGGCATGGTGTCGATCGCGCACGGCGGCGACGCGACAGGCTCGCTGCGGTACCCCGCCTCAGCGTGCGGCCTCGTGACCCTCAAACCGACTCGCGGGCGCATGCCCCACGTCACGTGCGCGGGAGCACCGGATCCGCTCGGCGTCTGGTGTGAGTTCGTGCTCGCGCGATCAGTGCGTGATCTCGCGCGAACACTCGACTGCACGCACGGGGCGACGTCCAACAACCTGTTCGCGCTACCACCGCCAACGCGTCCATATGAGGACGCGTTGCGCGAGGCGCTGCCGCAACTCCGCGTAGGGCTCATGCTCGACGACCCGTTGATCCCGGTCGACCCTGCATGCACGGAGGCCGTCGAGCGCACTGGTCGCCTCCTCGAAGCTGCTGGCCACCACGTCGAGATCGCATATCCGTCCGCGCTCGACACGCTGTGGGCGAAGACGGCCGCGGCAATCAACATTCCGAACGTCATCCACCGCCGTGCTCAAGTCCGCTGGCTCTCGGACGTCCTTGGCCGCGAGGTCACGCAGGATATGGTCGATACGCCGCTCCCGACGCAGGAGCAGGCGGACGCGATCTCGTCGACCGCGCTTGCCGAAGCCCAGCACACCATCATGCGCGAGATGCTCGCGATCAACCGCTGGTGGGACGACGACGGCTGGGACCTGCTCGTCACGCCGACGCTGCGTCAGCCCGCGTGGCCGCTCGGCGGCAAGGGGGACGTCACCGACTCCGGCGCTTTTCCGCCGCCGTACAGCTTCTCCGGCCAACCGGCGATGTCAGTGCCGTTGCACCACACGTCGGACGGCGGCGAAGGGCTCCCTGTCGGCGTGCAGTTAGTGGCCGCCCGCAACCGCGACGATCTGTTGCTGCAGGTGGCGGCGCAGCTGGAGTCGGCGGCGCCGTGGGCGGATCGATGGCCGACGATTGCTCATTCGACTTGAGGCGGCGAGAACGGAGACGTCTCACCTGGAGGCAGGGCCGGAGGCGGCGACACCGGTGGGTCGAGATAGCCCGGCTCAAATGAAAGCACGTCGCAGGATGGCCCGCCGTCGCTTAACACGAGGGGTTGCATGTTCTCTGCGACAGGCCACGCACATGTCCAAGTGCCACACACGAAGTCAACCTCGAACGTCTCGATGCCGACTCCCCAGCAGTCAAAGCCGAGAGTGTCTTGGGGCCGGAAATCCACCGCTACTGTTGTCATCGGGTCGACTAATTCGGACGTGTCGCACTCCTGCCGATCGACATCAAGGCGCAAGAGGAATGCGTATTCTGTTGGATTCTCCACGATGAGCTTGCCACCAGGGTGAAGATACGACCACATGAAAGCGAGTGGATAGACGATTGCGACAGCAAGTCCCGTCAAGCCAAGGATCTGAATCCAGAAGATCGTACGGCTGAAGGCGGTCGACGGAACGAGCGCTCCGGTTCGGAGCCGGCGCAACCCGACAAACAAGAGCGGTATGGTTGGGATCAGCGCGAGAGCTGCGATGAATCCCCAACCGCGCCATGGAATATCGCCGCGTGTGGCACTCGCGACGAACAATGTGCTGACGAAGACAAGGCCGCAGTAGATGAACCACGCGCCGGCCAGGCTCAGCGCATAAAACGCTCCCTCGATCGGGCCGACGCCGGCTTTGCTCTCGGTGGGTGAGCTCATGCACGGAGACTACGCCGGGTGAAGCTGCCTGCACAGGTGCAGATGCACCATGCGACGTGGTGCCTAATCACCAATCACGAATCTCCAATACCTACGACGTCATCCCCTGTAGTCCGACCAACGCGCGCCCGTGCTCGATCTCGCCCATGTGGCGGAGGCCGTGCTGATACACAAAGCACTCCAGCACTTCGAGCTTGCGCAGCGGCGCGTCGGGGCCGATGACGATGGCGCAGAAGATCTGCTGCATGTTTGGTGGGAGTTTGGGAATCATCACTTCCGAAAGCAGGTCTTCGGTCAGCGTCTCCAGCACACCAGCCGTCCGCACGATGACCTCCGACTGGTATGCCTTCCACGCGTCGATGTCCTTGAAGCGCAGGTGCTGCATCTCCCCGACCGTCGCCTCGCGGCCCAGGTCGTCGATGTTTACGCCGATCTTCTCCGCCCAACCGCCCGACTGCCAGAGAGTCGGCCCCTTCAGGAACGGGCCGCTGATCGACTGGTCCTGCGCGCGGATGTAGTGGCTGAAGCTGAACGCCATCGGCAGCACGCCCTCGCGTTCGTGGTGGTTTATCTGCTCCAGCGTGAGGTCGCTGATCGCGCGCTCCCAAAGGATGTTCAGCGCACGAATGCGGTTGCGTAGCGAATCGACGAACATCTGCGACATCAGCGCGCTCCTCTTCAGACAGCCAGCGGACGCTCGATCATATCCGCAACGCGTCGCACAGCGAATCTAGACGCGGCTGCCTGGCGCCGGTCGCCTGTGATTGGAGTTTGGAGCTTCGAGAGTCAGGCCGCCGAGTGATCTTCGGTCTCTGCGCCAGCGGCGGCAGTATCTGTCGTCGCCGGGTTCGCGGCCGCCGCCGGGGTCGGCGCCATGAAACCTTCAGTCTCGACATACACCTCATCGACCGCACGCATCAGGTCGGCCTCGCTCTCGTACGGCCCGTCAGGGATGGCTTCTAACACGGTTTGCACGCCCCCATTAATGCCACCCTTGTCGGCCGCACTGCGTAGCACAGCATCTTTCGACGTCGGGTAGTCGATGCCTTCGAAGGCGCGATTGAAGTCGCGTGGGTCGATGTTCGTCGTGTTGTTGGTCATGGCGCTCGCCTCCTATCGCTGCATGGAGCGTAAGGGCGACCGCGTTGCGAACCTCGTCGCAGCGGCGAGTGATGCGTTGCAGATACGGATCAGGCGAGGCCGCGTGCGCGCAGATGCGACGTATCGTTCCAGTGCAGAAGCGTCGCGCCGCGTTCGCTGAAGTCGATGGTCGTCTTGCCTCCAACGCTGGTCTTCAGACCGCGAAACTGGTCGAGTTGCAGACCCATCGCCTTGCACGCGATCGTCAGGATCACGAAGTTGTGCGACACAGCCACCACGGTGGCGGTCGCGTGTGTCGACCGCGTGCGCTCGACCCAGGCCCACGCGCGCCCTTGCACTTCCGCGAGAGTCTCTCCACCGGGCATGCGCGCGTTGGCGGGCGCGGACATCCACTCGCGCAGGAAGTCGCCGTACTTTGCGCGCAGCTCGTCGTAGGCCAGGTGCTCCATCTCGCCAACGTCCATTTCGATCAGTTCCGTCACGACCTCGACGCGCGTGCCAGTCGCGGACGCAATCGCGTTCGCCGTATCCGTGGCGCGTGACAAGGGGCTGCTGTACACAACGTCGGGCGGGACGTCGAAGGACGCTGCGGTTGCTCGCGCCTGCAAGCGGCCGCGTTCGTTCGGCGGCACATCGGCGCGGCCTAAGGTGACGCCGCCCTTGTTGTGCGCGGTTTCGCCGTGCCGAACAAGAATCAGCCGCATAGTCATGCTTCCGGCCGTCCGCTCTTTCGCCACGCATCGAGCGCCTTCGTTTGTGACGCGAGGATCAACTTCGTGCGATGGACGCGCGTTGGCGACGGCAGGCCGAGCGCGGCGACGATCTGCTCCGGGCGTCCAGAGCCGGTGTTGTCGTTCTTGAGGCGCATCGCCAGCGTGATCGAGGCTTCGTTGCTCGCGGCGATGGCGATCGTCTCGACCTGCGCGCGAATGTCGTACGAACGTGTCTCATTTTCGCGCTTGTGCTCCCACGCGATCGTGTCGGCAGCCAGAAACGCATCAACGGCGGCTTGCACAGATGTGACGCTGCGCGTGTCCGCCGTAGGCACCTCCACCGAGTACTCCGCGAACTGCATGTCGGCCTGCATCGACGGCAACGCGAGGCCGACTTCCTGGGCCGCACTAATCGCGATGCCCTCCGGGATCTGGTCGGAAAGCTGGCGAATGAATTCGCGTGGCTGCATCGGCTCTTCGAGGAAGACGTCCATCAGTTCCGCCTCCGATGTCATACCGACGGCGAGCGGCGCCGCGAGCGCGATCTGGGCGTGCGGCGAGAAGCCTTCGGAGTAGGCAACAGGAATCTGCGCGCGGCGCAACGCGCGCTCCCAGAAGCGCATCACGTCGAGATGCGAGATGTACTTCATCGCATCGCCGCGCGCGAAGGTGACTCGGAGGCGTTGGGCTTTCATCGCGATGGACCGCGTTCCACGTGGACGAGTCCGCGTCTAGTCATCTTTCTCGTCCAACTTCGTGATGACCACGGACTCGATCTTTACGCCTTTCACGTCGCTCACGGTGATGCGGTAGCCGTCCAGCGCGACGCTCTCCCCAGCGTGTGGGATGTGGCCGAGGCGACTCAGCACGAGTCCGGCGACCGTCTCGTACTCCCCTTCCGGCAGTTCAATCTCGAGCTCTTCCTTCACGTCGTAAATACTCATGCCGCCATCGACCCGCGTACGTTTTTCGTCGATCTCGTCGTACTCCTCTGAAGGCACGCCGAGTTCGTCGACGACGCGCCCGACCATCTCTTCGAGCAGTATCTCGAGCGTGATGATGCCGGCGACGCCTCCGTACTCGTCGACGGCGACGGCCATCTGCTGACGCTCATCCTGCATGTGCCAGAACAGCTCCGAGACCAGTTTCGTCTCCGGGATGAAGACGGGCGGTCGCAGGAGCGGCTCCAACGACGAGTCCGCGGATATCTCCCCAGCCGCGAGCGCGCGCAGGACATCCTTGATGCTGATAATGCCGACGACGTTGTCGACCGTGTCGTCGTAGACGGGAAAGCGTGAATGTGGCGCACCTGTGAAGGCAGCGTAGAACTCCTGCACCGTCTCGTCCTTTTCGAGCCACACAACCTCATTGCGCGGGATCATGATTTCGTTCGCGCGGCGGTCGTGAAAATGGAAGACGCGGTCGAGCAGTTCCGCCTCATCCTCACCGACTGCACCTTCCTCCGCGCCGATGTCGATCAGCATGCGGAGCTCCGCCTCCGTCACGGTGGAGTCCACGCCGCCCTTCACGAACAGGTTCGGCAGTATGGCTAGTGCCCACGTCACAGGGCTTAGCAGCCAGACGAGCGCTTGCACGGGCAGGGCGACAATCAGCGCGATGCGTTCCGCAGACCGCGAGGCGATGACCTTGGGCGAGTATTCACCGAACTCTGTCGTGATCAGGGGGACCGCGATCAGTGAGAACAAGAACCCCCAGCTACCGAACAACTCGACCGCAAGCACCGTCCCCGCAGTGGACACGAGGAACACGAACACGTTTTGCAGAACGACGATAGCCCCGAAGAACTTGTCCTGGTTGGACTTCAATTTGTCGAGCGCAATGGCGCTGCGATGCCCGTCTTCTGCTGCCGCGCGGACGCGAATGCGGTTCGACGCGACGACGGCAATCTCGATCGCGTTCACGGCCGCGTAGCCAATCAGGCCGACGACGAACAGCGTGATCGCGATCGGGGTCGGGAAGTTCAGGGATGCCCCTTCAGCGAGGAGCGGCAGGGGGATGTCTGGCATCGAGTGTGGGCGATCGCCCTCCGTGCGGGACCGGGGGTCTCGCGAGTCGACGGAAGTGTAGCGGAAGAACCAGGCCGTTTGCGCCGACGCGGGCCGACGCTGTTGCGTCGCCTACACGACGCGCAGCTCGGGTTCACCATCAGAGAGGCGCTTCTCGATCGCCGTAGCGCCGCCTTCGAGCATGCTCTCTTCGAGCAGGTGCATCGACCGGTCACACCACTCAATGTATGCACGTCGGTACGCGTTCGCCATCTCCAGCGTCAGCGTCCAAAACAGGCCCTGGCGGGGTGAGTGCAGCGCGTGGGAGCCGCCACGAATCTTCTCGCGCAGAACCGTCTCCGAGAAGGCGAGGATCTTCTGCTCCTCTTCCATCTGGCGGCGCAGGAGGATGAGCATGTCTTCGATTGGCAGTTCGGCGCCGAAGAAGACCTTGATCATGAATGGATCGCGCATGTCCGTCGCCGGCATCGGCTGGCGCACCCAGCGGGCGAATTCGTCTCGCCCGCCGTCGGTGAGCGCATAGATCTTCTTGTTGGGGCGGCTGTCCTGCACTTCGACGCTCTTGTCGACCCAGCCCTGTTCCTCCAACGTCTTCAGCGTCGGATAGATCTGGCTCAACTCGGCGTTCCAGAAGTGCTGAACACTGCTATCGAAGAACTGCTTGAGCTCGTACCCCGTCATCGGTTTGACCGTGAGGATGCCGAGCAGTGCGTGCTTCAAGGACATGCCGTAGCTTACCGGCCGGTCGCGATTGTGGCGCCTGGCTTGAAGAGCGACGGCTTCGCCACATATGGCAGTTCGCCGAGAAGGGTGAACGTCCAGAGACGATTGCCGCGCTGCGCCTTCCGGAGCTGGCTCAGCATGACGAGGTCTTCGGTCTCGAGCTCACGCTCGATCTGCATCGCCGCGTGGAGTTCATCTGTGTGGTCAAACATCGCTGCTGCCTTTCAGCCGGCGCTTGTGAGTCGCCGCGGAGTAGTTGTGGGAGGTGGAGGCCCTATGCCGCCTTGGCTACGTCAGCCGATAGCTGTGGCGCCGACCTCGCCCTCGCATCGGCAGCTCGGCGCAGGTCTTGCCACAGGTACAGCCACTTGCGCTGCTTTTGCTCGTAGTCGCGTTGCGCCTGGATGGCGCCGACGAACTCGACGGCTGCGAAATTGGTGAAGTCCATGCGGTACCTCCTCTTGTCGCATAGCAGGGCCTTTACCGCCCTGTGATATATCGACACTTATATATAACTCTTTACATATCCAGGTTGCAACATCTGCGGTCGTCCGGATCTCCTACACTCCATATAACGTCAAGTGAAGGGCAGAAGTGAACCCGATTTACGCAGATTGTGAAATCCTTAACAATCTGTTCATGTGGGTTTGAAGCTAGAACCTACACGCCGACCCAGATAACCTAGGCCCATGCTGAATCTGCAGTTCATCCGTGAGCACCCGGACGCCGTCAAGAAAGCGCTCGCCGACCGCCACACAGAGGCGCCCATCGACGAGATTCTTGCGCTCGACGGGGAGCGGCGCGTGGTGCTCGGGCAGACGGAATCGCTGCGGGCGGAACAGAATGCCGCGAGCAAGAAGATCGGCGCCGCCAAGGATCCTGCTGCCCGCCAACAACTCATCGACGCCACGAAGGATCTCTCCACCCGTCTCGACGACCTGCAACCGCGGCTACGGGAACTGGACGAGAAGGTGACGTCGCTCCTCCTGGAGATCCCAAACATCCCGGACCCCGCAACGCCGCTGGGCGCCGGCGAGCACGAAAATGTCGTCATCCAGCAGCACGGCGAGGAATACACCGACGCGTGGCGCAAGCCGCACTATGACCTCGGTGAAGCGCTCGGCATCATCGACTTCGAGCGTGGCGTGCGGATATCGGGCAGCCGCTTCTATGTCTTGACGGGAGCCGGTGCGCGGCTTCAACGTGCTCTGATCTCATTCATGCTCGAATTGCACACCGACAAGCATGGCTACACGGAGCAGTACCTTCCCGCGATGGTGAAGGAAGAGACGATGTGGCACAGCGGCCAGCTGCCGAAGTTCCGCGACAATCTCTATCACGACGCCGAAGAGGACTTCTGGTTCGTGCCGACGGCCGAGGTGCCATTGACGAACCTGCACGGTGACGAGATCCTCGAAGCCGACCAGTTGCCGCTGCACTACACCGCCTATACCCCGTGCTTTCGGCGCGAAAAGATGAGCGCCGGACGCGACGTGCGCGGCATCAAGCGCGGCCATCAGTTCGATAAGGTCGAGATGTACAAGTTCTGCACGCCGGACACCTCTGGCGACGAACTGCAGTCGATGCTCGAGGATGCGCTCGACGTGTGTAGGGAACTGGGTTTCCGTTACCGCGTCGTCAGCCTGTGCACGGGCGACCTCGGCTTTAACGCCGCACGCACATACGACGTTGAGATCTGGTCGCCAGCAATCGGCGAGTGGCTCGAAGTTTCGTCCGTAAGCAATTGCACGGACTTCCAGGCGCGCCGCGCGAACGTGCGCTACCGCCCCACACCGACGGCGAAGCCTGAGTATCCGCACACACTCAACGGCAGCGGACTGGCGCTGCCACGCACGATGATCGCGGTCATGGAGAACTGCCAGCGCGAAGATGGCTCGATCGAAATCCCAGAGCCGCTGCGGAAGTACATGGGCGATGCGGACTCGATCCCCGCTCGCGAGATCGCGGCCGAGGAGTAGACTGCACTGATGCCCTACACGAACCTCCCTTCGGGCAAGACGTACTACGAAATCCACGGCGAGGGCGAACCTCTGCTGCTGCATCCGGGCTTCGGCTGCACGGTCGAGATCTACTGGCGGAACACACTCCCGCTGGCCGAGCACTTCCGCGTGATCGTCTTTGACCCGCGAGGCGCTGGCCGTTCCGACGACGGACCGCCCGAAATGCTGATGCAAGACCTCGCGAATGACGCGGCCGCGCTTCTCGACGCATTGGGCATCGACAAGGCGCACGTTCTAGGCACATCGTTCGGGGGCATGGTCGCGCAGCACATCGCCATCGAGCATCCGGATCGGGTGCGGCGGCTGGTGCTCGCGTGCACGAGCCCCGGCGGTTTACAGCATGTGCCTCCGCCCCTGGAAAACCTGATTAAGTTCATGGCCACGAGTGGAATTCCAGATCCTGTTGACGCGATGCGCTCCACGTACGCGCTCAACTACAGCGATGCGTTCGTCGCAACGAATGATGCGATCCTGGCCGACCGGGCGCGGGCAAACGAACATTTGCGTTCAACTCCCGAAGGCCAGGCTGGCCAGTTGCATGCAGTGCAGAACCACGACACCAACGCGCGCCTAGCGGAGATCGCAGCGCCAACGCTTGTGGCACATGGAACAGAGGACGGCACCTTGCCCGTCGAGAACGGCAAGACTGTCGCAGCGGGCATCCCGGGCGCCCGTCTCAAGCTGTATCCCGGTGGCCGTCACCTGTTCTTCACGGAGTGCGCAGACGACTTGAACCGCGACATCGTTGCGTTTCTGAATGAAGATGACGGTCGCCAGCCTTCGGCGCGGCTAGGTTCTACGTCTGCCGTTGGATAGGCTTCTCTACTTCGACCAACGTGGCGCAGCCCAACGGAGATTTCCAGATGCGTGACCTTGCCATGCGTGCGCTCGACACAGCGCGACAGCGCGGGGCGCAGTACGCCGACACCCGCATTGTCCGGCATCGCTCAGAGTCCGTGGACGTGCGCAATCACAACGTCGAGGCGCTCTCCTCAGACGAATCGCTGGGTTTTGGTGTTCGGGTCATCGTCGATGGGTACTGGGGTTTCGCCGCAAGCCACAAGATGACGCTCGACGAAGCTGACCGCGTGGCGGGCGAGGCCGTGCGCGTCGCGAAGGCGTCAGCCAGTGTCCGCGGACCGAAGGCCGACATCGGCCCGCCGCAGTCGGTCAGCGGCAGTTACCGCACACCAATCCTCAAAGACCCATTCGCCGTATCGCTTGATGACAAGATCGCGCTGCTACTGGGCGTGAATGAGACGATGATGAAAGCCCCCAACATCGTGTCGGCTGAAGCGAACATTTACTGCCAGCGTGAGGAAAAGGTGTTCGCGAGCAGCGAAGGCGCCTACATCGAGCAGGATCTGTACGAGACCGGCTGCGGCCTCGAAGCGACAGCGGTTGACGAGGGCGAAGTGCAGAACCGCTCTTACCCAAACAGCGTCGGACGCCACCAGGGCACTGAAGGCTGGGAGTTCGTCGAGCGCTACGACCTCGCCGGCAATGGACAGCGCGTCGCCGACGAAGCCGGCCAACTGCTGCGCGCGAAGACCATGGAGCCGGGCACAACGACGGTCATCCTCGACGGCAGCCAGGTCGCGTTGCAGATCCATGAGTCGTGCGGGCACCCGATCGAACTCGACCGCGTCTTGGGCACAGAGGCCGCCTTCGCAGGCACGAGCTTTCTCACGACGGATAAGATCGGCAACCTCATGTACGGCTCGCCGATCGTGAACATGACGGCTGACGCGACGATCCCCGGCGGTCTCGGGACGTTCGGTTTCGACGACGAGGGAATCGCGGCGCAGTCGACGCCTATCGTGCGAGATGGGCTGTTCGTCGGCTACCTCACATCGCGTGAGACGGCGGCATCGCTGGGCCAGCGCAGCAACGGCACCATGCGCGCCGATGGCTGGAACCGCATCCCGCTGATCCGCATGACAAATGTCAGCCTGGAACCCGGCACCTGGACGCTCGCGGACATGATCGCGGACACCGACGACGGCATCTACATGGAGACCAACCGCAGTTGGAGCATCGACGACAAACGCTTGAACTTCCAATTCGGGACGGAGATCGGCCGCGAGATCAAGAACGGCCAGCTCGGCGACCTCGTGAAGAATCCGACGTACACGGGCATCACGCCTCGATTCTGGGGTAGCTGCGACGCGATCGCGAATCGCGACGAGTGGGTAGTCTGGGGCACGCCGAATTGCGGTAAGGGCCAGCCAGAGCAGGTCGCACACACGGGTCACGGGGCTGCGGCGGCGCGCTTCCGCAATGTGCAAGTGGGGTTGATGAAATGAAGTGGTTTCTCGGCGCAATGCTGCTCGTCAGCGGCTTCCTGTTCGCGGCCTGCGACTCCCTCGATGGCGGCCCGCGAAAGATCATCATCAACGAGGCCGTCTGCAGCGATGTGGGCTTCCTACGGATGAACCTCGGCGAAGAGACGGAGATCATCGTCGACAACACCAAGCACAGCGAAACTCAAGAGAACATCACCGTGGTGCTGGAAGAGTTCCCTGTGACGGTCACGGGAGAGCTTCCTCCCGGAAGCCAGGTTGGGTCGGATTTCACCACGTTGCGGCTCAGTGCGCCGGCCGGCGAAGAGCAATCCGTCAAAGTGACGCCGCTGTTCACGGGCCAGTTCGTCGGCACCTGCGGCCTGCAGATCGCGAGCGGTAGCGGCGGCACGGTCTTGCAGCAGGGCTTGACGTTCGAGATCGTCAACAACTAGCCCAGCCCGCTCACTTGAGGACATTTCGACGTGCCGAAGATCATCGACTTCCACATCCACCCTCCCGGTCCCGGCGGACTCTCGACTGCAGAGCAGGCGCAGATGGCTGCGTACTTTCGCGGCGATCCTCCTCCAGCGACCACCGAGGAGATGGCGGACTACTACATCGCGCGCGACATCTTCGGTGTGCTCTTCGCCATCGATGACGAGACGGTCTCCGGCCGCCCACCCGTCCCGAATCAGTACTTCGCGGACTGCGTGAAGCGTTGGCCAGACACGTTCACGGCGTTCGGCAACGTCGATCCCTGGAAGGGCGCGGCGGCCGTCAACGAGCTCGAGCGCGTGAAGGATCTCGGCCTCAAGGGGCTGAAGTTCCACCCTTCAACGCAACAGTTCTACCCTAACGACGAGCGCTTCTACTCGCTGTGGGCGAAAGCGCAGGAGTTGGGACTCATCGTGCTGTTCCACTCCGGCACGACGGGTGTTGGCGCCGGCCGACCCGGCGGTGGCGGCGTGAAGCTAGGCTTCGCTCGCCCCATTCCGTACATGGACGACGTCGCCGCGGACTTTCCAGAGTTGACGATAGTCATGGCGCACCCGGCCTGGCCGTGGCAGGAGGAGCAGCTCGCGTTGCTCGTCCACAAACCGAACGTCTACATGGACCTCTCCGGCTGGTCGCCCAAGTACTTCTCCGAATCACTCATCACGTACGCGAACTTCATGATCAGCGACAAGGTGCTGTTCGGCAGCGACTATCCCGCAATCACTCCAGAGCGCTGGCTGCGCGACTTCGAGACGGCGGCGTTCAATGACGATGTGCGCCCGAAGATTCTGCGGGAGAACGCCGCGCGCCTTCTCAACATCGATCCGTAACCGGAGCAGAGCCATGCCAGCACCGGACGCAACGGACGAAGGCTTCATCGACGTTGAGGGCGGGCACGTTTGGTATCGGTCGTTCGGATCCGGCCACGCGACGCCGCTGCTGATGCTGCACGGCGGACCAGGCATCCCACACGACTATCTCGACCCGCTGGCCGTCCTCGCCGACGAGCGCCGCGTCGTCTTCTACGACCAGCTCGGCGCCGGCAAGTCGGATCGACCCCAGGATCCCGCGTTCTACACAGTCGACCGCTACGTGCGCGAACTCGGCGCCGTGCGCGCAGCGTTAGGACTCGATGACGTGTACCTCTACGGACAGTCGTGGGGCACGTCGCTCGCTGTCGAGTACGCGCTCACCGGCAATGGCGGTGCTCCTGCGACCGGCATCCGCGGGATGGTGCTGTCGAGCCCGTGTCTCAGCGTCACGCGCTGGGCGGAGGACGCCAGCAAGCTCATCGCGGCGATGCCCGACGCCGAACGCGCCGCGATCGAACATGGCCGCGCGACGAACAACATGGACACACCCGAGTATCGAGCCGCGTCGGCAGCGTTCGATCGCCAGCATCTCTCGCGGCTGAATGCGCCAACGGAGCCGATGCTGCGGATGTTCGCCGGCGCGAACATGACCGTGTACAAGGCGGTCTGGGGCCCGACAGACTTCGAGGCGACGGGCGCAATGCGTGGCTTCGAGCCCGCTGACCACCTGCACAGCCTGACAATGCCTGTGCTGTACATGTGCGGCCGCGACGACGGCGCGACGCCGGAGACGACAGCCTGGTACGCGAGCCTGACGGCACAGTCCGAACACGTCGTGTTCGAGAACAGCAGCCACGTCCCGCATCTCGAGGAGCCTGACGAGCATCTACAGCTGTTGCGCCATTTCCTTCGACGTGTGGACGAGGCGTGACACGCAAAGACGGCGCGGCATGTAGCACGCGCCGTCTTCAGATGTTTTCTTGACAACTCTTACGGAATCACGATTTCCGACGAGTACTCGTCGTAGTAGAGCTCGCCCGTCGTCTCATCGTTGAACTGACCGTAGCCCTCGATGAGGATGCTGTCGCCCGAGCGGTGCGAGCGGATGACGGAGCAGAGGTCGCCTGGTGTACGGAGGATCTTGCCTTCGGCCGCGAGCAGCAGGTCGCCGCTGATCCAGTCTTCATCAAAAAGTGGGCTGTTCGTGTCGACGCCGAAGATCACCGCACTGTCCTCGTAGAACGGTATGCCGTAGTCGACCTCGTACGAAGGGTCGTTAGGCTCGATGTTCACGCCGAGCCAGTCGATGTCTCTGCCTTCAAGTAGCTGCGCGTAGATGTCCTTTGCCTCGTCGATCGCGATCGCGAAGTTCTGGTTCTCCAGCCCGGCGCCACTGAAGCCGAGTGTGTTGACGCCAATTACCTGGCCGGCTTCATCGACGAGCGGGCCGCCGCTGTTCCCATGATTCAGCGCCGCGTCGACCTGGATTGTGTTCTGCAGGCCGTAGTAGTCGAACTGCGCGTTCAGCCGGCTGACGAGACCGCCCGTGATCGTCAGTTCGGGGATGGCCTGACCGTCGTCCGGCGTGCCCGGAAAGCCAACCGCGTAGACCGTCGCGCCCTGCTTAACGGCGGCGCTGGATCCGAGCGGCGCCGGCTCGAACAACTCGGGTTCGCGCGCCTTGATGACGGCCAGGTCGTCGCAAGGGCTGCGCCCAACGATCTGCGCGCTCACCATGCGGCCGCTTTCGGGGTCACGCACAGTGATGCTTGCCGCGCCGTCGATCACATGGTTGTTAGTCAGAATGTTGCCGTCGGTGTCGAGCACGATGCCGGTCCCGGAGAACGCGCCGCCGTAGTAGCCGTCAGCGAATATGTAGACGGCGCTGTTGTCATACAGCGGCACGATGTCTTCCGTGCTTATTTCCGAAGCCTGCGTCGCTTCCGCTGAAGCTTCCGCCGCGGGCGTTTCGTCGTCAGCGCTGTCATCGCCGCCGTCGTCACTATCGCCACCGCCGCATGCGCCAATGGCGACTGCCAGTATCGCGAGCGCCACGACGCCCAGTCCAAATCTCCGCAGGAACATAGAGAAGGCCCTCCAACAAGGCGCGCCGTTTCCGATCCGTGCGCGCTTGGCCGAAGGATAACCGCCCACGATCTTGCGGTGCTAGTGGGGACAACACTGATGGTCGAGGCGAGCATTTCTTCCACTCGAACTCGTGGACGTGGGTGGAATGCCGCCGCCGCCCTGCCCTATTCGCGCTCGACGACGGCGAGTCCAATCATTCCCGGCCCGCCGTGCACGCCAAGCGCCGGGCCAAATCGCCCAACGATCAGGGAAACGTCCGGACATGCCGCCTTCACCCGTTGCGCCAACGTCTCCGCCTCCTCCGGCGTGGTCGTGTGCAACACAACGGCGTCTTCGACGTCCTTCGTCTCCATCGCCAGGTCGAACAGCTCGTCGAGCGCCTTCTGGCGCGAGCGCACACGGGCGACCGGGTGGGCCTCACCGTCCTTCACCGTCAGGATCGGCTTGAGCTTCAGCAGCCCACCGACGAACGCCGACGCGCGCCCGATGCGCCCGCCGCGCCGCAGATAGTCGAGCGTCTCGAACGTCACAAGCAGCTTGATGCGGCGCGCGACGGACTCCGCCGCGGCGGCGCATTCGTCGCGTGTACCGCCCGCCTGCGCCTTCTTCGCCGCCGCGATCACGCATAGCCCGAGTGCCATCGACGTCAGCCCGCTATCGACGACCGTAATCTTGCCAGCGCTGACGTCACGAGCGGCGTTCCTCGCGGTCTCGATCGTACCGCTGAACTTGTGCGAGAGGTGAACCGACACGACCTCTCCGCGCGACACCAGGTGTTCGTACGCGTGCTGGAATAGCGCAGGCGGCGGCTGCCCCGTCTGTGGCAGTTGCTTCGTCGCCTGCAAGCGGCGATAGAACTCGTCCGTCGTAAGATCCTGCCCGTCGCGAAACGACTCCGCGCCAAACGTGATCGTCAACGGCACGACGGTGATGCCGTACTGGTCGACGATTTCGCGCGGGATGTCGGCGGTGCTGTCGGTGACGATATATACGGGCATGTTCACTCCACGCCGATCAGGTACGCATAGTGCGGTTGTCTACCGGCGACGACTTCCACCTCACAACCATGCTCCTCACGCAACGCGACGGCCAGCGCTTCGGCTGCGTCTTCCGGCTCATCTTCCCCGGCGTAGAGCGTCACGATAGCGCCATCACGCCCCTCAAGCATCTGCCGTACGCAATCCCGCGCGACTTCAGCGATAACCTCGCCCGCGAAGGCAAGTTCGCCGTCGACGAGACCGATCGGCTGTCCCACGCGCACATCAATCCCGCGCATTGTCGTCGCCCGCGCGGCCAGCGTTACCTCGCCGGTCCGCACATTGGCAATCGCTTCGTTCATCGCGTCTGCGTTCTCGCCCGCCGTTGCCTCGCCATTAAAGGCAATCAGCGCAGCCACACCCTGCGGGATGCTACGCGTCGGCACAACCGCGATGTGTTCGCCGAGGGTCTTCGCGGCCTGCTCCGCCGCGAGAACGATGTTCTTGTTGTTCGGCAGCACGATCGTCGCGTCGCCGCCTGCGTTCTTGATCGCGTCGAGAATGTCGCCCGCGCTCGGGTTCATCGTCTGCCCGCCACGAACGATGGCCGACGCGCCGAGCGACATGAACAACTCCTCGATGCCCGGCCCCGCCCCCACGGCAACGACGGTGATGCCCGACGTCGCAGGCGAGGCGTCCGGTTCCGCCGAACCAGCGAGGTTCTGGAACTGCGCTTCCATATCCTCGACCTTCTCGTGCGACACCGTGCCGAGTGTGCGCGCGTACGCGAATGCCTCGTCCGGCGTCGCCGTGTGGACATGCACACGGATCAGTTCGCCTCCACCGACGACAAGGAGGCTGTCGCCCATCTCCGAGAGCCGCTCCCGCATCGCCGCCGCATCGAGTGCATCTCCGCTGACGACGAACTCTGTGCAGAACCCGGACTGCTCGCCGTCGTCATGCACGCGGCGCGTCGCACCGATCCACGACGCATCGATCTCGCCGAGGTCAGCAGCCGAAGCCGCGCCCTCGCCACGCAGCGCACGCGCCATGCCATCGAGAAACACCGCCAGTCCCTGCGCGCCCGCATCGACGACACCGGCTTCCTTCAGCACGGGCAGCATCTCCGGCGTGCGATCCGTCGCTTCTTGCGCCGCCGTGGCAGCGACCGTGAGCACATGTGACGCGGGTCCGCCGTCAGCGGCGCTCACAGCGGAAGCTTCCGCTGCGGCGGTGAGCGCCGTCAGGATCGTGCCTTCGCGCGGTTTCGACACGACCTTGTACGCCGCCACACGCCCGCGTTCGAGTGCGGCTGCAAGTGCATCACCATCCAGCATCGTTGCGCCGTCATCCGTGACGAAGCCTGTCAGGATCTGCGAGAGGATGACGCCAGAGTTACCGCGCGCGCCCATCAATGCGCCCTGCGCCGCGCCCTTCGCGACGGCGGCGGCTGACGACGTGTCCTGGGACGCAGCATCGGCAGCCGCGCGCATCGTCAGCGACATGTTCGTGCCGGTGTCGCCATCAGGGACGGGGAAGACGTTAATCGCGTTCAGTGCGTCGCGCTGTATGATCAGCGCGGTCGCGCCCGCTTCGAACGCCGCAGCAAGCGCCGGGCCGTCGAGGGCGCCGCCTTCTGGCGTGTGCGCAGCTTCAGTTTCGCCGGCTGGAGTGTCCGCCATACGCGTGCGCGGTTGCCTCAGCTTCGCTTCGAATGCTACCTTTACGTGTTCACGAGTCTATCACGGAGATGATCAAATGCCTGCGATTTGCGCAGTCTGCGGCAAAGGCACAACCTTCGGCCGCAATATTCGCCACCGCCACTCCGGCCGCTGGGAGCGCGAGGCGCACAAGACGAATCGCATGTTCAAGCCGAACCTGCATCGCCAGGTGATCCACGTCGCAGGCCAGCCCGTCCGGATCAAAATCTGCACCCGCTGCCTCAGGACCCAGACTAAGACCAAGTGACCGCCCTGCGCCTCACCTTTACCGACGGCAAGTGGCTACTTGCCGTCTTCGCGATCGCGCTTGTCGTGCGACTCGCGATGGTCGCCTACGCGCACCCGGACCCGCGCGACGGCCGTTTCGACGACAGCGTCTGGTACGACACGACGGCGCGGCACCTCGCGAACGGCGAAGGATACGTCTTCGATCCCAACGTCTGGGTAGCCGCGGACGGCAGTCCCATCTATCCCGGCGAAAGCGAACTCTCACCGACCGCGCTCTGGCCGTGGGGTTACCCGGTAACGCTGGCCGCGCTCTACGCGGTCACCGGCGACTCAGTAACTGCCGCACATCTGCTCAATGTCCTCCTCGGCTCGCTGACCTGCGTGCTCGTCTTCCTCATCGCGCGCCGCCTGTTCGACCTGACGTCAGCGATCTTCGCCGGACTGGCGCTCGCGATGATGCCGTCCCACATCTTGTTCACATCAATCCTGCTGTCCGAGACGTACTTTGGTTTCCTGCTGGCGCTCGTCCTCGCGATCTCGGTGTACACAGTGCTCGATCCGGATGAAGCCGAAACGCCGCCATCGCACGGGATGCTAGCGATCGTGCTCGGGCTCGGCGCCCTCACCGCGTTCGCTGGCTACGTGCGCGGCGAGTTCCTCGCGTACGGAGGCGTGCTGGCGTTGCTGGTGCTGTGGCGCTACCGCAAACACGCAGCGCTGCCGCTCGCAGCGCTTGCCGCGGGTGCCGCGCTCGTCGTCGTGCCATGGACCCTGCGCAACGCCGCCGTCATGGACGAAGTGATCGTTGGCACGACAGGCGCCGGGCGCGTCACGTACCAGGGCCACAACCCCGATACCGACGGCGGCCCCAGCCTGATCGCCACCGGCCAGCTCGAAGCACAATTCGCCGGCCTGCCACGCAAGGAAATCGAACTGCAGTCCAACCGCGAGGGCTCACGCCTCGCACGCGAGTGGGCGCTCGAACACCCCGTCGACGAACTGCGCCTTGTGCCGAAGCGCCTGTATCGGCTGTTCCGCAGCGACGAAGCCGGCGTTACATGGCTCCAGAGCAACAAGCCCTGGTTCGGGGCGGAGGGCGCTGACCGCCTGATCCGACTCTCGACGTTCGTCTTCTGGGGATTGATCGCCATCGCGCTCGCCTCCGCGCCCATGTGGTGGCGCCAGCGCGACCCGCGGTTCTGGGCGGTGTTCGGCATCCTGCCGTTCTACATCATCACATTCGGCGTGCTCTTCATCGGCGACCCGCGCTATCACTACGCCCTCTACATCCCGATCACCGTCTTCGCCGGCCGTGGCCTGGCCGCGCTCTGGCTGCTCACAGCCGAGCACTGGCGCACCATCGCCGGCGACCGCACGCCGTTGTCCTATCTCCGCTCCCCCGGCGCGCCGCCGTCCGCGCCAACCGCATGAACCCCGTCGCGAGCCACTGGCTGCGGCTCTCCGCGTGGCTACTGCTTGCCTCGCCGCTGGTCGCCATACTCATCGCCGTCACGACGAGCGTCGACTTCAGGCTCGCGCTGCTCCTGACGCTCTATATGTGGGCGATCGTTTGCGTCATACTTGCGCTGATCGCGGTCGGCGGACTGGCCGTACGGCTGCTGAAACGAGGTTGGCGTGCAATTCGCGGGTAAGACCGTCGTCGTCACGGGCGCGGGTGGCTTCATCGGCAGCCACGTCGTCGAGCGCCTTGTCCGCGACGGCGCGAACGTGCGTGCGATGCTGCGCTACACGTCGCGCGGCCAGCGCGGCGCGCTCGACCTCATGGCGCCCGACATCATCGACAACGTGGCCATCACGCTCGGCGACGTGCGCGACTTCGATGCCGTGCGCGAGGTGATGCGCGGCGCCGATGCTATGTTCCACCTCGCTGCCCTCATCGGCATCCCGTACTCCTACGAGCACCCGCAAGAGGTCATCGATACGAACGTCGTAGGCACATCAAACGTCCTGCTCGCGGCGAAAGAACTCGGCGCGCTCGAACGCATCGTCCTCACGTCGACGAGCGAGGTGTACGGCTCCGCGATCCGCGTGCCGATGGACGAAGAGCATCCGCTACAGGCACAGTCCCCGTACTCAGCGACGAAGATTGCGGGCGACGCACTGGGCGTCAGTTTCGCAAAGTCGTTTGGGCTGCCCGTGACCATCATCCGGCCCTTCAACACGTATGGCCCTCGCCAGTCCGCGCGCGCCGTCATTCCGACCATCATCGCCCAGGCTGTCAGCGGCTCCGCGCTAAAGCTCGGCACCGTCGACACGACGCGCGACTTCACGTTCGTCGAGGACACAGCGCGCGCGTTCGTCCAGATCGGCGGCGCGGAGGCGGCGATCGGCGAAGTCATCAACGCCGGTTCCGGCAAGGAGATCGCTATCCGCGACATCGTCGTGAAGATCGCCGCGATCACCGGCCGCGAGCTGGAGGTGGAGTCCGACGAACAACGCATGCGACCGCAGGCGAGCGAGGTGTCGCGATTGCTCTCCGACAGCTCAAAGGCCGAACGCCTGGCCGGCTGGCGCGCCGAAACATCGCTCGACGACGGCCTGCGCAAGACAGTCGACTGGATCCGCGACCACATCGACCTTTACCGCCCGAAGGAATACGCCGTATGAGGCCCACATACGACCGTAGCGCGAGCCTTCAGCCCGCGCGCTCGTTGCGCACGAGGTGCCGCCGATGAAAACCGTGATCCTCGCCGGCGGCCGCGGCGTCCGCCTCCGCCCCCTCACGTACACAATCCCCAAGCCCCTCCTACCGATCGGCGAGAAGCCGATCCTCGAAGAGATCATCGAACGCATGA